>JAADCZ010000070.1 GCA_013154175.1 Thermodesulfobacteriota bacterium
ACCTGTACCATAACAGGAAGCTGGAACTGCTGCGCATTCCAAAGCTGAAACTTGAAGCGCGGCCTGGTGAGAGTGAAGAGCAATTGTATCAACGAAGGGCAACCCTGCTGCGCGACAAAAAAGAAGCTGCCCAGCGAAAGATCGAGCAGCGCTATGCAAAAAAACAGTATCAGCTCCAGGTTCGCCTGGAAAAGGCCATGGCCAGGCTGGAAAAGGAAAAGGGAGATGTGAAGGCCCGTGGCGTGGATACAGCGCTTTCCTTTGGCGTAGCCCTGTTTGGTGCCCTGTTCGGCAGAAAAGGTGTTTCCGTGACCAGTATCAGCCGTTCTGCGCGCGGCGTGCGTAGTGCTGGCAGGTTGATCAAAGAGAAGGGAGATGTGGAACGGGTTGAGCAGGAGATAGCCCGTCTTGAACAGGAGTTACAAACCCTTGCCCTGGAATTGCAGGAGGAGATGTCCCGTCTTGATGAACAGTACGCTCCAGAACACTATCCTGCGGAAACCTTTTCCCTCACGCCTCGCCGCAGTGATATCTTTGATGTTGAACTGGCTCTGGTCTGGGAACCGGAGTTTGATTTTTCTTAAGCAGGGAATGTTTACAGCAGCGGCAACGTGTTGCGGGAAAGAATAACCTTCAACTCTGCCTGGCTGCCATGTCTTGAATCCGCCCGTACATTAAGCCGTGCCATGCTTTGGATTCATGTTCCCCGCTCTCCTACCCGAGGATTCTCTGCATGGTTTTCTGATCAAGCGGTTCCGGAAATCTGAGATGAACGGAAAAATCGCTTGCCAGGAGATCATAGGGTTGCACACCTATGGCCAGCCCTGTGATAACAATATGCCCGGGTTCTGCGCTGATTGGAATGGTGACCTGCATGGTTCGGCCAAGGAGGAGGCGGGTATTTTCCTTCTTGGATATTCTGATCAGGTAGGAAAGTCCACCCTTTGATATGTCGGCCAGCTCTCCGCGAAATTTTCTGCCAATGGGACGTTCTCTGTTATCCAGGAGTTGTATATTGATTTTACGAGAAAGCTGTATCCGTTCATACTGTCTTCGGTCCAGTCCCTTTTTCCGCAGGAGTTGGCAGGTGGTGTTGCACTTGTTGTAAAAACTCTGCAGCTTGCCTTCCAGGCCGGGATAGGCCTCCTGCCAGCGGTGAAAACTGTCAGATTTTAACACCGACACATTCACAGGAGTCAGGGCTGTGAGCGTAACAGTCCAGAAGGAGGCGTCAAAAAAGTTTTCTCCGATAATCTGTCCCCGTAAAAGGGTGGAGACAAAAATTTCACGGCCGTCCTTATTATACGAAATTTTGATGGTGCCCTGGTTGATGAAAAAAAGTTCATCGTTTTTATCGCCCTGGTGAACAATGATCTCTTCAGCCTCGTAACTTCGCTCTTCAAGTTCATGGTAGATGGCCGAAAATTCAGTTGGGTCGAGGAGTTCCAGGAGTTCGGACCAGGTTTCCAGTTGATTGGGGCTGATGGAGCCGGTTTTTTCCTTTTCGATGAATTCACCGGTACGGATAATTTCGGTCAGGGCCATGGGATCTATTTCATAGATACGCTCGCGTAACCGTTCCGCATTGGCAAAATCCTTGTTTTTGGCGCACTCTATAACCAGATCATACAGTTCCTGCTTGGCTTCCTCGGTTTTTCCCCGGGCAGCTTTTCTGAAGATGGCTGCTTCCCGTTCTGCCAACGGATCGTGTTTCCGTAATAACTGGGCCTGCATGGTATCCTGATCATTTTCTTCCAGGATGGATTCCTCTCCTTCCAGAGCATGGAGAGCACTTTCAGCAGCGGCAATAACAGAGGGAGCATAGTCATTGAGCCCGGGTATGTTTTTGGTCTCGACCACCTTTTTCAGGCCAGGAATTGCCTTTTTAGAACGAAGTCGGGCCAGGGCTATGCAGATTTCGGTCTGGAGCTGTTCTTTTTCATGGTGAGGTGGTCCAGCCGAGGCGGCAAGCAGGTCGGTCAGTGGCAGAACCACGCCTTCGTCATGGACTTTGCCAAGCTGGCGGACTATGAGGGGTTGCAGTTCCAGTGAGGCCCGGGGCAGTTCCTGAAGAAAAAATTGTTTCCTGGACAGACCACCTATCAGGCCCAGGGTTTGGACCACTTCGCGCTGGACCCGGATATCCTCATGGTGAATATAGGGTGCCAGGGTGGTAAAACAGTCTGGATCACCGATGCGACGGAACAGACGAATAATATTGCGGGTAATGTACCAGGGTGCATCCTGTTCCAGCAGGAGAAGAAGGGCATTGCGGGCCGGCTTCCCAATTTCTTCAATGAGTTTGAGGAGCAGTTCCCGTTCCTCGCGAATCTCGCTTTTACCCAGTCGGCTCAGGAGAAAATTGGCTGCGCCGGCGCCCATGCGGGAAATGAGATATTGGCTGCTTTCGTGATCACTGTTCTTGGCTTGAATATTTTCAAGGAGTGGATCAAGCAATGAGGCGTCTGCCAGCCGGTCCAGGCAGTTCTGGGCCTGTTTGGCCAGATTGGCTGTTCGGTCATCAGCATAAACAGTGAGATCAAAGAGTGGATCAAGGGCGTTGACAGCCCTGTTGTATTCCCGTTCGATGATATGGTGCCGGGTGAGTTTTTCCAGGGCATTGAGAGCCTGAAAGGCGGCCTGCAGATCTTCCATAAAGGGAAGGGCCTGAACCAGGGCCGGGATCAATTTGTCCAGCCGTGACCACTGTTCTGTCTGAACCAGTACCGAGGTGGCCCGACCAAGGGCTTCGGCACTGCCTCTCCGGATGGCCATGTCATCCGTGCGCAGCCCCGTGACCATTTTTGTGAGCAGCAGGTCAACTGCCTCAAATTTCCCTTTTTTGATGAGTTTTTTGATGTTGGAGGGCAGGGTCTGCAGGAAAAGGTCATCTGTCAGTACCCTCAATTCTCCATCCAGTAAGAGTCTGATGTTTTCCCTGATCTGCTCCTGCGAGATTTTCTGTTGTTGATTTGTATAGTTTTGGTGCAGGGCCAGAATGGCGCGTAACTTTTCACCGCGCACAGTTTGCATGAGTCTCTGGTAAGCGTCTTCGAGCTCTTTTTGATCCAGGGCAGCAAGGGGCGTATCCAGCTTCCTCTGGGCAATAAGATTTAATGCCTCAGCGATTTTTTCAAACTTTTCATCGGAGAGCTGAGTAATCACTGTCGAATACAGCTGTTTGCCGAAAATCCCCTTGAAGCGCTGGACCAGTATTCGGCCCAGTTCTTCCTCGTCCAGAGTTGCAACCCGGGAACCTGCCTTTCTGGCCACCTGGTTGTAGACTGTCGGTTCCAGTTCTTTTTCATACCGATTGAGCAGTGGTGTGAATTTACCCCTTTCTTCGGGACGGCTGGCAATCTGCCGCATGGCCGTAACCAGGACCGGAGCTGCCCTGTCCGGCTGTTGCAGGGTCGGTAATAGATCTGGAGGCGTGGGATTCTCTTCCAGATCGATCAGGGAACGGGCAACATATATTCTGTCCTTTGTTCTCTCCACCTCTTCTGTTATGGCAATTTTGTTCAATGTCTGGTCAAGGACAGTGTTGTCTGCACCAGCTTGCTGCATATTATTTGTTATTTGCAGAAGCAGGCTTTCCAGACGGTGCGGTTCCAGTTTTTTGACTGTTTTTTCAAGAAGAGAGGCTGAAATAGTTGCATCGGGCAGGCTCGTAACGAGTTTGGCCAAAAGCTCGGTATTTAACTGGGCCAGTGCAGCGGCGGATCGATCCAGAACAACGGTTTTTTCAGGAGCAGTGGTCTTGCGCTCCAGTCTGTCAATCAATGTCGCCAACGTATTGTTCTGGTTCCCGGCAACAGGAACAGGCGGTGCATCCTGTCCTATGGCGCTGAAAAGGCGTTGCAGGTCCTCAGTGCTTAAATCAGAAAAGGTATGTTCTGTTTCACCTAATTCTGACAGCACATACTCAA
>JAADCZ010000055.1 GCA_013154175.1 Thermodesulfobacteriota bacterium
AGAAAGACTATGGCCCTGTGAACTGTGTTTATTCGGCTTGCAGGATAGTAGGCTGCACAATTTGCCACCTTTAGAAGTTGGGATGAAAGGGAAGGGTCGTGCATTATCACCTGTTCCAGGCGACGTATGTCCCTGGGGTTTTCAGCAACAATGGAAAGCACCTCTTGAGCCGCTGCTGGAAGAGGAGGAATTCGCTTTATCTTGGCGATAATTTCCTTTTTTCTGCGCTGGGTGTGAAGATCAATGACTGCTACATTTTTTTTCATTTTTTTATAAGAAAAGAATTTCCTAAATAGGAAAAAAGTTCTCTTTTGTATGTTTTATCGGTTCTAACTAATGGATTATTTACTAATTTTTGGTGCTTTTATGACGTGAAAGTTGGCAATCAAATTGCATGGTATCGAGTACACTTTATTTTGACTAAAGGTGGGTGGAAAAATGAACCTAGCTACAACCAAAAGAGAAACGCCTGTCACAGCTGTAACAAAGAACAAACGGATAAAGCTCCAAGTTCAAAAGGAATATTATGAGAGCAAGATTAGTTGTCTCATGGACATGAATCTACCCATAAAACTTATCCTTTTGGCCTGCTGGGATGCTCCGGTAGAACGGGAAAATCTCACATCTAAAAAGGGGCAGCAAAAGTTTATTAAGCAGTGTCTCAAGTATTATAAGAAAAAATTAAAAGAAATTGAGAAAGAGGAAAAAAAGTTAAAACAGTAAGGCTTGAATCTTTTAATAGGCTTCACAAACAAGAAAAAATTTTTTTTAAAATTTAAAGTTTTTTTAAAGGGGGGCGTGGTACCACTTTCACACACGGCCCCTGCTGCAGCCTCGGCCAATGGCCCCAGCAACAATGTGTGCGACCCTTAGGGGTTCGGGAATATTCCCATTTGCGCAGAAGAACCGAACAATATTTTCCGCCTCTTCTCTTTCTAGCCCAACCCTTTGAATAAAACAATTTTCACACGGTTCCATGGGCCCCAGTGATTCAATTATTTTCCACTTTGCCTTTCCATTGGGTATTTTTTCTACCAGAGCCCTTTTCATGGCCTCATAGTCAGGAGGCCTTCGCGATACAACAAGAACCGGCCTCTTAAGGGCAATGTGGATTTCCATGGCATCAACTACGTTGAATCCAGCCAGGCAGATTCCCTGGAGCATTATTAGATTGCAGTGTTGGTAGAATTTGGATGTACCAATCAACTCAACTATCCGCCTGGCTGCATCGGTTCCATCCTTTTCTACTGCCCCAATAACCATTCCGTCCAACCTGAGACCAGCGAACACCGCCCCCACGATGCCCACCTGGCCCTGGTGATTTCTATCAAAGGGCATGTCATCGATGCCAATGCAGTTTACATGGCGAGGTCTGATGGATGTGGCCTTGTTAACCATTGGCTAAGGTCCTGAGCGAGAGATTAAAAGTGGTTCATCGAAGTACCAATAAAAATTCTTGTTTCCCTTCATCCATCATATAAACATTTTTGGCATCTGGGCAAACTGGCAACAGCCGAGGCAGAAGTTTCTGGCATCTGGCCCTGCAAATATGCACATGAAATGAAGGTAGCTGAGGCTCAACCCTTTTAATGGATAGGGGAATTCCTAGGAGACAATACGTTCGTGGGCGTGAAAGCAGTTTACCCGGTGGGGTCGTGCATAGGCTGCAAGGGTTACACCCGCCCTTTTTGCAATTGCAAGCCCAAGGGATGAAGGTGCGGTTCTTGACATTACTATTGGAATTCCAATGCGTGCACACTTTAGTACCATGTCTGAGGTTAGTCGGCCCGTGGTATAGATGGCACCCTTTGCAGGAATTTTCCCCATGAGTATTGCACCAATGACCTTGTCCACTGCGTTGTGCCTGCCAACATCTTCGTAAAAGGCGGCAAGACGGCCCTCATGCCAAAAACCACAGGCGTGGATGCAGTGGGTCTTAAGCCCAAGGTCTGATCGGTGTAGCACCTCTAGGATAAACTTTTCTATTTCATCAAGGCTAATCTGGCATTCGGCCAGGGGTTCAAAGGCATCCTCCAGCATACTTCTTGAAATTTTGCCAGTGCCTCCACACCCGGAGGTGATGATTACCTCCTTGGGAGAAGTGGTCTCCACATCTGCATAGACACTTATTCTGCCCTCAGGGCATACATACACCTCCTTCACCTGCTCTTTGGTTTGTATGTAGCCCTGTCCAAAGAGAAAGCCCACACCAAACTCTTGTAGGCCTGTGGGCAACACCATGGAGGCCCCGATGGTTTCATCATTGAGGGCCACCTTGAAGGGCGTTTCAATGGCAACCGTTTCTGTACGGGATTTTTTGCCATCCTTGGAGATGACAGTGGTTTCGTGTTCTAGGGTAACTGGTAAGGTCATAGGAGTGGGCCGCCAAAAGTGTTATTGCACTGAAAATCCTTTAAAAGTAACATAGCTCCTTCGGAAAGAAAACAGAGACAAATAACCACCTTGGAGAAATAAATGGTTCAAGCCCTGGCATTTGTTGGTTATCACAACTCGGGAAAGACGACCCTCATCAGGAAGGTTGCCCAGATATTGAGGCAGAGGGGTTATGAGATAGCAATTATCAAGTCCACCAAACATGAGCTAAAACCCCTAGACACCCCCGGCTCTGACACATCACTCTATGTTAGCGATGGGGTGGAGAACTGGGCGGTAGTAACCCCTTCGTCAACAATCTGTGTCAAGCCCAACAGTGGCCAGGGGCCTTGGGCATTGGCAGTGTCCCTTTTTCCTCATGTCGACTTGGTGCTCTGCGAAGGTTTCAAGCACGCAAAGGACATAAAAAAAATCGAGGTTGCGAGGTCTTCCATATCTGAAAACCTTTTAAAGGATGAGACCAATGGCGTAATCGCAGTGGTTTCTGACTTTGAGGTAGAGGGCATCAGGCGTTTTGATTTCCAAGAGGTGGAAAGGCTATGCGATTTTATCGAGGAGACCTTGCAGTTGCCTGAAAAGATGAAACAGGATGAGATTCATCTTTTGGTCAATGGGCGTAAGATCCCCATGAAAAGGTTTGTCCGTGATTCCCTCAAGGGCACCATTTGCGGTTACGTGGCCTCCCTAAGATTTACTGAAAATGCAAAGGATATAGAAATCTTGATAAGACTAAAAAAATAGTATCGATATATTCATTGCAAAACAGTTTATCTTGACATGTTAAGGAATTTATGAAATAAAAATAGCGAGGTATCAATTGGTTGACAGTTTCTGGGAGGGAATTTGTTCACAAACTATTATCCTAAAAATATCTATCTTGACCCGCGTTGACTGCAGGCGAGATATCGATCTGTTGGGTCGATTCACAGATTAAAAAGAAAACACATAAAAGACCTATTTTTATTCAAGAGGCCGTCATGATTGTCAATAAATCGTGACGGCCTTTTTGATTTGCAACTAGCAGCGAAAAAGGGGGTGATAATCCAGATAGAGGGCGAGAGATAGAGGGTTGCTTTAAACAAGATTTTCCAAATCAGAAGAGAACATCGGAGGGTACTTTTATGATTAGGAAATTTATTTGTCTAATTGCGGGTACACTCATCCTTTTTGGGTGTGCCCAGATGGTTGAGGAGCGCGCCCAGATAATCAAACCGCCTGCAGCGGCGCCGGGCGCTACCTATTTAGGCTCTGAGGCCTGTTTGGAGTGTCATGAGGATATGGCCTCTGACAGGGCCAACATCCACATGAAGATTGCCAGCTTCGAAGTGGCTGGAGGCTACGGGACAGGCTGTGAGTCGTGCCACGGCCCTGGCTCCCTTCATGTGGACGGGGATGGGGATACCTCAAAGATTATCAGATTCGATAGTGGAATAACACCCCAAGAGGTGGCTGGTGTATGCACCACCTGCCATCACACAGACGAACTTATGGACTGGCCAGGCTC
>JAADCZ010000037.1 GCA_013154175.1 Thermodesulfobacteriota bacterium
ATTTCCCCTGCACTTCAATTCCTCGTTGGAAAGGGAATCAAATTGGAAGTGGGAGCAAAGGTACCAATTGTAAAACAGGACGACGGTTGGGCTGAAGACTATGTGATCCATGCAGGCCTTACCAAAACATTCTTCTAGGTTACAGATGAGGTCTTCGAGAGTTGGTTTTTCAATTGCATTGTGGTGCTGCCTGATGATGTTATCAGGCTGTTCCCAGGTGAGACACTTATATTGGTCAGCTGTTGTCAATGAAGGACCGACTAAAAATCTGCCGGAAGACCATGTCACCTTGGAGCTACCAAGCCTTGAGAAGGCAGACATAATCCTTGAGGATAATGAAGTCCATGACAATGTAAAAAGCGGTATCAGGGTAAGGGGTTCGAGCCGGGTATTGATTTCCCGATGCAAGGTTTTTCGTAATGGCAGATCTGGCCTTCGCCTTGAAAGAAAGTGCAATGTAACAGTTGATAATTCCGATATATTTTTAAATGCCAGCGCTGGCATAGATGTAATGAATGGCTCCAGGGGCACCTTTTTGAGAAGTAATATCTATCAGAACCAGGCAACAGGGGTGCGTATCAAGACCAAGGGGGTAAGGGCCCCTGAGTATGGTCTTTTCAGGTTGTACAAAACCAGGATTTTTCTAAATGGTCAGGCAGGGGTATTGGCCGTGCCCCGGCAAGACACTGGTATTGGACTTGAACTTTTATTTAGCGATGTTTTCCACAATGCCCGTGCCGGTGTGCGTGTGCGTGGAGACGTATATTTCCGTGGAAAGAGAAACGATGTCTATTTGAACCAGGAAACCGGCCTTGCCTTCTTCAGCCAAGGTGACGTTCTGCCCAGGTTGGACGTGTATGAAAATAAAATCTTTTTGAATGGAAGGGCAGGGGTTCAAGTCCTGGGCGGGGTCACCGGGCCCATTGGTCTGACCAACAACTGGATCTACAATAACAACGATTCAGGCATTGCCATCGGCCTTGGCAGTGAGACAGGTAGCCGTTGTTCCGTGCTGCGTATTTATCACAACACCATTGTTGGCAACGGAAGTGGTTCAAGAGGGGCAGGAATAATAAATCGCGGCAAAGGCTGGTTGGATATTGAAAACAACATAATCGCTTTTAACGTCAGGGCAGGGTTGCTTGGAATTCATTGTGAAGATGCTTCCCACAATCTTTTATTCGACAATGGACAGACGACGACATTTGATGCAGATAAACCCTACGCTTTTCTCATAAAACGATCCCAATATGGAGGGTGTTTGACATCTGGTTCAGGAGACATATTGACCGACCCACTATTTAAGGCCCCTGCAACTTTTGATTATTCACTGACTGATTCGTCCCCGGCAAAGGGGGCGGCCTCTCTACTGCCTGGGGCCTATTTTCAACAGTTTCCTAGTAAGGATATGGGCAGTTTAGTTGTGCCTCCGGGAAATATCGCTGGAGGTGCCAAATGATTCGGCCAACCTTGGGGCTTCTGTCGCTGGTTTTGTTGGTTTCTGCACTGGTAGGGGCTGTTGAAACCGCCAGGGGCCAAAGGGGGCTGTATCCTCCCATGCCCAAAAAACTGACACGTAAGCAGTGTATGGAGTGTCACCCCTTGATATTTAAGATGTTAAAGACCAATGGAGCAGCACACAGTCGAGTGGCATGTAGACAGTGCCACACAACGTTTCATACGTACATCCCTGGTAAGACCAAATATGAAGATGTACTGCCAAAGTGTACCAGATGTCATGACCATCCCCATGGAGAGGAGCTTACTGCATGCACGTCATGCCACAGCGAGGCACACACTCCCCTTGATATCCCCGCAAGCCTCTCATTGGCCAAGGGATGTCATGTGTGTCATCCAAAAATAGCCAAGGAAATCAATACCTACTTCACCCAGCATACAGAGCTTTATTGTACGGCATGTCACCATACGAAACATGGATACATTCCCCAGTGTTTGGAGTGTCATCAACCCCATAAGGGCCTTTTCCCAGATAGCGAGGGCTTTATGTGGCCTGTTTCCGATTTGGCCAATTGTCTGATGTGTCACTCCCCCCATAAGGCACTCAATGTCACTTACCCTGATGACACGCCGAATACCACCTGTGGTCTTTGTCATCGCAAGGCATATGAAATGTTGAAAAAAAGCCATGCGAAGCATTCGAAATTTCGCTGTACGAAGTGTCACCCCAAAAAGCACAAAACCATAAAAAGATGCAGACAGTGTCATGGCGAGCCCCATCCCCAGGCCATGATAAGAAAATTTGGTTCCTGTGGGAAATGCCATGGTGTGGCACACAGCATTATTAGATAGAGAGTGTGGTTAAGATCAGAGCATCGCTATGAAGCCCTTTAATGAGTCTTTTACCAGGATAGCATTTTTTACGATAACATTAGTCATATTCATCCATTTTGGCTGCCTGTCCGCTATTGGGGAGCAGGTTGCTTCAGGTGGTAATGGACGTGTTACTTCAGATAGATGCCTGCCTGATACTGGTCAACGACTCTGTTTTGATAATGCAAAGGAGATTCCATGCCCGAAGCCAGGCATGCCCTTTTATGGCCAGGACGGGAATTATTTGTTGAATCCTCAGTCTTATTCGGTAATCCAGGAAGGTTCTTACAAGGTGGTTCTGGATAAGGTTACCGGCCTCAAGTGGAGGAGGGTAGGAGGGTCAGCCAAAAATATCGTAGAGGCAGTGGAGACCATTGAAGGTTTTGGCAAGGGAAATTGGAGGCTGCCACAGATTCTTGAGCTTGAAAGCCTTGCCTCCTATGGACAGGGCCCTGGTTTTATCTTTGAGGTTTTCAATGCTGCTGGAGATGTGACAGATTGTTACTGGTCTTTTACCACAAGGGGTTTTCCTGCAATAGATTTTCTCGCCTTTTGTTCCTCTTCAAAGGAAATAGTCTCATACGACCAAGATGAAAGGCTAGAGGTATTGGCAGTAAGTGGTCCGCCCCTTGAGTTTGGCAGGTATGTTGACTCTGGAAATGGAACCGTGGTTGATACTACAACCGGGCTCATGTTTCAGGTTTCAGAAACAAGACCAATGACTTGGGAGGAGGCCCTACGCTACTGTGAAGACTTGAGCCTTGGTGGTTATTCTGACTGGAGACTTCCCAATGTGCGGGAGCTATTGAGTATAGTCAAATTCAAAGAGCAGGGGCCTTGCATTGATGAAAAATGGTTTCCAGGAGCGCGTCCTGGCATTTACTGGTCGAGTACAACATTTGAACGCGCTCCCAATATGTCGTGGGTTGTGGATTTTTCAAAGGGTGTTTCTTACCCTGGTGGCTTTAAAAGACGCCGCTACTTTGTAAGGGCAGTGCGCGGTGGCCACCAGAATTGTCACTAGTGGAGTATGTATCAGTTATTTTTTCTCCTGCTGCTGTTCCTTTTCAGCATCTATAAAGTCCTGCTTTGTAAGTTCAAATTCTGCGCTATGCCCCGCATCGAGACGTAGAACAATTGTCATATCGTCCTTTACAGGGGGCTTGAATTCAAATAGCCCGTTTTTGTCTGTCTTGCCTTCGAGGAGTTTATTTCCGTTTTTGTCCACAACATAGATGGTGCCATTTTGGATTTTGGCTCCACCCATAAAAAAGGCCTCCACATGGACGAGCCCGTCCTCGACATAGCACCATAAGACAGGTGAATGGGCCATTACCTTTGTGGCTGTTAGCAGAAAAAGGGAACCAAACATGAAAAACAGTACCAATCCCTTGTTAAGGGCCTTGAATCGATTTGAAGCAAAATCCATTTTATTACTCCTACGATTTGATTTTTGTTAATAATAGCACGTATTCTTAAGGGGTGCTACCCGGAAAGCTTCTGAACTCCATTTCTTTGCCTCAATGAAGCTGGGATATGGTTAAGGGTTATTTTCTTTAGGCCAATTGCCAATTTTTTTACATGTTTTTGGGTTGAGGTCAGTTTCTGAGGAATTTGATAGGTATAATGGAGGGAGTGGTGATTCAGGCCAATAAAAAAGGTGCCCACAAGGGGGCACCTTTTGTCAACTCATTAAGATATTCGAGATCTTAGAAGAGGTACTGGAGAGAACAGGTGTACCTGTTTCCAGTGTTGATCTCCTGATGACGCTCGGTCTCGATATGAATCCACTCGACACCAACCTTGAGGGGCTTGCTCAGGGAGTACCAAGCGTTCAGGAAGTACTGCTCGTTCTTGGTGAAACGGCGATCATCACCAGTTGTAAGGGTTCCGATATCATCGTTGTTGGGATTGTCAAAGCCGTAACCTGCTGTGACAGATACCCTTGGAGTAACCTTGTAGGTGATGTCTGCCCAGCCGCCCCATGCTGAAGCAGGGCTGCCGTCTTTAGCCATGTCGAGGTCATAGCGCAGGAAGTTCCTGCCAATGCCCTTGCCTGTCCACAACTCACCCTTTACCAGGAATGGACCCATGCCATACTTGGCCTCAGCTGCGATGAGCCAACGGTCAACATTCTTGGAGGTATTATGGCCATAGTCTGCATGACGATAACCACCGCCAAGAGCGAGCATGTTGCCAGCACCGAGGATGCCGCCATTCAAGGCTACCCTTGCCAGTACCCAAGGCATACGGTCTTCATTGGCAGTGTCAGTACGGCGATGCTTCATGAGAGAACCAGTAAGTTCGATGTTGCCATACTTCTGGCGAACAGTGATCTGGGGTACACGCCACCACAGGTTACCTGCAGCGGTCAAGATACCGAAGTCGATGGTTGAGGGGTTGAGTGTGGCAACTGGAATCCAGTCCTGACCTACACGGATGCTGGTTCCACTCTTGTTGCTGAGATCCACATAGGCGAGGCGCATTCTTGGAATGAGGTTGTCACCATTGTTGTCGCCGTAGAAGTCGATCTCGAAACGGCCCTTCACCAACCAATCAGCATAGGAGTGGCTTGCGATGACGCCAAACCTTGTGTCCCTGGGATTGAAGTTGGTGGAGTCGTTTTTGTGCTGTGGGCCTGCTGCCACGGCACCTACGAAGTCATTGTATTTCTTGAATTCTGCAGTGTCATAGTTGAAGTCAACCTTGACCTTCCCGTAGAGCTGCATGTTGTACTTGCTCCAAACACTCTGACCCTTGGCTGCAGGAGCAGCAACTGGAGCTCTTCCCTCGAGCTGGTCAATCTTGTTCTGCATGGCCTGCATGGTCCTCTGCATGTTCTGCATCTGCTGCTGCATGGCCTTCAACTGGGCCTTCAGCTCGGCTGCTGACTGGGCGTAGCTATTTCCACTCCAGCATACCATGCTGAGGCAAAAAAGAAGTGCTGTCAGTATCGAAGCAATTGAAATTTTCTTTCCCATTTTCCCTCGTTACCTCCTTTAAATTTCAATTAATCGTTACGAATTTAAGATTATAACTGTTAGATTTGATTACCTTTTGCCTTGTTATTCATCACCCCCTTTCGTCTTGATGTTTTGTGTCACGTACTTTAGCTACGGATTTGTATCAAAAATCACAATATTGTTAATCTAGTTTTATATTCATTTCTCATATAGGTCAATAAAATTGAAATTTTTTCCATTACTCATGGGTAAACAATGTTCTTTTCCAATTTGCTCGTTGTCGAGACACATTTAAGGTTGTCAGTGGTCAGCCGAGTGATGATTGTGACAGCCTTTTTAAGCAGCCCATTTGCAAATTAAATTTGTTCTTTAATAACACCTTTTTACGGAGTTACAAGGGAAATAATCAATAAAATGTCAAAATGCAATATGGGCAGAGGAACTTTTCCCCTGTTTGTGGGCCGGGATTTTGTACACCGACTCTGCGCTATCCAAGTTGCCAGAAGGGGTGTTCATTGTTACAGTTTCTCCTAGAAAATGAAAAAATTAACAGCATCGTAGTGTTTTTCTCGTACGCATCTGCCGATTAGTTTTATAAACTTGGTCTTTTCCTGACGTATCTTAATGATTCCATATAACTAACTAAAATAATTTAAGGTTTTAAGAGCTGCACAAATCGTCGATGTTCGAAACGTTATGAATAACTTTGCCAAAAACAAGAAAAATGCCAATGGAACGGCCGCCTGGCTGAGGCAGGTCTTTTCTGTTCATCCAGAAAGGAGACGCCTGCTCCTGAGATGTTTTCAGCTGGCAGACCTCTTCATCCTCATATTGTCCTTTGGGATCGCAACCTACGTTGTGCATAGAGAACTGGGCATGGTCTCCCTCGAGGAATTCTTGGCCATAAGAATCAGCCTTAAGAATGCAATTTTGTTTTTGGGGCTGCTCGTGATGTGGCACATCATTTTTGCAATGGCAGGCCTCTACTATTCCAAGAGACTATCGTCTCCGCTACTGGAATTCCTTGATATCCTAAAGGCCGTCACCCTGGGAACCCTGGCCCTCTTCTTGATTTCTCTTCTTTTTAATATCATCCTCGTCACCCCACTGTTTCTGGGAGCCTTCTGGCTTAGCAGTGTGCTCCTCATGTTGGCGAGCAGGCTGATTATCCGAATGATTCTTGCCAGGGTGAGACAACATGGATGCAACCTGAGAAACCTCCTCATAGTGGGGACGAACGACCATGCCCTCGAGCTTGCTGAAAGGCTCTTGAGCAAGCCAGAGCTTGGTTATGAGATTGTTGGCTTCGTAGATGAAAAATGGCGTAGCCAAAAGCAGCCAGAGATCAGGAAGGATTATCCCCTAATTCCCCTAGATGAGCTAGATGACTACATCCGAGATAATGTGGTGGATGAGGTAATAATCTGTTTGCCTCCAGAGAAGTATTATAAGGTCTACAATCAGATAGTGGATCTGTGTTTGGAACAGGGTATCATAGTGAGGCTGGTTGCAGATCTATTCTTTATCAGCCTGGCAAAGTCAAAGATAGACCACTTCGGGGAAGACACCTTTATTTGTCTTTATACCGGAAACATGAATTCAGGGGCCTTGATGGTGAAAAGGCTCATAGATATCACCGTCTCTTCAGTGCTTCTCGTGGCACTTTCCCCCCTGTTTCTGGCAGTTGCCATTGCCATCAAGTTGACATCCCCAGGCCCTGTCTTCTTTGTTCAGGAAAGGGTGGGGCTCAATAAGAGGCTATTTCGCCTTTACAAGTTTCGTACAATGGTGCCAAATGCAGAGGAGATGCAAAAGGAGTTGGAGCAGTTCAACGAGGCCAGCGGCCCTGTATTTAAGATCAAGAATGATCCCAGGGTGACGCCCATCGGCCGTTTTCTGAGGCGAACCTCCATCGACGAGCTGCCCCAGCTGCTAAATGTCCTGAAGGGAGACATGAGTCTGGTTGGGCCGCGGCCACTTCCTGTGCGTGACTACAAGGAGTTCGACAAACGCTGGTTCAACAGACGCTTTAGCGTAAGACCTGGAATCACCGGCCTTTGGCAGATAAGTGGTAGAAGTGACATACCCTTTGAAAAGTGGATAGAGCTGGATCTCAAATACATCGACCAGTGGTCCCTGGGGCTGGATCTCATTATCCTTCTAAAGACAATCCCAGCTGTAATCAGGGGTAAAGGCGCAATGTAGTC
Source organism: Thermodesulfobacteriota bacterium (assembly GCA_013154175.1). Taxonomy (GTDB): domain Bacteria; phylum Desulfobacterota; class Dissulfuribacteria; order Dissulfuribacterales; family QOAL01; genus JAADCZ01. The sequence continues at coordinate 7,502 of JAADCZ010000037.1, forward strand.
ACCATAGGCGGCCCTAAAGCAAACTGGACATCCAAGGTCAGGAGACGACTCATATGAAGATTATGATTGCCTATCCGGCACTAGAAGGCAAGGGTAGCCCAATGCTCACCCAAAACAGGCAGTTTCAGTGGATGAGCATTGGCTCCTACATTTACCCCCTTGTGATGGCCTCTGCTGCCACGGTGCTTCACCGGGAGGGCCACGACGTCTGTTGGTACGACGGTATAGCCGAACAGCTCCCCTACGATCACTTCCTGTACTTCGTCCAGTCGGAACGCCCCCAACTCATAGTCATGGAAACCAAGACCCCGGTGGTCAAGCTTCACTGGAAGATCGTTGACGACATAAAAAGGCTTGATCCAAATATCAAGGTGGTCATGGCCGGGGACCATGTAACTGCGCTGCCAGAGGAATCGCTTTCAAGGTCAAAGGCGGACTTTGTTCTCACCGGGGGGGATTACGACTTTTCCCTGCTTGCCCTGGTAAGGGCCATGGAGGGCAAGGGAGACATGCCTGGAGGCATCTATTTTCGCCAGGGGGATGAGATTAGAAACAGCGGCCCCTTTTCCTTGAAGGGAGATCTGGACAGCCTGCCCTTTGTGGACAGGCGTCTAACAAAGGCCCACCTTTATTTTGAAAAATGGAAAAAAAGAGAGCCCTTTCGCTACACCATGGCTGGCAGGGACTGTCAGTGGGGCAAGTGCACATTCTGTTCTTGGACGACACTCTTTCCCCGCTTTCGCACCAGAAGTGTGGAGAGCCTCCTTGATGAGATAGAGATGCTCGTTTCTGACTTTGGTGTCAGGGAAATATTTGACGATACGGGCAACTTCCCGGCTGGCAGCTGGTTGAAAAGGTTCTGTCAGGGAATGATCGAGCGGGGGCTCAACGAACATGTGCTTTTTTCGTGCAACATGCGCTTTGACTTTCTTGTTAGTCAGCCAGAGCTGCTGGATCTTATGAAAAAGGCCGGTTTCAGGAAGATGAAATCAGGCCTTGAGTCTGCAAACCAGACGACCCTTGATAGAATAAGGAAAAATATAAAGGTTGAGCACATCGTTGAAGGGTGTCGCCTCGCATCGGAAGCGGGCTTGGATATTCAGCTTACGGTCATGGTGGGTTACCCCTGGGAAACCAGGCAGGAGGCCAAGAAGACCTTGGATCTTGCCAGGGAGCTCATGGCCAGGGGGCATGCAGAGATGCTTCAAAGCACGGTTGTGGTTCCATACCCGGGTACTCCCCTTTTTAGGGAGGCGGTTGAAAAGGGCTGGATTCGCTTTGAACCCATAGATTCATGGGAACGCTACGACATGACAGAGCCTGTTCTCAAGACCCCAGACATGGAGCCAGAAGAGGTCATGAGGCTTTGCAGCGACATCTACAAGTCCTTTATGAATCCCAGATTTGTGATGAGACAGCTTTTGAACATCCGCTCCAGGGAAGATCTCGACTATGTGTTAAGGGGTGCCAAGGCCATTTGGGGGCATATCCTTGATTTTGCCAAGATCAGGGCCTGATGCTTAGGGTGCAAGGCTTCGAGTTTGTAAGAAGATGTATCAATCCTAAGGCAAGGGATCATGGAAAAAGGGCCTGACATACAGCCAAAGACCAAGGGCAAAGGGGCGGTAGAGCCTCCGGCCAATGGGCTTCGGCGCGATACAGTCGAATTTCTCGGTGTGAAGATCGACAACGTGGATACTGGGCAGTTGCTGGAACGCATCCTTTTTTTTGCCTCAACCCCCCATAGACAAAGAAAGGTAATGTATGTCAATGCAGACTGCATGGTTCTTGCCCAGAAAAACCCGAGATATATGGACGTCCTTAATGGTGCGGACCTGGTTTATCCAGATGGAGCCGGAGTGGTTCTGGGAGCACGGCTTTTGGGTTTAAGGCTTGCTGGAAGATCAACAGCCGCTGATTTCATGCCTGAGTTTGCAAAACACTTTGCCAGGGCAGGGCTGAGGCTCTTTCTCCTGGGGGCAAGGCCAGGGGTGGCCAAGGCAGCAGCCAAGGCCCTGAAGTCCCAGGCGCCTAATCTTCTGATTGCAGGCACGCATCATGGCTACTTCAAGAAAGAAGAGACCAGAGGGGTGATCCAACAGATCAATGCCAGCAAGGCGGACATCTTGCTCGTGGGCTTTGGGGCCCCTTTCCAGGAGTTCTGGATAGAGGAAAATGCAGGTCAGCTGACCCCGACCATACTTTGGGGGGTCGGGGGACTCTTCGATTTTCTCTCAGGCCGCACCCCAAGGGGGCCAAGGTGGATGCTTGACCATGGCCTTGAGTGGCTCTGTCGTCTTGCTGTTGAACCAAGGCGCCTGTGGAGACGTTACCTGATTGGGAATCTGCTCTTTTTGTGGATAACCCTCAAACAGGGTCTCTTCCAGCCGGGAAAGAAATAATGCTCCATCTGTTTTTTGCCACCACAGGCATAATAGTCCTGATAATTCTGGCCTATCTTTTTTTTCTGGCCTTTGTTGCAATCCTTCCAGAAAAGAAGGGTAGGGCAGCTTCGCCTTCGAAACGCTTCCTTTTTCTGATTCCAGCCCACAATGAGGAAAAGTGCATTGGCAAGACCTTAGAACACCTGAAGGGGCTGGATTACCCGGAAAATCTGTGGGATGTGGTGGTTGTAGCGGATAACTGCACAGATGCCACAAACGACATCGTTCGCAGTCATAATGTGGAATGTATTGAAAGAAGGGAGTCTGGAGCGACAGGAAAGGGGTATGTGCTGGCATGGGCATTTGAGCGTCTTGTTGCCAGGGGCCATGACGCCTTTGTGATAATCGATGCGGATACCCATGTGGACAAAGACTTTTTGCTGGCAATGAACAGGCATCTTCTCCAAGGGGCCCAGGTTGTTCAGGCCTACTCCCAGGTTCGAAGCCCTGAAAGCTCACCTCTAGAAGGGTTGGCCTTCCTGGGTTTTGCCCTAAATCGAAATCTCAGGTACAAGGGCAGAAGCAGGCTTGGCTGGCAGGCAAACCTCATGGGTACTGGCATGTGCTTTGCCAGGCAGGTGATTGAACGCTATGGCTGGCCGGCTCTATCCAAGGTGGAGGATCTCGAGATGACGATGTTTCTCAAATTGAGGAACATTAGGGTGGTTTTTGCACCAGATGCCAGGGTGACTGTCAGGCTTCACAGCGATATCTCTTCATCAAAGGGCCAGAGGCTCCGCTGGGACATGGGAAAGTTTCAGGTGCGTGACAAATATTTGCCCCTTCTCTTCAAGCGTTTTTGCCAAACCAGGGACATCTCCTTCCTCGATAGCATCATGGAGCTGCTACTGCCTCCCTTTTCCATTTTTTTTGTGGGTGTATGGGGTCTGTTTTTGCTGTATGTTATTCTGGATTTTCAGGGGCCAGACTTTGTGTTTTGGATATGGATCGGGGCAGTCGGTGGCCTTGTGATATACACGCTCCTTGGTTTGATATCCGCCAAGGCAGATGCAAGGATCTATCGTTGTCTTTTTTACGCGCCATTTTTTATGATTTGGCGCCTTTGGATTGTCATTATGGAGCATATAAAAAAGGAAAGACAGGGTCAGTGGTAAGGGGCAAAGTTCAATGAACATTCTTGGAATCTCCGCATTCTACCATGACAGTGCAGCCTGTTTGCTCCAGGATGGCCATATTGTGGCAGCTTGCCAGGAGGAGCGTTTTAGCAGGTTGAAGCATGATCACTCCTTTCCCCAGAAATCCATAGCTTACTGCCTCGACGAGGCTGGCCTCACCATGGACCAGGTGGACTATGTGGCCTTTTATGAAAAGCCCCTCATCAAGTTTGAACGAATTCTCGAAACATACATCGCCTATGCCCCAAGGGGCTTAGGCTCTTTTCTAAAGGCCATACCCTTGTGGATAAAACGCAAGCTGTGGATAAAGGACCTCATCAAGAAGGAGACGGGTTTTAGGGGTAAGGTTCTTTTTCCAGAGCATCATCAGTCCCATGCGGCATCTGCCTTTTTCCCCTCGCCATACAAGGAAGCCGCCTTTGTCACAGTGGATGGGGTTGGGGAATGGACGACCACCAGCTTTGGTGTGGGCACTGACAACCGCATCGAGATCCTTTCGGAGATACAGTTTCCCCATTCCCTCGGTCTTCTGTACTCGGCCTTTACCTATTACACGGGGTTCAAGGTCAACTCTGGGGAGTACAAACTCATGGGGCTTGCCCCCTATGGGGAGCCGGTCTATAGGGATTTGATCCTGGAAAAACTCATTGATTTAAAAAAGGACGGTTCCTTCAGGCTTAACATGGAATACTTCGACTACTGCGTTGGCCTGACCATGACGAATCAGAGGTTTCATGATCTCTTTGGTGGTCCACCACGTACCCCTGAGACAGAGTTGACCCAGAAGCACATGGATCTGGCCCGCTCCATCCAGGCGGTCACAGAAGAGGTGGTGCTGCGCATGGCCAACCACGTACACGAGGTAACTGGCAAGAGGTACCTCTGTATGGCTGGGGGAGTGGCCCTGAACTGCGTGGCCAATGGCAGGGTGCTCAGGGAATCTAGATTTGACGACATCTGGATTCAGCCCGCTGCCGGAGATGCAGGGGGCGCCCTTGGTGCAGCCTACATGGTTTGGCACCACTATCTGGGTAAGCCCAGGGATGCAGACAACATTAATGACAAACAGCAGGGTTCATACCTTGGCCCCAAATATTCCAGGCAAGAGATACTCTCCTTTCTCGAGGAGAACCATATTCCCTTTGAACACCTTCCAGACAAAGAGCTGTTCGAGAGGACGGCCACCTTAATTGGAGAACAGAAGGTGGTTGGCTGGTTTCAGGGTAGAATGGAATTTGGGCCCAGAGCCCTTGGCAACAGGTCCATTTTGGGTGATGCCAGATCTGCCAAGATGCAGGAAACCATAAATCTCAAGATAAAATTCAGGGAGAGTTTCAGGCCCTTTGCCCCCTCGGTACTCTTGGAAAGGGTGTCTGATTACTTTGAGCTGGACAGGCCAAGCCCATACATGCTCCTGGTGGCCCCAGTGAAGGAGGAACTGAGATTGCCCCCACCTGATGAAGAGGTTAAGGGGCTTGCCAAACTTAAAGTACCACGATCCACTATCCCTGCCGTCACCCATGTGGACTATTCTGCCAGGATTCAGACGGTCAGCAGTAAGGACAACCCAAGATATCATGCCTTAATCTCAGCATTTGATCGTCTATATGGGTGTGGAGTCATAGTGAACACCTCCTTCAATGTCAGGGGCGAACCCATTGTGTGCACTCCAAGGGATGCCTTCAATTGTTTTATGGCCACTGAAATGGACTATCTGGTAATGGACAACTTTATCGTTTCAAAGAAAGAGCTGCTTGACAAAAGGCCAGGGAGCCAGTCAAGGGGGCAGGAAGATGAATAGGATTGCCTCCAAGGAGTTGCGGGAGTTTCGTAGGTTCGGCCTTGTCATGGCCGTTGCGCTTGGTGCTCTCGGTGGCTGGTTTTTCTTTAGGGGCCGGTCGGCAGGCATTTTGCTTCTGGCCATAGGCATATGTTTTTTGCTCCTAGCCACATTTGCCCCTGGATGGCTCAAATATCCCCACAGATATTGGATGGCCCTTTCCCAAAAAATGGGAAAGGTCATGACTTCGTTGATATTGGTATTATTTTACTTTTTGGTAGTGGCTCCAATTGGTATATTAGGCAGAATTTTCGGAAAGAGATTTTTGCCAGAAGGTCCTGATACGTCGAAAAGCACCTATTGGACGGAACGCAGGGGTGGTGACAGTGGCGAAGAGGATCTTGAAAGACAGTTTTGATGGTAAGGCACGCGGGGTGACGGATGTCTAAGCTCTCATCCATACTGGAAATCTGGGCTTTTTTGAAGAAGCGTAAGAAATGGTGGCTTGGCCCTATTGTATTGGCACTATTGCTCCTTGGGGCGATTATTATTCTCACGGAGGGATCGGTTATAGCCCCATTTATATATACTCTTTTTTGATTTTTGAGTGGCTAGCCTTAGGGATGGTCGGCAGCCAGGAGATGCGTTAAGGGCGGATTAGAGACAATGAATTTCTGGAAAAGGTTGGCTTACCTGGCCTATGTGGTCGTTGTTTGCCTTGTGCTCCTGGAGTTGGCCGTGCGTTTTTGGGGCTATTCCGAAAGATATATCTACGATCCGGTCTACCAACCCTTTCCAAAGTCCAAGGAGATTCCATACGTTCACAAACCCTGCCTCGAGCACGCAAGGGCAAGGGGGCTCGTTGACCTAACTACCGACAAACTTGGTCTCAGAACATCTAGAGGATGCGTGGATTATGGCCCACCGGCTCCCAATGAGATTCGAATTGCCATAGCAGGGGATTCCGTCACCTTCGGAGAGGGAATTCCAGATGCCAAGGATACATATCCGGAAATTGTGGAGTCACTGCTTCAAAAGAGGCTTCCATGGGCCAAGGTCAGGGTGTTCAACTTTGGTGTTTCTGCCTACAGTGTCCGCGAGATGGTAGCAGTCCTTGAGAAAAGGATGCTGGCCATAGACCCGGACATAGTGATAATGGCAATAATTCCCCACGATTTTGACATTGGGAGGGCAGGCACCCTGGACAAGTGGGGCTACACAGTTCACGCCAGGCCAGAGAGCTTTCTTGCACGATACCCACGTCTGAGGAATTTTCTGCGCCACTTTCATGTACTCTATCTATTTCGGGATATTTACGCAGGTTACTTCGGAAAGGGCCACAGGGCTCCACCCAAGAAGGCCTCCAAGGGCGAAGTTCCTGCAGCGTGGCAGTATGTAAAGAGATTTGCCGAGATTGCAACCTCTCATCACAAGAGATACATTATTCTTCTGTTGCCAGCTCTTGATCGTACCTTTTCTGGCAAGTTTATAAGATGGCTCAAGGAGAACAAAATCGTATTCCTTGATACCTCCCATCTGGTCAACGAATTCAGCATAGATAAATTTATGGCCAGCCCCTTTGATGCCCATCCATCAGCAGCGGTTCATCGGGCCATCGCCAAGGAGCTGGCGGACTTTATCTTGAAGAACATGAAACTTAAAGCACGCCAAGAGCCTGGCCAAAGTCACAGCCAAATTGGCAAGTAGGGTTGTCGAGTTATAGTTATGAAAGTCCTATGCGTCTATTCCCGCACCACCTATTCCTTGAAAAAGGAGCTTCATAGTCCAAGCGATATTCCTTTTGGGATTTCATACATTGCCACAGTATTGAAAAAGGCAGGTCATGATGTTGAACTGACCGTCCTTACGCCTACCACCAATCTGCAGAAACGATTCGAGAAAATTTTTGATGAATTTTCCCCATCTCTTGTGTGCCTTACATCTGTTTCCAGCCAGATGCCCCTGATTCGCAAGGCCGGCAGGGTCATAAGGGAGATTTCACCATCCACCTTTATAATCTTGGGCGGAGTGCATGCCACATTGAACCCAGAAGAGACAATAGCCCTCGATTTCCTGGATGCTATTTGTATCGGTGAAGGGGAGGATCCCATTCTGGAACTTGCCAGCCAACTGGAGTCTGGGAGATGGCCCTCTGGTGTGGGTAATCTGTGGATTAAAAACAGGAAGGATGGAACCATCGAGAAAAACGAGCGTCTGCCCTTTAGGACAGATCTGGATGGACTGCCCTTTATCGACAGACAGATGTGGGAACCGTACATTTCCAATAAAAAAGGCCAAATATACACTGTTCTTGCAGGCAGAGGGTGCCCTAACAGATGTACCTACTGTTCCAATCACGCCTTGGCCAAGGTGACGACTGGCAAATATGTGAGGTTTCGCTCCCCGGAAAATATCATAGAGGAGATAAAAAGGCTCCGAGAGTTTGATCCCCTGGCAGAGACCATCTTTCTCGAAACAGAGACAATTGGTGCAAATCTCAAATATACCTACCAGCTCCTCGACTCTATGGCAGAGTATAACAGCACCCAGAAAAAACCGGTTCGCTTTGGAACAAATCTGGCCCTAAATCCCCGGATAAAGAACAATCGCAAGCTTCTCGAGGCATTTAAAAGGGCCAATGTGGACTTTTTTCGTATAGGTCTCGAGTCTGGTTCCGAAAGGATTAGAAGGGAAATATTGAACCGACCCAATTACCGCAATGAGGACCTCATTGAGTTTTGCAGGATGGCCAGGGAGTTGGATATCAAATACACCATCAACATTCTCATTGGGCTGCCAGGTGAGACGAGGGAGGATTTTCAGGAAACTGTACGGGTGACCCGCCTGTGTAGGCCAACATACGGGGTTTCCGTGAGTATTTTCTATCCATACCCTGGTACCAAACTTCATCAGTTGTGCCTCGAGCAGAATCTTATCAGCCGAAAGGTTGAAGACAGTGTCTTTGAAAGAACCGCCACCTATCTCAAGTTGCCTGGATTTAGTCCATGGCAGGTCAAATTGGAATTCATCCTCTTCTATTACAAGGTCTTTAGGGGTTATGAGCCGTGGCCCTCTATTGCTATAAAGACCCTGAGGTATGCAGCCGACGCCTTCCCAACCACCAAATATGTCATATCGAGGCTGGTGCACCTCGTCTCAAAGCCCTTTAGGAGGGCCAGTAATTGATTGGGAAGGAGAGTCAGGAAGGAGGGTTGAAAGGGCCTCAGAAGGCCAGAAGACGACTGATCAGGGCAGGGCAAAACCAGATCAAATCCCTTGGATTAGAGGGAATACTGAGTCTTCTCGATCAGCTGGTGGCAAGCGCCACAAACTTCCTCACTGGAGTCATAGTGGGAAGGGCATGCACCAAGGGTGACTTCGGCCTCTACCTTCTGTGTTTCAATATCTTGTTGCTCGTAATTGATTTACAGAATTCCCTTCTTGCAGCCCCCTACACAGTAATGAGCCAGAGGTCATCAGGCCGGCAACTTTGCGTCTATACGGGAAATTCCATTGTACAGCAGCTCTTTCTTGGCTTGGTAGTGGCAATCATGTTGAAGCTCGCTGCCATATTCATAGCGCCCATCAGCCCTGCATTTTCAGGCCTTCCTCCTGTTATGGACGCTCTGGCCTTGGCAATCGCCTTCATAATGCTAAAGGAATTCATAAGACGGGTCTGTTTCGCCCATCTGTTTATGATTAGGGCATTTTGGCTCGATCTGTCCGTTGCTGCCATTCAGCTCTTGATACTTACTTTCATGTTCATAAGGGGCACGATTTCACCAAAAGTGGTTTTCTGGGTCATGGGGTTTGCGTGTCTTAGTGGAGTAGGAGGCTGGCTTATTCTCAACAGGCACATATATTCATTTTCAATCAAAGATTTTCTTGGTCATTTCAAAAAAAATTGGTCCTTTGGAAGCTGGCTTTTTGGAAGCAGTATCCTTTGGGCAGTTAGCATGACCCTCTATCCGTGGATCTTGGCATACTATCATGGGCCAGAGGCAACAGGTGTGTGGGGTGCCTGTTGGGGTGTGGTTTCTCTTGCAAATCCATTGATGCTTGGGGTACAAAACTTTCTTGGGCCACGAATCGTCAGGGCCTATGCAGAGTTTGGCATAAGCGGACTCAAGTTTCGCGTAAAGTGGGACAGCGTTCTTTTCTTTATGCTGGTGCTTCCCTTTGTCGCCTTGTTTTTGAGTGTTGGCGGTGAGCTTACAGTCATGTTTTATGGGCAAAAGTACTTTGGCTATTCCAAGGTTGTTCAGATTCTTGCCTTGAATTTG
>JAADCZ010000011.1 GCA_013154175.1 Thermodesulfobacteriota bacterium
CAGAGGGAATCAATCTGGCTGGATTGTGCTGTACTGGAAACGAGTTGCTCATGAGAAAGGGAGTCCCAATGGCAGGCAATCATCTCATGACAGAGCTTGCCATAGTAACTGGGGCGGTGGAGCTCATTGTGGTTGATTACCAGTGCATCATGCCAAGCCTTGTTCAGGTTGGAAAATGTTATCACACAAAGCTTATCACTACGGCAGACAAGGCCCGTTTTACAGGGGCCGAGCACGTTCCCTTTGATATGGCCAATGGGCTGGAGCAGGCCAGGAAGGTGGTTCGCATGGCCATTGAGCGCTACCCCCTCAGGAACAGGGAGAGGGTGGAAATTCCAGGGGAGCCAGTGGAGCTCATGACGGGTTTCTCTGTCGAGGCCATTGTTGAGGCCCTGGGAGGTTCACTGACGCCGCTAATCGAAGCCATAAAGGCTGGCAAGATAAGGGGGGCTGTGGGAATCGTCGGATGCAACAACCCCAAGTACAGGCACGATTATTGCAATTTAAACCTTGCCCGTGAGCTTGTTAAAAAGGATATTTTGGTGTTGGTCACCGGTTGCGTTACCGTTGCTGCAGGAAAGGGTGGCCTGCTGGTGCCAGAGGCTGCGGAGCTTGCTGGGCCAGGGCTGCAGGAGATCTGCAGGGCCCTTGGCATACCGCCGGTCATCCATATGGGAAGCTGCGTCGACAATGCGCGCATACTTCAGCTTGCTGCCCTGCTAGCCAATGAACTTGGTGTGTCCATAGCGGATTTGCCCCTGGCAGCCTCTTCTCCTGAATGGTACTCGGAAAAGGCAGCAACCATTGGTACATATGCAGTGGCATCGGGCATCTATACCCATCTTGGGCATCCGCCAAACATTACCGGTTCCGAGGTGGTTACCCAGTTGGCCCTTGAAGGCCTGGATGAGCTTGTGGGTGCATGTTTTTGCATAGAGCCTGATCCATTCAAGGCCGCTCAATTGATAGATGAGAGGATTTCTGCCAAGAGAAAGGCCCTTGGTCTTGAAGGTTGATGGTTCCATCAGGCGTTAAAAGGAGAAGAAAAAAGCAATTATGAGAATCTTTAAGCAGTTGAAAGCAGCGTGCTATTGCATTAAGACTAACATATTATTAACATAACATACTTTTTGCATTGAATAGGTAGTATTTGTCAATCCGTGGGAAATATTTTGTCATACGGTGACAGGTTAAATAATAAAAAGAGCGGTATAAGTTCTTACAGGGGTGATTGATGAAAATCCTTGTTACAGGAGGAGCTGGGTTTATAGGTTCAAATTTGTGCGATTTGCTTTTGGACCGTGGTGAGGAAGTGTCCATTATTGATGATCTGTCCACTGGCAGTCTGGACAACATATCCCACCTCTTTGACAATCCACGCTTCAGCTACACCATTGATACAATTTTGAATCAGGACGCAATGGACAGACTGGTTGCCGATTGCGACTGTGTGGTACATCTGGCTGCAGCAGTTGGAGTGAAACACGTCCTGGAAAATCCCCTATCTTCCATCGAGACGAACATACTTGGTACCGAGATAGCCCTTAAACTGTCAAACAAGTACAAAAAGAAGATACTCGTAGCCTCCACCTCCGAGGTTTATGGCAAGCACATGCATGCCCCTCTCAAGGAGGATGACAACCTGATTTATGGGCCACCCAGCACCATGCGCTGGAGCTATGCAGCCAGCAAGCTGGTGGACGAGTTCACGGCACTTGCCTACCACCGCACCAAGAAGCTGGAGGCCATCATAATCAGGTGTTTCAACACCATTGGCCCCAGGCAGACCGGCATGTATGGAATGGTGGTGCCACGATTCATACAACAGGCCCTCAGGGATGAACCCATCACCGTTTATGGTGATGGTAAGCAGACCCGCACCTTTACCTATGTTGGAGACGTGGTTGAGGCCATTTACCGACTTATAAAGTGCAAAGAGGGCGCTGGGGAAGTGGTCAATATTGGTGGAACCGAAGAGATTAGCATTGCTGATCTTGCAAAGAAAATAAAAGAGCTTGTGGGAAGCAAGTCCGAGATAGTTTTCATTCCCTACGATCAGGCATACGGCAAGGACTTTGAAGACATGATGAGGAGGGTGCCATCCCTCGAAAAGCTCAACTCGCTGATAGGTTTTACCCCTGTCACCCCTCTGGATGACATCCTCCGTTACACAATAGAGTATTTCAGGTCAAGGGCCTCGTGATATGGCCATTCCTCTGGCTCAACTGGTAGGCTATTTCCTGCTTGCCTTTTGTCTTAGTGCCATCCTGACCCCTCTGGTAATAGTTTTTGCCAAAAAGACGGGGTTGGTTGCCATGCCCCGGAAGGATCGGTGGCACGACACCCCCACTGCCTTGTATGGGGGCACGGCGATCTTTCTTGCCTTTGTTATTCCCTTTGTGACGGCAAGCCACGTCTTGGTTGGGGAGAATCTATATCTCCTCGTAGGGGCCATCATGTTTTTCATGATAGGGCTCTTGGATGATTTTTTGGAGTTCACCCCCCAAAGCAAGTTTATAGCCCAGCTTATATGTGTGGTTCTCCTTGTTGGATCAGGCCTCAAGATAAATCTGCCTGGTTACCCTGTGATATCCATCTGTTTGAGCGTGTTTTGGCTCCTTGGCATGGCAAATGCCCTCAACATACTGGACAACATGGATGGACTTTCCTCTGGAATCACCATGATTGCCAGTCTCTCCCTGGCAGCATACGGGGTCATATTCGGAAATCCCAATGTAGTGATACCTTCGGTGCTCCTGGCAGGGGCTTGTCTTGGTTTTTTCATGTACAATTTCAAGCCTGCCAAGATATTCATGGGGGACTGTGGCAGCCTTTTCTTGGGATTCATGCTGGGGGCCCTGGCCATAGTGAGCACCCATTTTCAGGGCCCGGTCACCTTTGGTTCCGACGGCTACTATGCGGGTTTGTCAAATGTCGTCCTGATGCTGGCAGTGCCTATTTCAGTGCTCATAATTCCCATCTTTGACACTGCCCTGGTCTCCTTCTCGAGGCTTCAGGCCGGCCGTTCCATATCCCAGGGTGGCAAGGACCATACTTCCCACAGGCTGGTGCTCCTTGGGCTTTCAGAGGAAAGGGCGGTACTCACCTTGATGGTGGCTGCGGCAATAGTGTCTGTCATTACCCTTTATATGGCATCCCACTCCATGGAAGGGCTTCTGGCCGTACTGAGCATAACCGTGGTTGTATGCATCTTTTTTGGTGTATTCCTGAGCTATCTCAACAATGACGTCTATGACGAAGGGGCCAATGAAGGCAAAAGCCGTTCAGGAATAGCAGGTGTCATGTCTATGATTTTGAACAAACGCCAAATACTTCAGGTTTGTGTAGATCTCTTCCTTCTCACCGTCGGTTACTACACAGCCTATCTCCTGAAGTTCGATGGAGAGATAAGCCCCTATAACCAGGCCCTGATAGAGAAGACCTTGCCCTTGGTGCTCGGGGTGAAGGTATGCTGTTTGTGGGCATTTGGTCTGTACAGGGGGCAGTGGCGTTTTGCAAGCCTGGATGACACCTTCAAGATAATCAAGGCAGTACTCACGAGCTCTGCGATCATAGTTGGAATTTTGGTCTTCAGATACCGCTTCTATGGCTTTTCAAGGATTGTATTCTTCCTCGATGCGGTTATGACCTTCCTCCTCATAGGGGGCATACGTTTTCTCCTGCGCATGTTCAATGAATATTTCGTGCGTCAGGCAGAGAAGGGTCATTCCATTCCCATCCTGATATATGGTGCCGGTGACGGCGGCGATCTATTCCTCAGGGAGCTAAGAAAGAGAAAAAATCATGATTATATGCCTGTGGGTTTTCTGGATGACGACAAGGCAAAGCACGGCCAGGAGATCCACGGTGTAAAGGTACTTGGTTCTGGAAAAGACCTTGAAAAACTGGTGAAACGGCATGGCGTGCGTGTGGTCTTTGTAGCCATTCTGTCATCACCGGGCACCCTATTTGAAACAATTTCTGAAAGATGCTCCAAGATTGGGGTCAAATGCGTCCAGATTCGTCCTCTTGTCGTTTTCGAAGACCTGGATTCTGATGCTCCTGCGGTCCACCACCAAAAGGGTCAAGTCAAGGTCTTGTCCCTCAAGAAAACGGGCCAAAACGCCCATTAATTGCCATAGAATTGGCAGGAAGGAGGGCAACATGAGAGTGATTCTTCCAAGTTTCGAGGTGCTCGACCATTATTTCCGTGAAGGCCGGGTCCTAGAGCAGATCGAGCGCTGCGGCAGGGTGTGCTACAAGAGTGAAGACAAAATCACAGAAGAAAGTGCAGTGCCCTTTATCAAGGGTATAATCAAGAGAGGGCATGAATCCGTTATCGAAATGGCCAACCTGGTTTTGGAGGTCACAGCGCCAGAGGAGACCTTTTACAATGATTTTTTTGTGCATATTCCACGGTTTTGTCAGGCTTCCCGCCTGTCCACTGGACGCTTTTTGATTTCTGGCAATCCCCGTTCATTCAGGGATCTGGCTAGAAGGCTGCCTGATGCCCCGCTCATCGCTGCCATGAAGGAGGAGCTAGAAGGGCATTATCCAGTGCTCTTTGAAGACATCAAGGTTTCTGCCGAGGCAAACCCCAAGATTGATGTGAAGCTCCTGTCACCCCAGGAGGTTGATGCCCTCGATGTGCCCCTGCTGGTGAAGCATAGATGCCTTCTATGCCACATAATTGTGAACCGGGCAGTGACCCATGAGCTCGTAAGGCACAGGGTTGCTTCCTATCTCCAGGAATCTCAAAGATATTGCCGCTACGGAGAAGACAAGTTTGGCGGCGAGGTCACCTTTATAAAGCCCTGTTTCTTTCAGGAAGGCTCTGGGGAATATCAGCTATGGGAAAAGGCAATGGAAGAGACAGAAAAGATATATCTCGAGCTGCTCAAGACATCATCCCCACAGGCCGCCAGGACGGTGCTGCCCAATTCATGCAAGACAGAGATAATGGTTCACGCCACCCTGGAGGAGTGGCAGCATATTTTCAGGCTCAGGGCCTCTAAGGCGGCAGATCCTTCCATGAGGGAGATAATGCTCATGATGCTGCCTGAATTTGAAAGGCGTTTTCCACAGGTTTTCGAGGGGATAGCTGCTTAATTAAAGAGTGAAGTGGTTATGAGTAATCAGGCTGAATTTTTAAATAAGATTAAAGAAAACTATCCTGTCCTAACTAGGGAATTTGGTGTAAAACGGATCGGGATTTTTGGTTCGGTTGCTCAGAATAAAGAAGGCCCTGAGAGTGATATTGATATCGTTGTTGAATTTGACAGACCAATTGGTCTAAGATTTGTCAACTTTGTTGAGTATATAGAGAACCTTTTTGGCAGAAAAGTTGATGTGTTGACACAGGACGGTATAGAAAATATCCGTTTAAAGGATATTTCGACAGATATTAAAAGGCATATTATTTATGTCTAGTCGTAGAGACATAAATTTTATCGATGATATTTTGATAAGTCTTGAGAAAATTGAGCAATATGTAGCTGGATATTCGTATGATGAATTCCTAGAAGATAGTAAGACTCAGGATGCTGTAATAAGAAATATAGAAATCATTGGTGAAGCCAGTAAGAAAATATCATCAGATCTAAAAAGTAAATATGCCAATATTCCTTGGAAAGCGATTGCCGGTACCCGTGATCGCTTGATTCATGGGTATTTTGGTGTGAATATAGATATTGTATGGCAAATAGCAACGATTGACGTTCCTTTGCTTAAGAAAGAGATCAAGAAAATAAAAGATGAATATACGGGTTGATATCTGGCTTGCCTGATAGCTGCCCAGGTCAATTAATAGATGCAGACGGATTTTTTGGTAGTTGGAAGTGGAATAGCTGGTCTTTCCCTTGCCTTGCACCTGGCAACGAAGGGAAACGTCCTGGTTGTGACCAAAAAGAATCGTTCTGACACAGCCACAAGGCTTGCCCAGGGTGGTATAGCTTGCGTCCTTGGCAAGGATGACAGCTTTGTGTTGCACGAATATGACACGATGGTGGCAGGGGATGGTCTGAGCCATGAAGATGTGGTTCGGACCATTGTTCGCCAGGGCCCTGAAAGGATACGGGAGCTTGAAGGGCTGGGAGTGAGGTTCACTCGAGGGCCAGATGGCTTCTATGAGCTTGGAAAGGAAGGGGGGCATAGCCGAAGACGGATAGTCCACAGTGGGGATTTTACAGGCCTTGAGATTCAACGGGTGCTCGTGGAGCAGGCCTTGGCCCACCCTAACATAGAAATCCTTGAAGACTTTGTTGTGGTGGATCTTTTGACCTCCTGCAAGATTGAGTGCAAGCAGGATTCTGCTCCATCTGAGGCAGCAAAGGATCCGTGTTCCCAGGACAGATGCCTTGGCGCCTATGTGCTGGATGCTTCAACAGGAAGGATACACGCAATACTGGCAGATGTTACCTTTCTGGCTACTGGTGGGGCTGGAAAGGTCTATCTTTACACGAGCAACCCTGATGTGGCCACAGGCGATGGAATAGCCATAGCCTATCGGGCCGGGGTGCGTATAGCGAACCTTGAGTTTGTGCAGTTTCATCCTACCCTCTTGTATCACAGAAAGGCCAAGAATTTTCTTATTTCAGAGGCCCTTCGGGGTGAGGGTGCCCGCCTTATTGACTGGGAAGGCAGGCCCTTTATGGAAAAATACGATTCTGTGAACAAGGAGCTTGCAGGTAGGGATGTTGTCGCAAGGGCAATCGATAGCGAGCTCAAGCGCAGCGGCAAGGAGTGCGTGTATCTGGATATAAGTCATCGCTCCAGGGATTTCATAATTAGGCGATTTCCAAACATCTATGAGACCTGCCTCAAATTCGACATAGACATCACAAAGGAGCCCATTCCAGTGGTTCCAGCAGCCCATTACATGTGCGGAGGGGTTGTTACCAACAGCTGGGGGGAAACAGATCTGATGGGCCTCTTTGCAGTTGGCGAGACTGCATGTACCGGGTTTCATGGCGCCAATCGCCTGGCATCAAATTCACTCCTGGAAGGAATGGTCATGGCTCACAGGGCAGCTAAACGGGCTGTTGAGGTGTGGGACAAGTTAAAGGACCTTCCTCCGGTCAAGGTTCCGCCCTGGGATTCTGGGGGGGCCGTAGACATGGAGGAGGCGGTTCTTATCTCCCATAACTGGGACGTAATCAGGCGCCTCATGTGGAACTATGTGGGCATAGTTAGGTCATCAAAACGTCTCCAGCTTGCTGCCCAACGTATCAAGCCCATTCTGGAAGAGATAAACCAGCATTACTGGGATTACATCATCACAAGGGATTTTCTTGAGCTTAGAAATCTGGCAATGACGGCACAGCTTATTATTCAGTCTGCAGCCAGCCGCAAGGAAAGCCGAGGAGGGCATTATAATCTGGACTTTCCATTTAAAGACGATTGGAACTGGCGAAGGGACACTGTGCTGCGCAGGAGTTGAATCATCCTGCTGGCTGCTTTAGACTCTGGCTAATGCGAAAAAGTCGTCTCATCCTCGTTATCGGTGCCCTGGGTGTCTCCATCCTCGTTCTGACACTGTTCGGGGCCAATATCAGCAAAATCGTAGAGTGGGGCCTGTCCATCCTCGAGAAAAAGGAAGCCATACGCCAATTTGTCCTGTCTCTAGGGCCCTTTGGCCCACTGGGCTTTATCCTTATTCAGGCGCTTCAGGTGGTATTTTCCCCGATACCCGGTGAGGCAACCGGGGTGGTTGGGGGTTTTCTCTTTGGAAAATGGCTAGGACTCCTCTATTCCACTATTGGTCTGGGCCTTGGCTCTTTCATTGCCTTTTCCATCTCGAGATATTTTCGTCGTTATGTAGAGGGCTGGCTTAAAAAATCTGAATGGTATTGGAAGCTTGAGGGGCTCCTTGAGCACCAGGGGATTTTCATCTGTTTCTTTCTATTTGTCTTTCCAGGCTTTCCCAAGGATTTTCTTTGCTATTTTTTGGGGCTTACAAGGATGCCCTGGCAGGTGTTCGTCTTTATCTCCACAGTTGGACGAATTCCAGGCACGCTTATGCTCAGCTGGCAAGGTGCGGAGCTATACAATGGCAACTGGGCAGGGGTGATCTCGATTCTTGTCGTGACCCTCATCGTTGTTGGGCCAGCCTGGTATTACAGAGAAAAGATTTATGCCTGGGTAGAGGCCAAGACAAAGGAAATGTCCTGATGAAAGTGGGTTATCTGGACTGCTTTTCAGGAATAAGCGGAGACATGCTCCTTGGGGCATTCATAGACGCAGGTTGGAACAAAGACGAGCTCCTGGGCCTCCCATCGCTGTTGGGCCTTAATGCCACCGTTGAAATAAAAAGGGAGTCAAGAAATGGCATTTCGGCAGTGAGGGTGGAGATAATCCCTGGAGATGACCAGCCCCACAGAAGACTCGACGACATTCTAAAGATTTTAACGGATGCCCGCCTTCCCGAAGGGGTAAAGGGTAAGGCAAAGGGCGCCTTTGAGCGGCTTGCCGAGGCGGAGGCCAAGGTTCACGGCTGCCCCATCAGGGATGTTCATTTTCATGAAACCGGGGCCGTTGATGCAATCATCGATATAGTCGGGGCCTTTATGGCCAAGGAGTCCCTTGGGCTCAAGAGGCTTGTCTGCTCCCCTCTTCCCCTTTCAAGGGGGTTTGTAAAGTGTCAACACGGCACCTTGCCCTTGCCCGCTCCGGCGGTTTTGGAGCTCCTAAAGGGTGTAGAGACCCATTTTGTCCATGAAGAAGATGAGCTCGTTACGCCTACAGGTGCCCTTTTGGCCCGTGAGTTGGCAAATGATTGGGGGCTTCCCCCTGCCATGAAGATCGATGCAACGGGTTATGGTGCAGGCTCGAGGAATCTCGCATCGAGGCCAAATCTGTTGAGGTTGATAGTTGGCGAGGTAGAAGGGGGAAAGGATGGCCTTTTTGGGCAAGTTGTTGAACTCAAGACGGTTATCGATGACATGAACCCGGAACAGGTAGGTTTTCTAATGGAAAGGCTCTTTTCTTCAGGTGCCGTTGATGCATGGCTTACCCCGGTTTTCATGAAAAAGAACAGGCCGGGCGTGGAGCTTACAGTCTTAAGTCAAGAGGAGGATCTGGAAAGTCTTTCCCATGTCCTTTTTTCGAACTCGACCACTACAGGAATCAGGTTTGGCAAGACGGACAGGATGGTCCTTGAAAGATATCCGGTGAAAGTAAAGACCAAATGGGGCAAGCTCAGGGCCAAGGCAATAGTTAGGCCACAGGGGAAGGTGGAGATTGTGCCCGAATATGAAGAGTGCAGGGCGATAGCCAAGGAGCATGGATTGCCCATCGGGGAGGTCTACAGGGCAGTGATCTGCAGTGGAGACACTTGGCAGCCAGAGGAGGAAGGCGAGGAGTAAGATGGCTGAGACACCATTTCAGAAAGTATCCAGGTATTTGGCCGTGGGTTTTGGGGCGGGTTACGTGCCCAAAGCCCCTGGCACTGCAGGGGCCGTGGTTGGTATCCCCGTGGGGCTGGCAATCAATCAGGCTTCGGGGCTCATGGTTTCCCTTTTGTTGCTGCTTCTTCTCTTTGTCATCTCGTGTGTGTCTTCCCACGTCATGGCGAAAAGTGTCGGCAAGAAAGACCCGCAGGTGGTGGTGATAGATGAAATTATAGGCATGGCCATAGCCCTTTGGCAGCTACCCTGTTCCATGGCTGTGGTGTTAGTTCAGTTCATGCTTTTCAGGCTGTTTGACATCTACAAACCTTTTCCGGTAAAACAGATGGAGGATATTTTCACAGGGGGGGCAGGAATAGTCATGGATGATGTAATGGCAGGCATTATGGCAAATGTACTTTTTAGGGTTGGGGGCCTGATTTTGTCATGAAGGGGCAGATCATAGCCATTGGGGACGAGCTGATATCTGGCAGAATCGTAAACACCACCAGCAGTTTTGCCGCATCTAGACTCTTTGCCGCAGGTCACGTCATTAAAAAGATAACCGTAGTTGGTGACGATCCAGACGACATCAAAGAGGCCCTTCTGGCCGGACTGGAAGAGAGCCAGTTCTTGATTGTAAGCGGCGGTCTTGGCCCTACCACAGACGACATAACCAACGAGTCAGTATCACGGGCACTGGGCCTTCCTTTGGAAAGAAATACCCAGGTGGAAAGTCAGATCAGGGAGATGGAGGAAGAGCTTGGGGAACATGCCCCTGAACAATTCAAACAAAAGTTGGTGATGTTGCCCAAGGGCGCCAAGGTACTCAAGCCAGATGGCCACATGGCAGGCTATGAGCTCAAGTATCGGGACGTGTACATGTTCTTTTTGCCTGGGGTCCCGGAGCAATTCCGCCTGCTTATGGTGGAAAAGGTTTTGCCAAGGCTCAATGAGCTTGATACCACAAGGCCCTATGTGGCCCAAAGGGTGTTCAAGCTTTTTGGGCTGCAGGAGATAGAAATCAACTTGCGAATCGAGGCACTGGCCATATCGGGCAAGGGCGTAAAGATTGGTTACTACCCTGTATTTCCAGAGGTCCATATAACAGTCACTGTCATAGGGGAGTCGGAGCCTGAGGTTTTGAGGCATCTCGAATCGGCAGCCAAGGCGATAAAGGACGAATTTGAGGAATTTATCGTGGCTGAAAGTGATGAGGGAAGTCTGGCAGCGACCCTTGGGGGCCTCCTTGAGACAAATGGGCTCATGTTGGCAGCTGCCGAATCCTGCACAGGGGGGCTCCTTGGTGCTACCCTCACCTCGGTGCCTGGCAGTTCGGGCTGGTTCGATAGATCCATGGTGACCTACAGCAACAGGGCAAAGATGGAGCTTCTCGGGGTGTCAGAGGCCACCCTCAGAGAGTTTGGTGCTGTTAGCAAGCAGACAGCCCTTGAGATGGTGAAAGGTGCCCGGGAGCGCTCTGGCTGTGAGTGTGCCCTGGCTATCACAGGGATTGCAGGGCCAGATGGTGGAACCCCAGACAAACCCGTGGGCACTGTCTTCATCGCTCTTTCGGTAAATGATACGGAGCTAGTACATCGCTTTTTGTTTCAGGGTGATCGTTGGCAGATACGGCGGCTTACAGTTGAGACCAGTCTCGATTGGTTGCGGAGATTTTTGAAATATGATTCGGTGCTTCCTGGCTATAAACCTGTCGAATGAGACTGAAAGGTATCTTTCAAAGACAATAAATGAATGTCGGCCCTGGTTTGGCAAGAGGGTCAGGTGGGTTCGCCCTGAGAATTGCCATCTAACCCTGAAGTTTTTGGGGGATGTTGAAGAGTCTGCCCTTTCTTCAATCGACAATGCAGTAAAGGGTGTAGTGTCTGGCTATAAAGACTTTGAAATAGGGCTTGGAAGGGCCGGAGTATTTCCCCATCAACGTTCACCCCGGGTGTTATGGCTGGGGCTGACTGGCGAGCTCAATACCCTAGGAAGGCTGCAAAGGGATATTGACTTAAGCCTTGCTCCCCTTGGCTTTGAGCCAGAAAAGCGGACCTTTGTCCCTCACATCACCCTTGGAAGGGTAAAGGGGGGTCGAGGGCCCCTTGTGGACATTCAAAAATTTCTTAAGATTGACCCGCCAGATCTTAAGACCCACGTGCAGAAGGTTCATCTCTATCAGAGCATTCTGAAGCCATCTGGGGCTGAATATCGCCCCTTGGCCACCTTTCCCCTTAAAGATTCCCAATAAGCCTCTTCTGTTTCATCTCATATTTTTTGTCAGTTTAAGTTTTTCTGCCGGTTTCCGAAAAGAAAAAAAGAGAAAATTTCAATTTGGAATCTGGGAGACGTCCTTTTGGAGCACGAAGTTAAGAAAGAGGAGGCAAGCCTTGGCAAGGCCTTGAGGTTTTCGGCAGCCCAGAGGCAATGGGCCTGCGAGGTGGGCAAGGTGCGGGAGATAGTCAGGTCCGCAACCATAACCGCTTTGCCCAACTCCACAGACATGGTTGCAGGGGTCATTAATGTGAGGGGAGAGGTGGTTCCTGTCATAGATCCGTGGCCCCAGGGGCGCTCTGATTCTGAACCAGACAGCAACAAGAAGACAGTAATCATCCTGCAGACCCATGATGAACACATTGGTCTCAGGGTGGATCACGTGTATTCCATAGAGGACATTCAGGCCTTTGATCTGAACAGTTCCATGGATAGCGATACGGCATCTTTGCACGAAATGGTTTCCTGCAACGTGTACCTTTCGGATACCGACTCTGTCCCACTGGTGGATGTAGGGTTGATTTTGGAGTCTGTAAGGTCGGTTGGCCAGAAAGAGGCGCAGGAAACAACTGGGCAAGATCATGCTTTTTCAGCGGCAGGAGGCATTCAATGAAGGGGCGATTCGTAAGTTTGCAAAACATGAAAATTCAGAACAAGGTGCTGTTCCTAATCTTCTTGACAGCCCTTGTTGCACTGGTGACCCAGGCTTACCACTTCTATTCCATCCACAGCCTGTTGAAAAAGGATGGAGCCAAACAGCTGGAACTCGCTGCAATTGGTCTTGCAGAGTCCTTTAACAGTTACTGGGAGAACAGGCTGAACGATATCGAGACCCTTTCCACCCTCGATTCCATAATTGCAGCTGCAACAGATGGAAGCGGTGTAAGTGGAGCAAATAGCCTCCTTTCCAAGATGGCAGCCAAATACTCCTATTACAATGCCATTATGGTGGTTCAGGATGATTCAGTGGTTGCCGCAAGCAAACCGTCCTTTATAGGAAAGCGGATCAAGTTCCCGGTAAAGGGCCTGCATAAAACCAACCTGATTGGCCCTGTGCCAAATCCATTTGGCAAGGGAGAGAAGCTCTTTTTGTTAATCAAAAGGATAAGGACAAACTCCTATCACAAGGCCTATGTAATTGCCTCCATTCAGCCCGACTCACTTATAAATCACCTGCGTAAATGGCAAGCCGGTTCCAAGTTCTGTTTCATCGATGGAGCAGGCCGAATCATCTCCGCAGTGGAAAAGGGCCTTATTGGCTCGACAGCCCCATCCTGGATGTTGTCGGCCCTGGGTAAGGCCCAGAAGTCTGCAGTGATTGTGGAGTCTGATGATGAGCCAATGGCCATGGCTGCCCGTGAGGTGGAAAGTTGGCGAAGACTTACGGGCAAGCAGGCCTATGCCATATCTTACATGAAGGAAAGCGCTCTCTTCTCATCCATGAAGGACTTGTTGCAGCCAACCCTGATAGCAAACGGCCTTGTTTTCCTGATGCTGTTACTACTTGCCTATCTTTTGAACAAGGACGTTGCAAAGCCCATCGTAGAGGCTGCAACATTTCTCAACAATACAGCCAAACATCTCGATCTTACCCAGCGTCTGAAGGTTCGAAGCAGCGACGAGGTGGGTGAGATGGCCGAATCTGTCAACAAGTTCCTGGCAAGTCTCCAGGATGCCTTCAAGGACGTTATCAAGACCACTGTAGAATTCAGCGAGGCCAGTTCCGATGTCTATGAGGTTGCAAAGCGCATTACAGAGAATGCAACCCAGCAGGCCAGCAGGGCAGATGAAATACGTCAGCGCGTGGCCCTCATGGGTCAAACCGCCCAGGAAGTTGCCCAGCATGCGGAATCCTCGGCCAAATTGGCCAAGGAGGCTGCCCAGGTAATCGAGGAGATGGCCAAGACGAATCTCAAGATTACAGAGGTGTCGGAACACAACAAAGAGGGCGCAGAAGGCGTTGCAAAGACCGTTGCCGCAATGGGCGAGACCGCAAAGAAGGTTCAGGAAAGGGCAGTAAGGCAGTCTGAGGCAGCTGAGCAGACGGCAAATGCCTTGAACAGTATGGCCCTTGAGCTTGAAGATATGGCCCAGGAGGCCAAAAATGCAGCGGCTCAGGCCCAGCATACCCTAGACAGTGCTGCCAGGGGGCGTGCCGCCATGATTGAAACCGTCAAGGGTATGCAGGACATTGCCAGGAGTTCCGAGCAGGTCAGGGAAATCGTCGACCTCATCTCTGACATTGCCGAGCAGACAAACCTCCTGGCTCTAAATGCAGCCATTGAGGCTGCCAGGGCCGGAGAGCATGGACGAGGTTTTGCAGTAGTTGCCGAGGAAATTCGAAAGCTTGCAGACCGTACGAGCGAATCCACCAAGGAGATTGAAAGCCTCATTCAGGGAAGCCGCGACAGTGTTGCAAAGGGACTCAAGCTTGCGGCAGAGAGTGAGAAGGCCCTGGCTGAACTGTTGAGCACAGTTGAAAACAGCAGCCGCGTCACCGTAGGCATTGCAAATATTTCAGACAAACAGACCCAGTCCATTCAGGATCTATTGTCTTCCATGGATAACCTGAAGATACAGTCGAGTGCCATTGTGGATATGACAAACAAGCAGGCTGAAAGGCGTAAAATGGCAGAGGCAGCAATCTTGGAGCTGGAGAAACTCAGCGACGACATCAGCTCCATTGCCAATTCCACGACTCTCACTACACGGACCGCTGTTGAAACCGTTGATAAGGTTGTATTAAACTCCAGCGAAATTACTTACCGAACCTCCAAGCAGAAAGAGAGAAGTGCTGCCCTGCAAAAGCTCATGGACACTGTCGCCGCAGTTGCACTTCAGAATGCAAAGGGTGCAGAAAGCGCCCTCAAGTCCATGGAAGAGTTACAGATGAAGGCAAAACAGGTGGAAAAGATTATCAGGAAGTTCAAGGTTTCATCCTTTCAATAATATATTTCGAAGGTCGTTGGTTTGGAGATGTTACTGTGCAGAGGCCACTGAGCAACTATTCCCTGTTTTTTTAAGTTGCCAGAAAAATTTATATGTGGTAGCTGTTCATCGGAACAGTTCTTAATTAATAAAAGATGGCAAAAAAAACAAAAAAATCACACGATGCAAATAGCGCCAGGCTATCGGTGGACGAGCTGCGCCGGATTTTTGAAAATGCCGGCCTGAGGCTGACCCATCAGAGGATAATGGTCTACAATGCAGTGGTTGACTCAAAGGAGCATCCGTCTGCCGAGACCATTTATGAACAGTTGAAAAAGGATATTCCCACAATATCCCTGGATACGGTCTACAGGACTTTGTCCACCCTTGATCGACTTGGCCTTATAAAACGATTGCAGCTTTTTGACTATATCCGGTTTGAGCCCGATCTTTCCAGGCATCATCACTTTATATGCAAAAAGTGTAAGAAAATTATAGACTTCCATTGGCCTGAAATAGACGGTGTCTCCATCCCTGAAACCTTGAAGTCAGTAGGCGAGGTGCAGGACCAGATGGTGGAGGTGCGCGGTATCTGCAAGGAATGTCTTGCCCAAGAAGGCGGCGAGAAATAGAAAGGCCTCTTTTTTAGGGGCTCTGGGGCAAAAAGCGCTTGTTGAAAGAAAATCCCTGTGTTTCTGCTGTTTCTATTGTTTCTGCCTTGTCTTAAACCTTGTGGTCGAGATATTGGGCCACGAGTTGGGCCTGGGAAGTGGCCGAACCCTGCCCCAGTTTTTCCAGGGCCCTTCTGGCCCTAAGCCCTGCCTTTTCTCTGAGCCCGTCATCTGAAAGCAGATAGGCAAATACCTCTCCAAGCCCGTCAGGGTCCTTTGCCACAAACCCCCCCTGTTCCTCAATAAGAGCCTCTGTGGCCTCCTTGAAATTTTTTGTGTGGGGCCCAAAGACAACTGGTTTTGCCCATGCTGCAGGTTCCATGACGTTTTGGCCGCCAAGGGGCGCAATGGAGCCACCAACAAAGGCAATGTCGCATATGGAGTAAAGCCTAAAAAGCCAACCCATCTCGTCAACCAGCAGGTAATCAATGTCTTCACAGGAAGTTTGGGACGCTTCTGTGACTTCTCTAATGGTGGCATATTTGGCACTGCGGTCCTTGAGGAAGGTGTTTATATCCTTGGCCCTGTCAAGATGTCTTGGAACCAGGATGGTGAGGGGGCGTAGATGCCTTATTTTTTTAATGGCCTCGAAGATGGCCACGTGTTCCTGTTCCCTGATGCTTCCTGCCACTATGACAGGCCTTTTACCATAAAGTCCCAGTTTCTTTGTCAAAACTTGCGCATCTTCCCTACGAGGTTTGTCCAAGAGGCTTTCATATTTGGCATTGCCACAAACCTTAACACATGACGGATGGGCACCAATTGAAACAAGCCGCTCCTTGTCCACCTTGGATATTGCACAGATGGAGTCAAAGAGTTGCAGCACCTGGCCAAATAGGAAACGGGCGCGCAAATATGAAGGATATGAACGGTGGGAAATCCTGCCATTTAGGAGCAGAAGAGAGGCCCCGTGGTTTTTAAGGGCAAGGAGCAGATTTGGCCACAACTCCGTCTCCAGGGTGCAAAAGACCTTTGGGGCCACTTCCTTGACTGTTTTTTCAACCAGCTGTGGAAGGTCGAGGGGGCATAAGAAAACAGGCATTTTGCCACCTGAGATCCTTTTTGCATGGTGAAGGCCAGCAGTCGTAAAGGTGGATACAACGAGCTTGGTATGTGGCCTTATCTCCAGCAACCTAGAGGCTATCGCCCACAAGGCCTCCATCTCTCCAACAGAGGCTCCGTGCATCCAAAGGTCAACATCACCAAGTGGCCTCCCTTGCGTGAAGGGATGTCCCAGCCTTTGACGCCAAATGTCCGGCTTGGATGAAAACCTCTTATAGACAGCAAATGCAGGTAAGGCGAGCCAACCTGCACCACGGGTGATGAGCGAATAAGTCTTTAGCCATCTCATTGCTGCATGGTTTTTTTCCTCTTTAGTTCATATAGGGCCACAGCTGCCGCATTTGAGACATTTAAGGAATCAAGGGCCGGATTGATTGGTATGCGCGTCAGGTCATCGAGGATCTTTCTTATGTTTTTACGAATACCCCTTGCCTCAGAGCCTAGCACCAGACATACAGCCCCTTTTACATCCATATCCCAAATGGGCGTCTGCCCCCTGGCGTCTAGTCCAATGGTGGGAATGGCCATTTTCTTGGCTGCATCCAGGGCGGAAAACAGGTTTTGGGCCGTGTTTAGCCTGGTGTGAAACAGGGCTCCGGATGATGCCTTGATGACTGTGCCGTTTATGGGGGCATTTTGTTTTGAGGGTATGATGATGCCACTAACCTCAAAGGCAACCGCCGCCCTGATGACTGCTCCCAGATTTTGAGGGTCTTCTATCTGATCGCATACCAGCACACTTTCACCGCTTTGTTTGGCCCTTTCGAGGATTTGGTCTGCATCCACTTCCCAAAATTTTTCAACCAGTGCACAAATTCCCTGGTGAACAGCTCCCTTTGGGAGGCGAAGCCTGTGAAAGTCATTAACCCGCTCAACTGCGAGCCCCTTGGTTGAAATGAGTTCCAGCAGTGCCTTTTGATTCTTCTTTTTCCCAAAGGTTGGTAGAACTAGTATGCGCTCGATGCAATCCGGTCTGGTGGCCAATGCCTCCTCGACCGGGTGAACACCCCATATCCATATCGAATCTTCGCCCATGTCTTTTCAGGGGGTGGGTAGTTGGGCCATTAGATGGAATCCCACTCTTCCGGGTCGGGTTTGAGGGCTGCCAGGTCTATTTTACCGCCTATGACCCTCCTGGTTTTGTTTCGTTCTGCAATAATTATGGACTTTAGTTCCTCGAAGGCGACCTGGAGCTGGTCATTTACAATGGTGTAGTGATAGTTTGGGACTTCTTCCATCTCCAACAGGGCGTTTTTGAGTCGGAGCTTTATCTTTTCCCTGTCTTCACTGCCCCGCGCCACTAGCCTTCGCTTGAGCTCCTGCCATGAGGGCGGCAAAATGAAGATGGTTACGGCGCCAGGCAATTTTTCCTTAACCTGTTTGGCCCCCTGGGTATCTATGTCCAGTATGACATCCAGCCCCTTTGCGAGCTTGTCCATGACCTGGCCCCGGTGGGTTCCGTAGAAATTGCCGTGGACCCTGGCCCACTCCAGAAAGGCGTCCTCTGCCACAAGTCGTTGAAACTCTGCTTCTGACACAAAAAAGTAGTCTTTTCCATCCACCTCACCAGGCCTGGGTGGTCTGGTGGTGTGGGATACGGAAAAGACAATGTTGTCCAGCTCCTTGACCAGCATGGAGCAAAGTGTGCTTTTGCCTGCGCCAGAAGGAGCTGAAATGATGAATAGGTCACCCCTGTCCATGGGCCAGATGTTTTCCTAGTCGCCTTCTTCGGCCCTGCTCAACAGATCAGAGCTGAGTCTCTGGGAGATAGTTTCTGCCTGAATGGCGGACAGAATGACATGGTTGGAATCGGTGATTACGATGGACCTCGTTCTGCGGCCTTGGGTAGCGTCAATCAGCTTGCTGTTCTGCTTGGCCTCCTCCCGAAGGCGTTTCATCGGGGCTGAGGATGGGTTGACAATGGCAACTACCCTTTCTGCTACTACAGTATTTCCGAAACCAATATTTAGGAGTTTACATTTACAGCTCATATTCACCTACCTCTGTCTTTGGGTTATGCATTTTTTGCGTTTTTTGACAATTTCTTCAATTTTTTCAAAAAATTATATTAACTCGTTTTTTGCTCTATACAATATTTTGTAACTGCTCGCGTATCTTTTCAACCTCAGATTTTATTTCTACAACCAAGTGCGAGATTACAGAATCACACGATTTCGACGTTATGGTGTTGACTTCCCTGAATATTTCCTGCAGGAGAAAGTCCAGCTTTCTACCTATCTGTTCGTCGATTTCGAGATACTTGTAAAATTGGCTTATATGGCTTTTTAGTCTGACAAGCTCCTCGTTAATGTCAAGCCGATCCGCCAGGACTGCAGCCTCAACGATAAGCCTCTGTTCATCCAGCTGCATATCGGAAAGCCTGGAAAGAATCCTTTCCTTTAGCTTCTCCTGTTGAAGTGCCAGGTTTTCCTGGGCCCTGGCCTCAATCTGTGCGGCAAGCTCCTCTATGCGTTTTAGCCGGCTGCGTATGTCTCGCTCTGTGGCGGCCCCTTCCTTCCGGGCCATATCCAGGGCAGAGATTGTAAGCTCTTCGAGGGGTTCCTTCAACCTTTGCCATAAAGTATCTATGTCGATTTGTTCTTCCTTGGGAATTATAGCATCCCTGAGAAGCATGAGGAGCTCGGACATCTTCAGCCGATGTTCGATTCCCAGTGCATCTCCAAGCTCTGCAACTGCCTCCAGGTACCCCTTTGCTAGCCCAAGCTTTGGTTCGAAGGCTGCCGGGGCGTCCCCAAATGTTTCATAGTTGATGTAAAGATCGACCCTGCCCCTGATGAATTTTTCCTTTAGATACCTGCGGATCCTATCCTCCAGACCGGACATTTCCCTGGGAGCCCTGAGATGCAAATCAAAGTATCTCGAATTGACGGATTTTAGCTCTAGGCTCAAGGTCCAGTCGGGGCCTGAGGCCTCCGCCTTGGCGTAAGTTGTCATGCTTCTAAGCATTATGGGTCAACCTCTCTGTGTTTTAATCAAGTCAAGATAGAGTCGTCTTGCCCTTGTCAAGAAATCAATTGCAATCTCAGACCTGTAATCTGGATAGGTCCAGTCAAGGAATGAAAAGCCACCCTTTTGATAGATAAGGGTCAGATCTCCAAAGATTCCCTTGCCCAGATAAATCCTATGGGTGAAGTTTTTTGTGGTGGCAAGGACGAGCCTTTCGGCTGTGAGAATCCCTGGGTCTATATTAACCATCCTTGAGCCATTGACCATCCATTTTTCTTCAAGGGCCATGGCCTGATGTTTCATATCAGCTAGCGAATCTTGTGCCATTAATGTCTCAAATGCAAAAAAAGAGCGAAGTAACCCCTTGCCCATCTCCCTTTCGTAGTAGCTTGTCCAGGTGAAGGGTACAGGGCCGACCTCAAGGATTATGTTTCCAAAGGATGCCTCGGTGCTGGACTTTATTTCTGAAAGGCTCACCTGGGGAGAATAGATGACTCCGCAGATTACAAGGGCCTTTGGAGGGATTTTCAAATCTTTTTTGGCCATAGAAACCCTTATTTTTCAAGATGTTCCAGGGAAACGGTATCTATTGCGTCCTTGAGCTCGTTTCTGCTGACTGTTGCAGTGCCCACCTTGCCCACGACTATGCCTGCTGCAAGATTTGCCAAAAATGCGGCTTCGCAAGGTGTAAGGTCGCTGGCCAGCCCCAGGGCCATCAGGGAGATGACAGTATCACCTGCACCTGTAACGTCAAAGACCTCCCTGGCCATGGTGGGTATGGTAAAGAGCCCCTTGCCCTTTTGCCATAGGGCCATGCCTTCAGGCCCGCGTGTGATGAGTAAGATTTCCAGCTCCAGGGCCTCGGATATGGAAAGTGCAGCCTCTTCTATCTCTTTGTCTGAGTTTATGGGCATGGAGGCCATGTCTTCTGCCTCCTTTTTGTTGGGCGTAAGCACCGTGGCGCCTTTGTAGAGGCTGGAATTTACGGGTTTTGGGTCGACAAGGGTTGGGATGTTATTTTTCTTGGCAAATCCAACGATAAAATCCATCACTGGTTTGCAAATAACCCCCTTGTTGTAATCAGAGATTACGATGCAGTTACATTCCTGAAAGGCCTTGGCCAGTTTTTCCTTGAGGTTTTGAACCGTACTTTCAGAAATGGGGCCGTTTTTTTCCCTGTCCACTCGTACTACCTGCTGCCCTCTGGCCACGATTCTGGTCTTTAGTGTGGTGGGTCTGGTGGCATCCTGCTCGAGGGCAGAGGTGTCTATGCCCTTTTCCTTGCAAATCTGGAAGATAGTCGCCCCAAAGGCATCGGTGCCAACGACCCCAGAAAGGACTGGAATGGCCTCGAGGCTCCTGAGGTTGTTCGCCACATTGGCAGCACCGCCAAGAAGGAAGGATTCCTTTTCCACCTCCACCACTGGAACAGGGGCCTCTGGAGATATCCGGCTCACCTCGCCCCAAACGAACTGATCGAGCATTACATCCCCAACCACCACTATCTTTTTGTGGCCAAAGGACTCCACTGCATCTATAAGCCGAGATTTTAGTTTATCTGGATGAGTCTTGGTTTCCATATTGTTCAACTGGAATCGCTTCATCTATGAGCATGACGGGGATTCCCTCTCTGATCTCATACACGAGTCGACATGTGTGACAGATGAGTGCTTCTGCATCTTCACTGAGTTCCACTGGACCTTTGCACTTTGGGCAGGCCAGTACCTGAAGAAGCTCTCTACTTATGGAAGCCGACATAGATTCCCCCTAGCAAAATTTTGGTGAAGCTAATCTATTTGAAGAAACGGGTCTTGCAAAGTTCTTTGACGGCATTGAAGGCCTCCTGTGCACCTACGGCCTTCATGCAAGAGTTGTGGCTGCAGTTTCTCTTGAAACATGGGCTGCAGTCAAGCTTTTTCCGCAGGACTATGTGGCCCCTTCCAAAGGGCCCGGTTCTCCAGGGGGCCGTTGGGCCAAATATGGCCACAATAGGAAGACCCGTTGCGGCAGCCAGGTGCATTGGCCCGGTGTCGGTTGAAACACCAGTGACTGCCATGGTGAAAAGGGCAGAAAGGGTCTTGAGACTCGTGCGCCCAGTGATGTTTCGAGCACGTCCCCCTGAAAGGCGTTCAATTTCCTGGCCAAGGTGGTTGTCGCCCGAAGCACCTACGATGACACTCTCCAGGCCTAGCTCCTTATGGATGAGGGTGGCCACCTGGGCAAAGGAGGCATTGACCCACCGTTTCGTGGGCCATACCGTGCCTGGTATGAGTACGACGAACCGCTCTGGTTTTATGCCCAAAGAATCGAGGAGTTGCCTTGCCTCATTTTTGTCTTTCTCAGTCAGTGGCACCAGGAATTTCGGCTCCACCTCTGCTGCACCCACTGCCCTTGCCAGATCGAGGTATCGCAAAACTGCATGTCTGTCTGGGTTGTAGGGCGGGATTTTTTTGTTGAGAAACAGATGGCTGAATTCCCTAGCCTTGTCGAATCCGGCCCTGGTCTTGGCACCGGATAAGAGGGCAATGATGCCGCTTTTGAAAAGCCCCTGAAAGTCCACTGCCAAGTCGTAGTTTCTTGAGCTGAGCTTCTGTCTAAGACCAGCAAGTTCCTGGGCAAGTCTTGGCCAGGACAGAGGGCTTTTGGCAAGTCTTCCAAGCCTGCGCCTGGGATAGACAAAGACCCTTTCTATCAGGGGGTGGCCTTCGAGCAGAGACGCTCCCACCTCGCCGGTAATCCAGTCGATGGAGCATTGGGGCCAGCTTTGCTTGAATGCATGGAGCACCGGAAGGGTTTGAACGATATCCCCCAGGGCACTCAGCTTGATTATTAGTAATCTGGAAGGTTGCCTTGACATTTGTCAACAATCCACTGGCAGGCTTCCCCGAGGTTCTGGGCAATGAGTGCAGTTCTCCCCTTGGCCTCTTCTGTCATCTTATCGAGGGTGCCTCTGCCATAGCCCGTTAGCACAAGGATCGATTTCAATCCCGCTCTCCAGCCCGTCTCAAGATCCCTTAAGCTGTCTCCCACCATAAAGGAGCCCTTGGTGTCGATGGAAAGCTCTTTAGTTGCCTTATCAATCATGCCTGTTTCTGGTTTTCTGCATGAACAGTTGCGTCTGTAGGGTGGTTCACCCTCGTCTGGATGGTGGGGGCAGTAATACCAAGCATCGATGTGTGCCCCCTTTTGCGCCAGCATGCGCCCTATCTCTCTGTGTGTTTCTTCTACAAAAGCCCTGTCGAAAAAACCCCGTGCAATCCCCGACTGGTTGGTCACCACAATGACCTTGAAGCCGGCCCTGTTTAGGAGGGAAATACCATCTGCCGCTCCTTCCATGAGCCTTATGTCTTCAAGCCTGCTCAGGTATGAAACCTCTTTGATTATGGTTCCATCCCTGTCCAGAAAGACTGCCTTGTTTAACGGGGTCATCGTCACGACAGCAGTTCCTCACACGCCTCCAAGACTTCTTCGACTGTGATGCCGAGCATGCAGATGAAATCCTTGTTGCACTCCCTGCTCATACACGGAGAGCATGGTAGTTCATGCTTAATAATCTTTGCCTTTGGGCTCCAGGGGCCTGTGGCTACATGGTTGGTGGAGCCAAACAGGGCGACCAGAGGGATGGAACATGCTGCAGCCACATGCATCAGCCCCGAGTCGTTGGTAACCATGAGGGACAGACATGAAATGACGCTAATGGCCTCATGCAGCGTTGTCTTGCCACACAGGTTTATGCCCTTTTCGCCAATTGGCTTACATATCATGGAGCCTGTGGGCTCGTCCTGCTCTGTGCCAAAGACGACGACCGTGGCATCCTTGAAGGTCTCAACGATGGATGAGGCCAGTTGTCTGTACTTTTCCCCGGGCCAGCACTTTGCAGGGCCATATGCCGCACCTGGATTTATGCCAATCAGCCTGTCCTTTCCATTCCACCCCTGGGCAGTCAAGATCTCCCGGGCCCTTTCGAGGTGAGAGTCTGGAATGCTCAATTTGATGGAGAGGTCAGGCTTCCAGTGATTGGCGTCCTTGGCGAAGAGTTTTTCTATAAGGTTTAAATAGTAGTAAACGTGATGACGTTGGTTCTTGTCCTTTGGTACGGGAATGGCCTTTGTAAGGATGACAGAGCGAAAGTCTGTATTGTACCCGTATATTTTGGGGATTCTCGCCAGTTTGAATACAAGGGCGGATTCAAAGGAGTTTGGCAGTGCAATTGCGACTTCGTACCCCTCCCCTCTTATCATCTTTGCCGCCTCTGTGATTCTACCAAGGGGAGTCAGGCCCCGCGGGGGTCTGTATGGGATGACGCGATTGACATAGGGCCAATATTCATAGACCGGTGCAGACCAGTTTATGGCCAAAACATCAATCTGGGCCTCTGGCAAGAGACTCTTCAGGCCTGCAAGGGCGGGCAGCGTCATTACTGCGTCCCCTATCCAATTTGTTCCTCTGATTATTAGCTTTGTTGGCTCCAATGGAGTTCCTGTCTGGCAAGCGATAAAAGAATTATATACAATTAAGCCACCGATTTTTGGCCTTAGTTTTTAAAAAGAAAAGTACAAGTTGGCAACTAGAATGGGAAAAAGTAAAAACGACAACAAAAAAACGGAGCAAGGGGAGCAGGAGCTGGAGTTGCTTCAGATTCATGTGCGTGCGGACCTCTACCGGGCGTTTCGCAGATGTGTCTGGATGATGGTTTACGAAACAGGCCTGCCCATAGTAGAGGTCCACAACAGGCTTATAGAGGATCTTCTGAAAAAGAATGGTTGTTGACGGGGTTAATTGGCTTGATCCCGCTGTTAATCAAAGATTTCCAGTTCCTTGTTGATCTTGTCCACCAGGTTCATGTCGAAAAGAGCAATGGTAGGCAGGAACCACGAGATGTTGAAACGGGGGTCTCCGTCCTTGTTCTTTCCAAAGAATGCCAGAGAGATTCTGCCAAAACCGGTTTCCTTCTCTATCTTCTTTGCATCTTTCAGGAATTTTTTGGCCCATGAAGGAAGTTTGTTGTATGGAACGGGCTTTCCTTCCTGGCCCCTCTGCCTTCTAAGTTCAGCAGCAGAACCAAGGCTTCTAAGGGCTTCTATGACTCTGTGGCACTTCCTTTTCTTCAAGAAGGCGAGCAGAATGGTGCCTGCTGGAAGCCTCAAGATTTCAATGTTTTCCTTGCCCTCTCTCAACTCGACGACCAGGTGTGCAATACCCTCCATCATTTCTATATGGGCATAGACCTTTTTGTTCTTGGGAAGGGAGTCAAGAAGTTCCATGACTTCAAAGGTGCTCTCTCCGTCCTTGTAGGAATCCCCTGCCTTTTTCTTGTCTTTTACAGCGGTAAAATAGGTCTGTTTTCCATCCTTCCTGCCAAAGATGAGGTCAAAACCCCACTTTTTAAGGGAAGATAGGCTGAATTCCCTTTCCTTCTCCGGCTGACCAAGGGTCTCGAATACCAGGGTATTGTTAACCTGAATTTCCCTCAACTCTTTTATTTTCATCCTTTGCCTCCTTTGTTTTTTGGTTGAGCATTAAACATTAACCATCTGCAGCATCAAATCCAGAAAAAATCATCAAAAAATAACTATTTTTATAGGGGATGTATGGTCATTGACATGAAAATTTAATTTTTAACGACCTAAATTTTTTGAAAATACTTTCTTGACTTTTCTGAATCCGAACCAATTTTTTCAATTACACCACATGCTCACATTTTTGTTAATCCCTAGGGGAGGTTCTTTACAAAAAAGGCATAATCAGAATTAAAATATAAAAGGAGGAAGAAAGATCATGGCAGATACTATGTCGAAGGTCAAATTTGAATGGGGAGATGTCAAAAAGAATTGGAAATGGCATCTTCTCTTGGGATTTTTTTTCGTAATTACAGGAACCATCGGGTTGGTATTGACGCCCATAGCCACCCTTTCTAGCGTTCTGCTCTTTGCAGCTTTCATGATGGCTGGTGGTGTTTTACAGCTTGCAGAGGCAGTTGGCGCAACAAAGGGATGGAAGAGCAGACTCCTTAATATTATTGCCGGGCTGGTGTATATTGCAGGTGGAGTCGTCTGTGCCATGAATCCAGTGGCGGCATCTCTGGCTCTGACCGTTATATTGGCAGTAGCTATATTTATTATTGGAGTTTTTAGGGTTGTTGTCGCCTTTCAGCACAGGCAAGAGCTTCGCGATTGGGGCATCGTTCTGATAAGTGGTTTGGCATCCATTGCCATTGCCGTACTGATTGCCATCTCATGGCCCTATTCAGCACTTTGGACACTTGGAATCTTTATTTCCGTCGACCTCATCTTCAATGGATGGAGCCATATCGTAATTGCCCTGGCAGCAAGGAAGAGCCTTGAGGAGAGTGAAAAGGAAAAGGAGACACCTTCCGGACAGGAAGTTGCTGGTTCGGCTTCTGCCTAAGCGAGTTTGTAGCAATATATAGCCAAAAACAAAGAAACCTAAAGGAGGAATTTGTTATGTTCTATGTGAAAGGTGCAAAAGCAGCAATTGCCACTCTAGTCATGACACTTAGCTTGCTACTGTTCCTGACACCTGTAAACGGTGTTGCCCTTGCCAAGGAGGCTGGTTCCCAGGCTAATAAAAGTGGCATGAAGACGTCAGCAGAGGTGTCAAAGGGTGCTGTAGAGAAGGAAAAGAAGAAGGCCGAAGACATCAAGAAGGAACTGAACAAGAAGGCCGTCGAGGCAGTTGCCAACACCTACAAGGTCTTGGAGCTGCTCAATCAGAACAAGTCCAAAGAGGCCCTCGATCTTCTGAAAAATGTCATTGGCGAGCTGGAAGTGGTACTTGCTGCCAATAAAGAGGTGGCTCTGGTGCCCATCAACACCTACACAGTGGTCGTTGATACCGAAATGGACGCCAAGCAGATTGCAGCTGCCCTAAAGGATGTGAAAAGGCTTCTCAATGAGGGCGATGTCCAGGCAGCAAGAAGGCTGCTCAACACCCTTCAGAGTGAGATTGACATTGTTACAGAGAACCTGCCCCTTGCCACCTACCCAGATGCTATGAAGCTTGCTTCCAAGTACATTGTTGATGGCAAGATTGAGCAGGCAAAAAGTGTCATCTCCATTGCACTCAATTCCATGGTGGTCAAGACCATCGTTATCCCATTGCCACTTGTAAGGGCTTCAGACCTGATTGCTGAGGCATCCAAGGTTGCCAAGAAAGACAAGGAGCAGGCTCTCAAGTACCTCGACGAGGCAGAGAAACAGCTCAACATTGCCAAGATTCTTGGTTACGGCAAGGGAGATCCTGAAGTCTACAAGGATTTCGAAAAGAGGATAGAGGCCATCAAGAAGGAGATAAAGGGCAAGAACAAGGCTGAAAAGATGTTCGAAGAGATCCTCCAGAAACTCAAGGAGTTCAAAAAGAAGCTGGCAGCATCCCATTAATTAGTATATATTTCTGCCGCAAAGATAGGCCCGTGGGTTTTGCCTGCGGGCCTATTTTTTGTGTTTTTCGAGTAAAAGTCCCTTCTTGGGGCTTTTTCTTTTTTACATCGAAATGATATACCTTAAACCAAGGAGGAAATGCGTATCAAAGCAAACTTGCAAGGAGATAAGGGAGGCGTCGTCTCCATTGGGCTTGTGGTGGATGCCAAGGATGAGATGGGGCTCAAATGGTCCTCGTGGCTGAAGTCGAACCTTGAAGCCGAGCTCCAAAAGGAGTTCCCCCAATTTTTATGGCAAATTACCTTGATCAAGAGACACGATTTTCCAAACGAAAGCCCGGTGGATCCATTGATTCTTCTGGAATTTGGTTCTGATCTAAAGATTGAGTACGGCTTCGACTTCGTACTGATGATAACATCCATGCCCTTGAAGTCGCGTTTCAGCCAAGGAGCAAGTGGAGTGCCATCAAACATGCTGGAGACAGCAGTAATCTCCCTTGGAAAGATATTGGAACTCGAAAACAAGGAGAAGATAGGCAAGGCCTTCATGGCCCTAACCAAGCACCTCCTGGGGCATCTGTGGGGGCTTGATCACAATCAAAAAAGTGTCATGCGCCCAAGAAAGTTTTGGGACGGTGAGCCTCCATACGACTGGAGTCCAGAAGAAAAGCAGGAGATAATTCGTCATCTGAGTCAGGTGGCTGACCCTCGGCTGGAAGAAAAGGGCGATATAAAGAGCAGATGGAGGTTTTATCTCCAGGTACTTCTACAGGAGGGCCCTTCCATAGCAAAGGATATCTTTCTGTTTCGGTCGGTCCTCATGATGTTTCATCTTAGCCGGTTTATTGCAGCAACCGTAGTTTCAGTGATTTTTCTGTTCTTGAGCGCTGAGGCCTGGGAAATGGGTGCGGCAATGCGCACTGGATGGCTGGATTTTTTTCTGTTGGCAGTGATTATTGCTGCCACCTTGTCCATCTACTATGGTCAAAATCTCCAGGCCATTGGAAAGAGTGACAAGATGAAGGAGCAGGCGGTGAGGTCGAAGATTGTGTTGTTTGGTACCTTGTTGGTTGGAATGGCTGCCTTTTGGGTCAATCTTTTCGTAATTTCGTTTGTTATAATCAAACTACTTCCTGCAAGCGTTCTTGCTGGCTGGGCAGGCCTTGGGACAAAACCGTTGCCGGCCCTTCATTTTTCAAAGCTGATGGCAACCTTTGGCGTGCTTGCCTCGGCCGTTGGAGGTAACCTGGAAGAAGAGCATGATATAAAGGCATTGTTGGTGTTCACAGAGGAGACTTAACACCATGAAAAAGGCTGTGGCCGAATACTTTGACAGTGCTTGGGGAGGAGTTGCCAACAAGTTGGTCTCGGGATTCCTCGTAATCATCATATTCACCAGTTCCATCTGTCTGGTGCTCACCACGGAACCCTCCATTGAAGAGAAGTATGGTTACTATTTGTGGCTGTTCGAGGCCTTCTCCAGCTTTGTCTTCATGGTCGAATATTTGTTGAGGGTGTGGAGTTGTCCTGAAGAGACCAATGAGGACAGTTGCTGGAAGGTCCGGTTTCGTTACATCTTCTCCTTCATGGGCATGGTGGATTTACTCTCCTTCCTGCCCTTCGTCCTGCTGGTCATGGGGTGGTCCCAGACACCTCAACTAATGCTCCTGCAGCTGTTGAGGCTCCTGAAGCTTACCCGCTACTCCGTTGCCTTTGACTTGTTGGCCGATGTCTTGAAGGATGAGGCAGAATCCCTCCTGGTTTCTGTAATGCTGATGTTCATAATCCTGATATTTGCCTCGGTGGGAATCTTCATTTTCGAACATGACGTACAGCCTGATGCCTTTGGTTCCATACCAAAGGCCATGTGGTGGGCTATAGTCACCCTTACGACAGTGGGTTACGGAGACGTGACCCCAATAACAGTGCAAGGTAAAATCTTTGCCACCTTTATAACAGTTGCGGGTGTGGGCCTGGTATCCCTGCCAGCTGGTATTATCGCCTCTGGTTTCACAGAGCAGTTGAGGCTTAGAAGGGAAAAATTCGAGCTGGAAGTCGAGCAGATGCTGGAGACAGATGGCACCCTTACCGAGGAGGAAATGGGCCAACTCGAGCAGGATCGCCAGCGTCTTGGAATCAGTAAGGATAATGCCGAACTCATAATCAGCCAGGTTGCCCAGAGGGAACGAAGGAAAAGGCCCTCGTCAGAGGAAGTCTAGAAGACTAAACAATGCAAAAATCGTGGGCATGAATAGAAAATGAAAGAGGTCCTGGATGCCTATAGCTTGAACCTATCCCTTGCAGTCCAAAATAGTTATCCGCCAGAACTGAGACAAAGGGGCAGGCAGATACTCACGGACATTCTCGCCAACTGCCAGGATGCCAAGGCCCACCTGACAGCACACAAAGAAGAAATTCTCGAAAAGGTCTTACCCCTAAGCATTTTTGTTAAAAGACAGCTTCAGTTGAATCCCGATTATCTCCTAAGGCTCCTTCATGGGGGCTACCTGTCGCAGAGCCTGGGCATTGACGGACTCGAGGTTTTGGCCTCGAAAATGCTAGAGCTTCAAGAGACCGAAGATGATTTTTCCAGGGCCCTCAGGCGTTTTAGAAACTTTGTCATGACGCAAATAGCCATCAGGGATATCGGTGGGCTAGCCCCATTATCAGCGACCCTTGGGGAATTGTCTGATCTTGCAAGGATTTGCCTTGAGCGGACACTTTGCTGGCTTGAGCAGGACATGGCAAAATCCTACGGTTACCCCCAGGATGAGGAAGGCAAACGGGTGAGGCTCGCCATTATCGGTATGGGAAAGCTTGGTGCAAGGGAGCTTAATTTTTCTTCTGATATCGACATCATCTTTGCCTACAGAGAGCGAGGTAAGACCAGCGGCGGTGCAAGGGTCTTGTCTAATGAAGAGTATTTTTTGCTCCAGGCAAGAAGGCTCATTCAGATTCTGTCGCGTACCACTCCAGAGGGCTTTGTATTTCGTGTTGATACGAGGCTTCGTCCCTTTGGGGATTCAGGCCCCCTTGTCCTGAGCTTTGATGCCATGTGCGAATATTATGAAAATCATGGCCGACAATGGGAAAGATATGCACTCGTGAAAGCCTCTGCCGTGGCAGGAGATATAAGAGGCGGCCAGGGGCTCCTTCAGTCACTTGGGCCATTTATCTATCGAAAATATATCGATTACAGCACGGTTGAGGCCCTCAAAGAGATGAAGGCCATGATACTTGCTGAACAGGCAGGAAAGAGTAGCTGTATAAATGTGAAGCTCGGGCCAGGCGGTATTCGGGATGTTGAGTTTGTGGTCCAGACCTTTCAGCTCATAAAGGGTGGAAGGGTAAAGGCCCTGCAGGTTCCCGGGCTCCTGGATGCCCTTGAGGTAATAAAGTCTCTGGGCCTTCTCGATGAGAAGACGTGCATAAACCTTGGACGGGCCTATGTCTTTTTAAGGGTCACAGAGAACAGATTGCAGGAATATGAAGACAGGCAGGTTCAATGCCTGCCAGATGACGGGCAACGAAGGCAGATTCTAAGCACGGCTCTGGGGTATGACTGCTGGGACGATTTCTACGAAGACTTTCTGAGTCATACGCGCAATGTGGAAAGGGTCTTCAAGGGGCTTTTTCATGATGATTATGAAACCGAAAGTCAAGAGCCCGAGGGTGAGGCCAAGGCAATCCAGCAGGCCACGGTCATCTGGTCAGATCCAGTGGATGAGGCCTCCCTCGATGCCTTGGCCAGGCTCGGTTTTCAGGAACCAGAGGCAATTTCCAAGTACCTGAGAAATTTCAAGGAGTCCAAAAAGGTCAAGACCCTTTCGGGCCAGGTCCAGGAGCTTCTCGACAAGCTGGTTCCAAGGCTGATTGCTTCCGCCTCCGACACGGAAAATCCCGACAGGGCACTGAGAGCGGCACTGGCAATTTTCGAGGCCATCTTAAAGAGAA
Source organism: Thermodesulfobacteriota bacterium (assembly GCA_013154175.1). GTDB lineage: Bacteria > Desulfobacterota > Dissulfuribacteria > Dissulfuribacterales > QOAL01 > JAADCZ01. Next base: position 30,642 of record JAADCZ010000011.1, read on the forward strand.
GCATATATCTTGTTCTTCTCTATCAAAATCCCCCTGCTCTTAATAATCTCGTCTATTTGTGCAGCAAGAGCAGGCTCATTGCACAACTCTTGGAGCGCCAGCCCATTTTGCTGGATGAGCTTGTAAACGAAGAGAGCCTTTTTCGAAGATATGAAAAGGATGAGCTCGAGGGCCTTTTGAGGGCAACCCTCGCTGCTCTTTCCCGCAAGGATTTGGAACACTGGCTCGATGAGCTGAGACGCTTCAAAAAGGCCAATGTGTTAAGGGTGGCGGCCTGTCAGCTAAAGGGTGTCGTGGGTGTGGAGGATGTGGGCAGGGAGCTTTCCAACCTTGCCGAGTGCACCCTTGCCGAGACTTTTTCCGGGGCATGGTCAGATGTTGAGGCCAAGGCCCCTGATTATTTTGAAAAGAATATCTCAAATACCCAGGGCGGGCTTGCCATTATTGCCTATGGCAAACTTGGAAGTCGGGAGATGACCTATTCTTCCGATCTGGATCTCGTCTTTCTCTACAACCAAGATAGGTTCGGAGCCCTGGGAGAGGCCCAGAGGGCCCAGCTGAACTATTTCTATTCCCGTGTTATCCAAAGACTCATCTTTTTCCTTTCCACTCGAACCTCCCAGGGAGTGCTGTATGAAATAGACACCCGATTAAGGCCCAATGGCTCCCAGGGCATACTGGTGAGCAGCCTCGATAATTTCCGCCAATATCAATCCGAGCGTGCCTGGACGTGGGAGCATCAGGCACTCATAAAGGCAAGATACATCCTTGGAGACACGGATTGTGGCAGGGCCTTCGAGGATATCAGGGCCAGTGTCCTCAGAATGAGGCGCGATGACAAGAAACTTCGTGGCGAGATTGCGGAGATGAGACAAAAGATAATCCGCTCCTTTGGAAGCGCTGCTGGCCAAAAGGGTAAGTTCCATATAAAGAAATCCCCGGGTGGTCTTGTGGATATCGAGTTTATCATCCAGTATCTTGTCTTAAAGGGCGCATTCCATGAGGAATCGCTCGTTCAGTATCGGGGTACCTGTGAGCTTATAGATGTGCTAAGGGGGGTTGGTATGCTAGAGAAGGGCCAGGCGGAGATATTGAAACAAGCCTTTTTGCTTTATCAGGAAAGGGTGAGCCTAAAGGCCCTGGATATTGAGGAGCCCGTGGTACCTTTAGAAGAACTTGACGAAACACGAAAAGGAGTATTAGAGACCTGGAGCCAGATTTTAGGCTGAAACAAAATAAAACGATATTGGAGGCCCCCTTTTGCTTTCAAACAAGCCTTGGATAGAAATAATCTTCATATGTTTTATTCTCGTACTCGGGTTTCTGGTGAGAATGGAGGATCTTAGGGATTGGAAAGCCAACCCTGTAAGGGCCCTCTACAAGGGGGAGCCCCTTCTCACCACCTTTGATGGATACTATTACCTCACCTTGGCAAGGGACCTTGCAGAGGGAACATACAGACCAATCGACGAAAAGCGGGCTGTTCCAGACTGCCCTCCAAGGCCGCAGCCACCGCCTTTGCTTTCATCCATTGGCTCAGCAGTGCAGCAGGTAACAGGCGCCTCCTTCAACTGGGTCGGTGCGGTAACCCCTGCGGTGTTAGGTCTGCTGCTTTTCTTTCCTGTCTATGGAATAGGCCGATTTTATGGCGGGCCCATTATGGGTTGCGTGGCCGGGCTATTTTCCCTCATGTCCTTTTATTATGTCTATCGTAGCAGTCTCGGATGGTTTGATACGGATTGCATGAATGTGACCTTTGCGATGGCTGCTGTGTTTTTTGCCCTCAAATTTGGCGAGGTCAAGGACAGACGTCGATATTTGTGGTTCCTTGGGGTCCTTTTAAATTATGCCCTTTTTATGTGGTGGTGGGATCAGACTCCCCAAGTTGCAACTGTGATTGCCCTTTTGCCAGTGACTGTGGCAATGGTCTTTTTCTACAGGCCAGAGAAAAGAGAAGGTATCGTGTTCTTGTCGAGCCTGGGGGTTTTGGGGCTAGCCTTCTTCTTTATAAAGGGCATGGATCTGCCCATTAAATCTGTTGAGGACATCCTATCCACTTACAAGTACATATCCAAGCAGGTCGCTGGGGATTTCCCAAATATTGGAGTATCCATTTCGGAGCAGGCCGTGCCGTCCTTGGCCGAGATCATATCCAAGACGACAGACAGCGTGCTAGCCTTTATAACCGGGGTTATAGGTCTGTTTTTCCTGGCGTATCGTGCAAGGTTCAAGGCCTTGTACCTGGCGGTGCCAGTTCTGTTGAGCGGTCTTTCCTTCTTCTTTGCCAAGAGGTTCATGATCTTTCTGGCCCCAACCCTGGCCTTGGGCATAGGCTGCATATTGGTGGAGATATTCTTTTTCCTCAAAAGGTTCAAAGATAGGCCTGTAGTCGGGTTTGGAGCCCTGGTGCTATTGGTTGGCCTTCTCATTTATCCGTCTGTGCAAAGGGATTTTGCAAAGACCTTCTGGCCAAAGGAGCCCCCATTTCTGGTGGCTGGAATGGTCGAGGCTGGGAAAAAGACCCCTGCAGAGTCGGTGATATGGGCCTGGTGGGATCATGGCTATCCAATGATTTATTGGGCCAGGCGTGCAACTATAAATGATGGCCAAGTCCACGAGGGGGAAAGGTCTGTATTTAACGGCATACCCTACGCAACGCCCAGTGATAGGTTGGCTGCCAACCTGATGAACTTCTTTGTACACAGAGGCATAAGAAAGGGAACACATCTGGTTTACGAAGCCTTTGACGGAAATACCACAAAGGGTTTTCGTTTCATCAAGGAGGTACTTGGGGCAGGGCCAGTCAATGCCGAAAGGATCATTGCCTCAGCAGGCCTAAAACCCCAGGAAGGTATAAAGACTGTTGAGGATTGGCTGGCATTTTTCTTCCCCAAGCCAACGAGACCGGTCTATCTCTTTAATGATTGGCGCCTTACGGTGACAAACTATTGGTGGTACTGGCTGGGCACCTGGGACCCAGGGCGTCACGATGGGGTGCATCCCACCTACCTGCCCTTTTACAACACAAAACTCACGGCTAAATCCATAACGGCCTTGCACAGAAGTGGTTCGAACCTGAAGGCAGATCTCGAAAAGGGCGTTGCTGCAGTTGGTGACAAAGTGGTTTCCCTAAAGGTGATCCACATTCGCTACCCCAATCGGATTGAGACGAAGACCTACCCCGTCAGCCAGGGCTATTATCTGGAGGTCATCCCTGGTGGGTATTCGGCCCTTATGAGCCCCAATATAGCGGAATCGGTCTTTAATAAACTGTTCCTGCGTCACCAGTACGACCAGCGGTTTTTTGAGCCCGTGGAGCTCAAGACTCCCCTGTTTCAGATATGGAAGGTGAAACCCGAGTGGTACTCTAGCTAGACTCGGGTTGTGAAAATATTGAAGCCAGCCCGGGCCTGTGTCTGTATTTGTCCTCCAGGCCCCTTATGGCCTCTTCGAGATGGGGTGAGCGGATGCCGTGGGAGAGGGAAATTGCAGCCTCCCAGTAGGCAGCCATTTCGTCTGCAATCTTGATTATTGTGCCATCCAACGGGTCGAATTCGTCCCTGTTCCACTCGGGCCCAATCTCGTCCACCTGTTTCGGTCGGCCATGCTCCATGATTTTATTTTTGAACTGGTCTTCCAGGAAATAGACGATCTCCTGGTGCCACTGGCCAGGAAGCAAGGGAAGAATCTTTTCTTCCAGTTTTTTCTTTTCATATTCGAGTATGACCTCCTCGAGGCCAGCCACCTCCCTTTTTACCGGGGAGATGATGTCCCTGGTGTAGACCTCGGGAAGATCATGAAAAAGGGCAGAGAAAAAATTGTTATAAATTCGCTTCTTGCAGGGCTTTTCAGTGCAAAGTGGAGTCAGCAGATATGTAAAGTAGGCCACTACGAGCATGTGCCCCAAGACAGTAGTCTGGGGAATGCGCGGGGTCTTGGACCATCTTTTTTGAAACCTAAGCTGGCTTACCAGGTCCACGAAATGGTGGGACTTTCCCCCCAGTAGTATCTTTTGCACCCCTGCAAGCTCGTAGTAGTCTTCGATCTTGTCCTCAATTTCCCGCTTTGTTTCATCGATGCCGTACATTTTTGGAAAGGCATTGTAAACCAGTTCAAATTCCCACTTCGTGGCCAGATAGTGGGCTGCACTTAGTATCCTTTTCTCTGGAGAGGAAACGTCTTGGGATTCCAGATATGCTTCCATCTCATTTATGAGAGGGTTGCCTGTTGCAAGGCTTTTTAGCGCGGAAAGTTCCTCCCTTACCTGTCCGAGCACGTACTCGTTTAGCTCTTTGCCGGCCTTTTTCATTAGGTAGTGGAAGACTGGAGGTTTGATGTCGGTTAGGACCACCCTTTGCAGAAATTCGAAAAAGCCCCCTTCTATGATTCGAAGCCAGTTTATTTCCTGGATTTGTTCCTGAAAGCGGCCAAGCATGTATGCTATGAGCATTTTGTGGGCCTGCTTGTCCAGCTCAGTGAGCTCTACGGGCCTGACATGGTCATTCCATCTTTGGATGCTTGCGGCTTCGAAAATTCTTGTAATGAGATTAGTGGGTATCATAGGGGCAACCTCCATCTTGACATAAAATATAATTCTTGTTATCAGACAAATCCATCATATAACTATTTAGTGAATGAAGGCGCGTAGCTCAGGGGGAGAGCGCTACCTTGACGCGGTAGAAGTCGGCGGTTCGATCCCGCCCGCGCCTACCAAATTTTTATTCCACTAACGGAATCGGGCCATTAAAAGGCTTCATAAGTTAATAAGCATTTACTTTGTCAAATAAAATTTGTAAGAAAGAGGCATCCGGTAGGTCAAAAGCTGAATTTGGCCCGGATGCCTTTTTTATTAGGCTGCTTGAAAAAATCATCAGGCAAGGATACCAGTTCAAATGATAAAAGTTAAATTAGATGACGGCCAGGTAGTGGAGGTTGAAGAGGGTAAAAGTGCCGGTGAGGTGCTTTCCCAGCAGTTGAGCAAGAAACAGCGTAAGCGGCTCATCTTGGCAAAAGTTGACGGTGAGCTCAAGGATCTTTCCTACAAGCTCGAGAAAGATTGCGATCTGGCCCCGGTTTTTCTAGGCGATGAAGAGGCCCTAGAGGTCCTGAGGCACTCTGCAGCCCATCTCATGGCCCAGGCGGTGAAGAGCATTTTCCCAGAGGTTCAGGTTGCCATAGGGCCAGCCATCGAGCAGGGCTTTTATTACGACTTCAATACCCCGCAGCCCTTCTCACCAGAGGACCTTCAAAAGATTGAAAAGAAAATGAAGGCCCTTTCCAAGGAAGCGCATCCTGTGGAAAGGCTGGAAATGGGAATCGACGAGGCCATTTCCTTTTTCAAGGAAAAGAACGAGCCATACAAGGTCGAGCTTCTGGAGGAGCTCAAGGATGAGGGGGCTGACAAGGTCTCGCTTTACAGGCAGGGAGAGTTCGTGGATCTTTGTAGGGGGCCTCATCTTCCTGATACAGGCAAGGTCTCTGCCTTTAAGTTGCTAAGTGTTGCTGGTGCCTTCTGGCGGGGTGATGAGAACCGCGAGATGCTCCAGCGCATCTACGGCACTGCATTTTTTGACAAAAAGGAGCTCAAAGAGCACCTCGAGCGCCTCGAGGAGGCAAAGAGGCGGGACCACAGAAAGATAGGAAGAGAGCTGGAGCTCTTCTCCATAGAAGAATCCATTGGCCCAGGGCTCATACTTTGGCACCCAAAGGGGGCCTTGGTGCGCAAGATAATGGAGGATTTCTGGCGCGATGAACATCTCAAGAGGGGCTACAGCCTTCTCTTCACACCGCATATAGCCAAGCGAGATCTTTGGAAGAAGAGCGGGCATCTGGACTTCTACTCTGAAAATATGTATGCCCCCATGCAGATAGATGAGGTGGAATACCAGATAAAGCCCATGAACTGCCCCTTTCATATTGCCATCTACAATTCCAGAAAGCGCAGTTATCGGGAGCTTCCCCTCAGATGGTGCGAGCTTGGAACGGTCTATCGTTATGAGAGGACGGGAACCCTGCACGGTCTCATGAGGGTTCGTGGCTTCACCCAGGACGATGCCCACATCTTTTGCATGCCTCAGCAGCTGGATGCGGAGATTGCTGAAATACTCGATATGACCCTGTACATGCTCCAGGTGTTTGGCTTTAGCAAGTATGATATTTATCTTTCCACCAGGCCAGATAAGTATGTGGGAAGTGACGAGCACTGGGAGCTTGCCACAAATGCCCTTAAAAGGGCCCTCGAGGCCAAGGGGCTCGATTACGAGATCGACCCAGGTGAAGGTGTCTTTTATGGGCCCAAGATCGACATCAAGATAAAGGACTGTCTCGACAGGTCTTGGCAGTGTTCCACCATACAGGTGGACTTCAATCTGCCAGAAAGATTTGATGTAACATATACTGGTGAAGATGGTCAGGAACATGCTCCAATAATGGTACACAGGGCACTTCTTGGTTCCCTGGAGAGATTTTTTGGCGTAATGATCGAACACTACGCCGGGGCCTTCCCCATATGGCTCTCTCCGATACAGGCAAGGGTTATGACCATTACCGACAGGCATGACCAGTGGGCCAAGGAGGTATTCGATAAGTTAAGGGCAGGCGGCATAAGGGCCGACCTTGATCTTAGGAACGAGAAACTTGGCAAGAAGATAAGGGAAGCCCAGTTGGAAAAGATTCCATATATGTTAGTTTTGGGAGATCAAGAGGTATCAGACAGGACGGTGAGTCCCAGAACAAGGAGAGGAGAAACACTTGAGGCCATGTCTGTTGACAGCTTCATTGAGCTGCTCAAGAACAAGGCCGAGGAAGAGAAAATGGGAGGTGTCACATCACCAGAGAACAACAAGCACGAGTAAATAGGGGGATTAGGGCGTCACAGGTACGCCTGGTAGACGAAAATGGTCAGCAGGTGGGCATAGTGTCCTTGGAAGAGGCCTTGGCTCGGGCCAACGATGTTGGGCTGGACCTGGTAGAGGTGGCTCCAAATGCCAAGCCACCTGTGTGCCGCCTCATGGATTACGGCAAGTATCGCTACGAGCAGAGCAAAAAGGCCCAAGAGGCCAAGAAGCGTCAGACAGTAATCCAGGTCAAGGAAGTGAAGATGCGTCCAAGGACGGACGTTCACGACATGAACGTCAAGAAGAAGAAGATAGTCAAGTTCCTGAACCAAGGAAACAAGGTTAAGGTGACTGTCCAGTTCCGGGGCAGGGAGATAGTTCACCCGGAACTTGGGGCAGAGATGCTCAAAAAGATCGCCGAAGAGATGTCCGACATCTCGGTGGTGGAGCACATGCCCAATATGGAGGGGCGCACACTCACAATGGTCCTTGCCCCCAAAAAGGCCCGTTGATCAACCTAGGCCGTGGCCCGAGCTGCGGGATCTAGTCTGCCTTTTGAGGCAAACGGCAACAGTTTTTTTGATTTTAGGCGTTGACCTCCCTTGGGTTTGAGGTTAAATAATGCCGTTTGTGCCTAAATCTTTAAAAGTGGGAGCAAGATTATGCCAAAACTCAAGACAAAGAGGGCTGCGGCCAAGCGTTTCAAAAAGACCGGAACAGGAAAGTTTGTTTTTAACCGGCCAGGACACAGCCATATTCTCACAAAGAAAAGCAGAAAACGCAAAAGGTACCTGAAAAAGGACAGGGTTGTTTCAGAGGCCATGATGGATCATGTAAAGAGGATGCTGCCCTATTCCTAGCAGGGTATCGACATTATAGGTTTCAGTAGAAGGCTGCATGGTGTTCCACTGCAGTCTTACTTTTCAGATTCCTTAGAGTTTTTATGTTCAAGGAGTAATACAAATGCCAAGGGTAAAAAGAGGTTTTAAGGCCAGACGGCGCAGAAAGAAGATATTGAAATTGGCCAAGGGTTTTCGTGGAGCCAGAAGTCGTTGTTATCGTCAGGCCAAAGACAGTGTTGAAAAGGCCCTGTGTTATGCATACAGGGACAGGCGTCAGAAGAAACGCTCATTCAGGAGACTCTGGATTGTCAGGATTAATGCCGCCTGTAGATTGAATGACATTTCCTACAGCAAGTTTATTGGCGGGCTTGCCAAGGCGAATATAGGCCTGGACAGGAAGATTCTGGCAGATTTGGCCGTTACCCAGCCTGGAGCCTTTTCAGCCCTAGTTGAAAAGGCAAAGGCGGCACTTTAGGCTCAGGTCTCCTATACATGGAAGACCGGCTTAAATCCATCGAGGATGAGGCCCTAAGGGCACTTGAAGATGCCCAAGACAAGGAAGCTGTCGAGGCAGTTAAGGTCCGGTATCTTGGGCGCAAGGGGCTTCTGACCGGAGTTCTCAAGGGTCTTGGGCAGCTTCCAAAGGAAGAGCGGCCAAAGATTGGTCGCCTAGCCAATGAGGTCAAAACCAGGATAGAGAAGGCACTCAAGGAGCGTCTTGAGGCCCTTTCCTCTGCAGGTGGGCCGAAACTCATCAAGGGTTTCGATCCAACCCTGCCCGGGAGGAGGTTGCCGGTTGGGCATCTTCATCCCATTACCAAGGTCTTGAATGAGGTTTGCGGAATATTCGAGCGTCTTGGTTTTTCCACCGCCCAGGGGCCAGAGATAGAGCTTGATTTTTACAACTTCGAGGCCCTAAACATTCCTCCCGACCATCCTGCCCGTGACATGCAGGATACCTTTTACGTAGATGACAAGGTCCTGCTTCGTACCCATACATCCCCTATCCAGGTGCGAACAATGGAGATTATGGAACCCCCAATCCGTATCATTGCCCCTGGGAAGGTGTATAGGTGCGATTCAGACATCACGCACACCCCAATGTTCCACCAGGTAGAGGGGCTGATGGTGGATGAAGATGTGTCCTTTGCCCATCTTAAGGGTATTTTGACCCATTTTGCCCAGGAAATTTTCCATAAGGACACCAAGGTGCGCTTTCGTCCGAGCTTTTTCCCCTTCACTGAACCAAGTGCGGAGATAGACATCCAGTGCGTTATATGCAGAGGGGAAGGGTGTCGGGTGTGTTCCCAGACAGGCTGGCTCGAGGTCCTTGGTGCCGGTCTTGTCCATCCTGCAGTTTTCAGGCACGTGGGGATTGACCCGGAAAGGTACAGCGGCTTTGCATTTGGGCTTGGCATTGAAAGGATAGCCATGCTCAAATATGGTATCAACGATATCAGGCTCTTCTATGACAACGACATGAGATTCTTGAATCAGTTTTAGGTGGTAAGATGCTGGTACCTTCGTCGTGGCTTAGGCAGATGGTGGCTATTGAGGCCGATGATAATGAGCTGGCCGAGTCCCTCACTTTGGCAGGGCTCGAGGTCGAGGCGGTGGAGCCGGCCTATCCGTGGCTGCTTTCCGCTGAGGCAGCGCGCATATCAAGGGTTGAAACCCTAGATGGTGCAAAGAACATAACTGCCTGCACCGTGGAGACCTCCAATGGCGAGGTCCAGGTGGTATGCGGGGCTCCGAATGTCCAGGAGGGAATGCTTACTGCCTACGTGCCTCCGGGCACCCAGATGCCAGACGGCAAAGAGGTTTCAGAAAGCGTCCTTTATGGCCGGACTTCCCAGGGGATGCTGGCCTCGGAATATGAACTCCTACTGGAAGGAGATGCCTCGGGCATTTTTGATATTCTGAAAAAGTATCCTGAGGCCCGCTTGGGTCAATCCATTGCAGACATAACAAAGATCCACGATACAGTTTTTGAAATTGGCGTTACCCCCAATAGGCCCGATTGTTTGAGTATTCTTGGGGTTGCCCGGGAGGCAGCAGCCCTTTTTCATGCCAAGGTGTCCTTCAGTGAACCTGGTCTGGATGAGGACCAGCCACTTGAAGGAGTGCCCATCCGAATAGATGATCCTGACCTTTGTAACCGTTACGTCGGGGCAGCCATAACAGGCGTGAAGGTGGCACCTTCCCCTGGCTGGCTTGCAAGAAGGCTCCTGGCAAGCGGTGTTCGCCCCATAAACAATATTGTTGATGTTACCAATTATGTGCTTCTCGAGCTTGGCCAGCCCCTGCACGCCTTTGATATGAACAAACTGGCCGGCCCGGAAATTATTGTGAGAAGGGCCAGGCAGGGCGAAAAGGTCGTTACCTTAGATGGCAAGGAAAGGGAGCTTACAAAGGAGATGCTCCTGATTTGCGACAGGGACAGGCCTGTTGCCATAGCAGGGGTCATGGGAGGCCTAGATTCCGAGGTGACTGAACTCACCCGCGATGTACTCATTGAAAGTGCATGGTTTTATCCACCAAACATCAGACGTACTGCAAAGGCCCTCAAGCTATCAACCGAGGCATCATACAGGTTCGAGCGCGGGGTTGACCCTGCCATTCAGAAGGTTGCGGCCCTAAGGGCGTGCCAGTTGATTCTTGAGCTGGCAGGAGGCACCTACCAGGGTGTCAAGGATGAAAATCCAGTTCCCTACACCCCTAGGGAGGTGGAGTACAGACCCAAGAGGATAAACAGGCTCCTTGGAACGGACATATCTGCCCAAGACATGGCAGCCATACTTGAATCTCTGGAATTTGAGGTGGAAAAGGCGGACGAAGACCTTTACAAGACCGTTCCGCCATCATTCCGCGGGGATGTCAAGGCCGAGGAGGACATCGTAGAAGAGGTTGCCAGATGTCACGGCTTTTCAAAGATTCCAACGCAATCACCAGTGGCAACCCTCATTGTCAAAAGGCCTGAATCCTTCAAGCCCTTTATGGATCGGGTAAGAGGGGCCCTGGCAGGAGAGGGCTTTAGCGAAATCATATCATACAGCTTCATTGCACCATGGGATTTGAAAAATCTTAAACTTCCAAAGGAAGATATAAGAAACAAGGCTGTGAAGCTGAAAAATCCCCTGGCTGAAGATCAGTCCATCATGCGGACCACCCTGGTGCCATGCATGCTGTCCACCATTTCCAGAAACCTTAGGCGTAGAAATCTATCCCTGTCCCTGTTTGAAGTGGGGGCCGTGTTCATAGACAAGGGCCCAGGTGTGATCCCCGATGAGCATCAAAGGTGCTGTTGTGCCATTACTGGGTCCAGGTTTCCAGAATCATGGGCCTGGCCAGAGCAGGAAGTTGATTTTTTTGATATAAAGGGAACCGCAGAGAATCTTCTGGACATTCTCAATTGCCAAGACTGCGTATTCATCCCTTCGCAATCACCCGAGACCTTTTACGTCCCTGGAACACAGCTTGACATTAAGGCAGGCGATGTCGTGCTTGGCACACTAGGGCAAATAGACCAGGCCGTGGCCAAGTCCTTTGGCATCTCCCAGAAGGTTTTTTTAATGGATTTGTCCCTAAGTGCCCTGGCAGAAGTTGCCACTGACAGAAAGACCTTCTCGCCCCTGGATCGTTTTCCATCGGTCGAAAGGGATCTGTCCATCATCTTGGACGATTCGGTTCGTGCCCAGGATGTCCTTGATTTTATTGCTCAAAACCGTTCTAGTTATCTTGAGAGTTTCTACATCTTCGATGTCTACAAGGGTAAGCAGGTTCCAAAGGGCAAGAAGTCTTTGGGGATTCATTTTGTCTACAGGGCCAAGGACAGAACCTTGTCAGAGCAGGAAGTAGAAAAGGAACACGAGCCTCTAACCAAGGGCGTGCTAGAAAATTTCAAGGGCAGTCTGAGAAGTTAAATATGAAAGAAGGCAAAAATACTGTTACGAAACTGGAGATTGCCCAGAGACTGAGTAGTGAGCTGGGTTTTTCTGTACGATCCGCTTCCAAAGTGGTCGATAGTCTCTTCAAGGTGATGGAAGAGGGCTTGAATGCGGGCGAGCAAATAAAAATTGTTCGATTTGGTACCTTTTCCCCCCTTTTAAAAAAATCTAGAAAGGGTATAAATCCTACTACAGGAGAGAGTATCCACATTCCAGCACGCAAAACCGTATCATTTAGGCCGAGTCCCCTGTTGAAAAAGAGGGTAAATGCTCAAAAAGGACCGCAAATACTACCGAATAGGCCAGGTTAGTGAGATATTGGGGGTAGAACCCCACGTTTTGCGGTTCTGGGAAAGTCAGTTCAAGCAGATTCAGCCTAGAAGGATATCGAGGCAGCGTCTCTATCGCAGCCAGGATCTTAAAATCCTCAAGAGAATAAAAGAGCTTCTTTACGAAGAAGGTTTCACCATTGCCGGTGCCAAAAAGAAGCTCCAGGAAGAATTCTCGTCAAAGTCAAGGTCAGAACCAGAAAAAACCAAGGCAAAGCCTGTGGCATGTGATAATATTCTTGAGGAAATTAAAAGGGAGCTGCTAGAGATTCAAAAAATATTATCGGGGAGTGACAGGCAGTAAAGACCATGCAAAAGCTCGATGAAGAACAGCTCAAGAAACTTACCCAGCTGAGAAAACGGATCGATGAAATCGACAGGGATCTCGTATCCCTGTTGCAGGAACGGCTCAAGGTTGCCGAGGAGATCGGCAGGACCAAGGCCAAATCCCTGGCCCAGCCCCTTGATCCAGTAAGGGAGCGGGAGGTAATCAATCACATTTTAGAGTATAACAAGGGCAAATTTCCTCCAGATGGTCTCCAGGTCATATTCAGCGAGATAATCTCTGCATGCCGCAATGCCCAGAGGCCTGCAAGGGTTGGATTCCTTGGCCCAGAAACAACCTTTACCCACATGGCGGCAACAGAATTTTTTGGCCATGCCCCTGAATTCATACCAGAATCCAATATCAAAGAGGTATTTGAAGAGGTCGAGCGCAAACGTATCGATTTTGGCGTTGTGCCCGTCGAGAATTCGGTTGAAGGAACCGTTGCCCTGACCCTGGATGGTCTGTGCGACTATGACATAAAGGTGTGTGGAGAGATATATTTGCCAATCTCCCATGATCTCATAAACAAGAGCGGCCGCATAGATACCATTCGGCGCATCATGTCCCATCCCCATGCCCTTGCCCAGTGCCGCATATGGCTGCAGCGCAACCTTCCAGCGGTTCCCACCGAGGAGGTTGTAAGCACAGCCCAAGCAGCAAGATGGGCTGCAGTGGATCCTTCCGTTGCAGCAATAGCGAGCCCCCTTGCCGCAAGGACATACAACCTCTACACAGTTGCAAAGAGTATCGAGGACTTTGCAGGCAATACCACCCGTTTCCTGATTCTTGGCCATGAGTGCCCGAGACCAAGCGGCCACGACAAGACCTCCCTTCTCTTGAGCCTGGAGGACAGACCCGGCTCCCTCTTCAGGCTCCTGGAGCCCCTGGCCCACAAGGGCATAAATCTTACCAAGATTCAGTCGCGTCCTGTAAAGGATGAGCCGTGGCGCTACCTCTTCTATGTCGATATTGCAGGGCACATAGAAGACGAGCATGTAAAGGAAGGTGTCGAGGCCATCAGAAGCGGCTGCACGTTCCTGAAATGGCTCGGTTCCTACCCTGTGGGGCTCAACAAAGGAAGGACCAGCGGGTAGGTCCGCAAGTTAGTTTTGTTGGCCCTTTGTCGTTGCCAACAGACTCTTCATGAGTTTGGCTTCGCTATAGGGCTTTGAGAGAAAGTAGTCCATGCCTGCTTCCATGCACAGCTTTCGGTTTTTTGTGCTGGCTGTAAGGGCAATAATGGGGACGTGGGCATAATCCTTCATCGAGCGAATCTTTTTGGTGAGGATATATCCATCGCTATCTGGCAGGTTGATGTCCATGAAGATGGCATCAAAGGTGTGCCTGCTGACTGCACTCATCGCAGCCTTCCCGGTAGAGGCCACCACAGGCTTTATCCCAAATTTCTTTAAAAGCTCAACTACTATCCTCTGATTTATTCGGTCGTCTTCCACCACCAGTACCTTCATTCCCTGGAGCTGTCTCTGCTGGGAGACAAGGGGAACTTCCTCTTCATCTGACTCTTGTGACAGGAATGGACAGGAGAGTTGGTCCTTCTCCATCCTTAGAACCCTGAGGACTTCGAGCATGATTTGGCGCCCCTTTGACGGGGCCATTACAAAGCCCTTTGCAGACTTGCCATTGTTATCATCGGAGAGCCTGGCAGATATGTCCATCATGTTGATGGCCGGAATATCAAAAAATACCACTGGATAAGGCCCAGGGTTCCATTTCAGGATGTCTGTCTCAGCCCTCTGTTTCTGGATAAGCTCCCAATCGATCAATGCAACACGTTTTTGACTCGAGTTTGCATCCTTCTCGAGGGTGCGTTCTGCATCGTCTATGGAAAAGGATTCCACTACCTGGAAGCCACACCCTGCCAATCGTCTCGCAATAAGAGTGGAGGAAAATCCATTTGTGCTCACTAGGCAGGCAATTGGGGTGGGGTAGATGGGCTTGCCCCAGGGGATGTCGAGGGGCTCCATGGCAATGGCGAACCTGAACTTGACCCCTTGGTGGTGTTCAGTGATTTTGAGCTCATCGCCAAGCTCCAAGAGGAGTCGCTGACAGATGAGAATCCTCGGATTCCGAAGAATGTCCTGGGGAGACATGGGGTTTTGGAGTTTGGTGGCCAAAACGTCGAAAAAGATACGCTCACCTTCTGTCTCAGGTTCAGATTCAGTGCCAATGGAAATATGAAGATTTTGCCCCCCCATTTGTCTCATGGAGTAGTTGAGTATCTGGGTCAAGATTTGTCTAATTCTGCCCCTGGGGCCAGAAAGCCATTCTGGAGTATCCTTTTTGAAGGAAACCGTGATAATGGCTCCTTTGGCCCGGCTTGGCCCGTCAATTGTTTCCTTGACATCTTCCAGCAGATCAGTGAGGGAAAAGCCCTGATTGCCATGGGGGGCGTCCAGATCGTCCTGGGAGAGTTCAATTATGTCGTCCAGCAAGGTCAAAAGCGTGTTGGCGGATTTCTCGATGGTTTTTAGATAGTTTTTTATGGATGGGGAAATCTGTTCCCGGCTGGCCAGTTCCGTCATGTTCATTATGGTGTTGACAGGGGACCTGATCTCATGGTGAAGGTCTGCCATGAGGGCAAGTAAGGAGTCGTCGGTCCTTTTGCTGTTGTCCATATCAACACCTACATTTTAAGATTGGATCTTAGAATTCAGCTTTGCCAGAATTTCCCTGGCAGATTCATACTCCAAATCTTTAATATGACGGTCCAATTGCGACAGTAGCGGCTCTAAATCTTTGTCGTGGATTTTACCCCGGATTTCCTCCCATACTTCTTCACATTCAATATCGTTTAATTCAAGAAGTTCGTCAAGGTGAAGTATGAGATTTTTCAGTTCTAAATTATTTAATGTTTTACCTGTTTCATGGTATTCAGGCTCGTCACTGTCTGCCCCTGGGGTTTCGTCATGGAGGATTTTTTGGCCAAGCTGTGAGATGTGGCTCAGAATTTCCGGCAATATCTCATCTTTCAGTTTCTCCCAGTCTTGGGTGGAATGTTCAGCCCTTTCAAAGAGTTGCTGCAGCTCCCCAAGTGCCAGGTTTGCGCTCACTCCCTTCAGGGTGTGAAAGAGTCTTTTCATTTCCGCCATGTTGCCAGCCTCCTTTAGCTGGGCAACTTTTTTATCGATACTAGCATGCTCCGACAGGAAGTTTCTCAACAACTTCAGATACAGCGATGAATTTGAGCCGAATCTTTGTTTTGCCTCCTGGGTATTTATTCCTGGCAGCTCTGGATAGTATTCAGAAGCCGTGTCCTTCTCATCCTGGGCCAGGAACATTTTGTCCGGCTTGATCCATTTGCTCAGGACCTCTAGCACAGATTCAGGCGTTACTGGTTTCAGGACGAAGTCGTTCATCCCAGCCTGAAAGCATCGTTGTCTGTCTTCCTTGAAGACGCCTGCAGTCATGGCAATTATGGGGATGCTCGAAAATTCTTCTCTTGCCCTCAGGTGTTTTGTGGCCTCATATCCATCCATTTCAGGCATCTGGATATCCATGAAAATAATGTCATAGCCGGGATGCGCCTTCTCAAGGGCCTCTTGGCCATTGGAGGCAAAATCCACCTTGGCACCATACTTTTCCAATATCTCTTTTGCCACCATCTGGTTTATTTCATTATCTTCCACCACCAAGATCTTGAGATCCCTGAATCGCACGTTTTGTGTGGCCTGGGAATCAAGGTCTCCGTGGGGTTCGGGCAGGACCAGGTCCGCAAGTTTGTTTGCAATCCTTTTTATGGTGGCAGGCTTGGTTGAAGTGGCAAAGTTCTTTCTAAGAAGCTGATCCTTGAATTTAGACTCAAAACCAAATGGCACCAGCAGGAGGAGCCTGTTCATGGCGGAAGATCTGGCAAGCTGAATGGCCTTGTCCATCTGGGTCGAATTGACATCCACCAAATAGACGGCATTGGTGTTGAAGTCGTTGTAATCGCCTATGTCTTCATATTTCCTTTCTTTAATGGTCTTCTTTGGCACGCCTAGTCTCAAGAGTGTGTTTTCCAGACTCCTGGCGATATCGGGATTTGGGGTGACAATGAAGAATGGCATCTCTTCCTGGAGTTCCACTATGGGTTTTTGCCATGGATCCTTCTGCTTGGATTTCTTCAGTGTCACCTCAAAGGTGAATGTGGTGCCTTTTCCAATTTCACTTTGTACCTGAATGGTTCCGCCCATGAGGGAGGCTATGCGTTTGCATATGGTCAGTCCCAGGCCGGTTCCGCCAAATCTTCTGGTTGTCGAAGAGTCTGCCTGGGTAAACATATCGAAGAGATATTCCAATCTGTCCTTTTCAATGCCTATGCCCGTGTCTGAAACCCTAAATGAAAGGTGGGAGCATTCGGCATCTTCACCCCGCTGAATGCACTGGAGGAGGACTTGCCCCTGGTCAGTGAATTTGATGGCATTGGAGACAAGGTTGGTGAGAAGCTGCCCAAGGCGCATTGGGTCACCAATTAGGGGGTTGGGCACATCAGGGGCTATATCGATAATGAATTCTATGGATTTTTCAGAGGCAATTTCCGTAAACATGTCAGCCATGTTTTCCATGACGTCCAGGAGCTGAAAATCCGTCTCTTCGAGCTCCATCTTGCCTGCCTCTATCTTGGAAAGGTCCAGGATGTCATTGACAAGGTTTAGAAGGGAGTGGGCAGAGGCCTTGATGATGTTTAGGTAGTCTCTGAGCTTATCAGGCAAGTCCATCTCGAGGGCAAGGGCGGTAATACCCGTAATGGCATTGAGGGGAGTCCTGATTTCATGGCTCATATTGGCCAAAAAGTCCGATTTTGCCTTGCTTGCCCGTTCTGCCCTTTCCTCTGCAAGGCGCATTTCCTCTGCCTGTTGCATGAGTAAGGCGTTTGATTTTTCGAGCTCGAGGGTCCTTTGGCGCACCTTTTCCTCTAGGGTCTTGGCAAACTCTTCCAAGCGCAGATTTGCCTCTTCGAGTTTCCGGGTGTATTCGGCCTGAATGCGGTCCTTTTCCTTTTGTAAAAGGCTCAACCTGTCACTCAAGGCCATGGACAGGAGGATAACCTCCCAGGCGGAGCCCACCTGAAGACCCCAGACAGTCACAAAGTTGTTGGGAAGAAGTCCAAAGGATTTCATCGCGTATATGGAGGCTCCTGCCATGGATATCGACCAGGCAAGGGCATAATAGCGAGCAGGGCGATAGCCCCTGTAGAGGCACAGGAAGCCTGCGAGAATATGAACCAAAACGGTCATGGTTATGAGGGTTGCTGCCTTGATGCTTATCTCGTAGGGGACTACGAGGCTCAAAATGGCACAAATGAGTGAGACAACCATGAAAAACGCCAAGATTTTATCCAAGATTGGGGCGTACCTGCGAGAGTTCAGGATTTGTCTCGTGAACATGGTGCCAAACAGGTATGAAACGAGAATGAAAAAAGGCAGGCTTTCATTGGCCCAATAAATGCTGTTTGGCCAGAAATATTTAAAGGCAAGGCCAGTGAGGTCTAGCTGGAAAAGGAAATAGAAAATGACGAAAAGGACATAGTAGAGATAAACGGCCTCCCGGATGGTGAAGAAGAGTATGAGGTTGTAGGCCAGCATGGCGAACAAGATTCCAAAGTAGAATCCAAGGGCGGTTTCCTCATCTTCCACCTTGTCTATGAATCCTGCTGGCGTATAAAGCCTGGCTGGCAGGTTCAGCGAGCTCGACGTTTTCACCCTGAGGAAATAGTCTTGGGTGGAATTTCCAGGAATTTCCAGGATGAAGACTAGATTTCGGTATTTTATGGGCCTGTGGTAGAAACTTTGCCTATCCCCCTCCTTGTAGATTCGGTACCCAGAGCCGGGCAGGGGTACATAGAGGTCCACATAGTCGAGGAGCGGATATTCTATTTCCAGGTATCGGGTAACATTTTTGGGCCCTGGATTATAGAGGGTGAATTTGAACCAGAAGACAGAAGACGTGAAGCCAAAGCCAGGGGAGGTGCGCTTGCATTTCTTGAATTTGCCTAGATGGGACGCCCTGACCACATCCATAATGTTCATGGTGCCCTGTTTGTCTTCCAAGTATTGGATGTGGGGGCCCAAAAAGAATTGCTCGCCTATTGAGAGGATATTTATTGGTTCTTCCTGGGGCCAGGCCAGGGGCTGAAGAAACGGGGCAAGAACCAGACAGACTGCCAGAACGAGGCATTTGCCAAATGCCCTTGATGCAAGTTTTCCAATGGCTTTGGTTTTCATGAGATCAAGGTTCCCACGAAGGCTTTCTATGACTTATCCGTTTCAGGTGGACGACTTCCGCCAAAGACGGACTCTCCTGGCTGTACCACGCCCTGAGGCATGTCCGGGACATCTTCACCACCCAAGATGTACCCTCCGTCAAGCACTATCCTTGCACCAGTCATAAACGGTGCTCCAAAACATAGAAAATCCACTGCCTTACACGCATCTTCCAGGGTGCCCACCCTTTTCAAGAGGGTATGGGAAATGAGTGCCTGTTTTTCCTCCTCAGACATAACGCTCCATCCCCTTGTGCCTGGTCCGTGTCTTGTCTCGAAAAAGCCCAGCATAAGCTCGTTTACGCGTACGTTTGGAGCTCCCATCCGTGCCCACTGTCGGGTAAGAAGCCCGATGGACCTGTTGGCAAGGCTGTAGCAATCGTTAAAGACCGCTGCTGC
>JAADCZ010000104.1 GCA_013154175.1 Thermodesulfobacteriota bacterium
TTTGAAGATGAAGCAAAAGGAGATGAACCGCCAATTCCCTATTCCTTTAAAGATTATTTAGAGTTTGTTGACTGGGCGGGCAGGGCCCTAAGAAAAGAGGGTAGAGGCTATATCAAAGACAATGTTCCTAGGCTTATAAAAGAGATAGGGATGGAGCCAAAGGGGTTTTTGTCTTTTGCCAGAAGTTTTTTAAAGGAATTTGGCCATGCAGTGGGAAGCCCTGGTGCATTAGCGAGGCTTCGAGAAGAAAGGCTTGTGCGCCACTTAAAAGGTATGAAGGCAGCGCGAAGGGTTTTTGCAAAAAAAGCTGCCTAACTTATGTGATAGAAGAAGCCACCTGTGTTCGTCCGGCAGGCAATCTGTATATTGAGCGGATAAAGGTCCCCTTTTTTGACTTTTTTCATTCTCCATTTTTTGATTCGGGTAACTGAATCCAATAATCAGGCGCTGGAAAAAGTATCATAGCAGGATACCGTCCTAAGGTCGGAAGACGCAATGAAAACTGAACGGATTTGTTAGGTAGAGGCTTCGATTATTTCTTAAGCGGAAGTACAATATCAGCACAAGGGGTAGTCGAAGACTCCACAACAATGTATTTGGTGTGCTAGGCTTATGCTAGTCTGGCTAGATATTGACTTTGTAACTGATAAATTTATTAGGGTATCAATGGTTGGAGAGCCGTACAGGGTGGAACCCCACCTCCGGTTCAAAGAGGGGGGAAGGGGAGGAGAGTTGTAGGGTACCCGCTGCTTGAGACGGTTAACACATACCTGATCACATATTTGCACCAATGTTCTATTTTACTGTGCTCAAGGAAAAGGGGGAGAAATGGGTTGGTTAATTAAATGTTGTAATACCGATTGTGGTCAGGAAACATGGGCGTCAAATATTGTTGATCTCATTCAAAATCATTGTAATGAATATGGATGGTTTAAATGTGCAGCTTGTGGAAGTGAGGGATATATAGAAAAATCGTTTGATCTCCAAGAGCCAGGAGCAACTTGGGAACCTTATCTAAAAGGTATAATCCCATTGGGAGAAGCAGGTGATACATATCAGCCTTTTGTTTTCATGGTAAGCTACTCTCCAAATGAACCACCAAATGATGTATGGTTTTCATATTACAAAGACACTCGATCTATAGGTGGACGTCTTAAACTCGGTTATGGCCCAGGAGGCCCACCGGTCCTTGGCATTGAACAACTTATTCAACTTATTAAGAAGTTAATAGAACGTGGTTGTCTGGATCCTAATAAAATTAAAGAAATTATAAACACATAACGAGTCGCTACCTTAAGGCGAAAATAGTTAAGGCACTTCTGAAAGGGATGTCGAGGTATCATGAATAATTTTCTCTTCCAGGCCTGTGCTTACCTTTCAAGCTGCCACTCCCACCTTGCTAGTTCCAATCCTCTTGGCTCAGTTCCACCAAACTTTATCTCCCCGCTCTGGAAATCCAACTGCTGATCACGCGTTATGTATCAGCAATAAAAAAAGCACTTAGACCAATTGTGGGCTAAGTGCTTTATTTTCTCTTGGTGGGCCGTCAGGGTCTCGAACCCCGAACCTACTGATTAAGAGTCAGTTGCTCTACCAATTGAGCTAACGGCCCCGAAGTTTCGGACAATTAAATAATCTCCCTTATTGGTCATGTCAAGAAGAAAAAGAACCCAAGTTGCAACCTGCCTGCAACCCTCCCGGTGGTGGCGGCTTTGATTACACGTTTTTTGTAGGTAAACCCGTGCCTTGTACTGCTTACTGGCCCATTTCGAATGTAAAATTCTTTATTTTTCTCTTGGTGGCCGTCAGGGTCTCGAACCCCAAAGCCACTGTTTACCGGCCCATTTGAGCCATGGAATTTTTCTGGTATTTCTTGACAGTCGCGTCACAGTCTGCATAATCTTCTAAAAAAATGTATAAAGCCGACTATGACTTCTTCTAAAAAGCAAAATACCAGGCCAATTTCTTCAGATAGAAATCCCATATCTGGCCATGAGATAATAGATGACCGTTCTAAGGAGCTTCTTGAGCGCACCGCAGAGGAAATCGTCTCGCAGGTGAAACAGACTGTGAGAAGAATTTGTGATGGCCTGGTTTCCGAGGCAGCTGAAGGTGTCGAAACGGAATTGACGTTTGGGCTCACAAAAGAGATTATATACAATTGCCTTTGCAATCTTGCCAAAGATCCCCTTGTGGCAAAGAGTGGTAAATTTAAACAGGCCCTAAACCATCTCGAAGGAAGTATAAGCTCCCATCTATTTACTGCGCTTTATGATGAACCGGCAGCAGGAGCCCAATTTGAATATTTTGACACCATTTTCAAGAGCGAGTATCAACAGATGCAAAAGGAGATTCAGCCAGACGTCGAAGCTCAAGAGAATGATGAGGTAGGGCCAACTATGAATCAGGTTGAAAGAATTGTTGATACATGGATCGCACCACACCTTCCTGACAGCCGTCCCAGGGAAGAGGTCACAACATTACTTGAAGACCTTTTTAAGTCAGTAACCTTGAAGCTGTCCAAGGCTGTCCTGTCATAGCCTGTTTCCTTAGCTAACATGCCCGTGGAAGATAGCGTCTCCTTTCTTGAAAAACTGGCAGGCGAAAGACGCATCCTGTCTCTAAAGAGCAGCTCGGTGTCAGCTTGCTCTTTCTTGGTTTCAAAGGCCTTCAAGGATAAGGTCCTCCAGATCCTTTGGGTGGCACCCCAGAAGGAGCTTGTGGAAGAGAGGCGTCAGGAGCTTTCCTTTTTCACCCAAAGGCAGGTGGGCACTCTGCCTGCCTATGAACATTTCCCCTTTCTTCCCCTGGTGCCCTGCAACCAGACGGCTTCGAAGCGAATAGGAACCCTGCACAACCTCATGGAACAGAAGCCAGGGGTCGTCGTTGCCCCGCCGTCAGTTCTTCTTGAAAGGTTTGTGCCAGGCGACAAGATACGGCAGCACAGCGAGCTTGTAATGGCTGAAGAGGAGCTTGAGCGCGACTCCTTCATAAAGTGGCTGGTTGAAACAGGCTATGAGCGAATGCCAACTGTGCAGTTTCCTGGTCAGTTTGCAGTAAGGGGCGATATAATCGACGTCTTTTCTCCGGGCTACAACCTGCCAGTTAGGCTCCTCTTTTTTGATGAGCTGGTGGAGGAGATTCGTTTTTTCGATATCGACACCCAGCGCACAGTGGAGAAGCGGCAAGAGGTTGTCCTTTTGCCATCGGCAGAAAGTATTTTGACAGATGCCCTCACAGAGAAAGCCAGAGACAAGATAGTCTCAATGGCCGGAGCCTGCGGATGGAGCGGCGAGCAGGTTGGCCAGGTGATACACAGCCTCGAGAACAGGCGCCAGACAGAGGGCAGCCTGGCCTTTATGCCTTTTTTATATGGTAGGCTCTGGAGCATCTTTGACTATCTGGGAGACGATGCCATTATAGTTGTGGAATCCCCCATGGAAGTGGCAAGCACCCTTTGGACCACGCTCGAGGCAATGGAGGCCTCTTATGAGGCCCAGGTGGAAAAGGGCAGACTGCTTCCAGAGCTTGATTCATTCAGGCTGGATTTTACGGAAATTTGTAAGTCCCTCGAAGAAAAAAGGCGCCTCTATATCAATCCGCCCAAGGTCCTGTCTGGAGACCAAGGCCTCAGCGACAATGAACCAGGGCTTGACAAATTTTTCTCTGATACCGGTCAGGAACTTTCCATCTCTTCCAGACTCATAGAGCCCTCACTTCTGGTGTCCCGCTCTGGGGCTGGTTCAGAGCTCTTTGGCCCGTTTTTTAACCGCTTGGCCAAATGGCAGGCTGAAAAGGCACGGGTTAACATCCTGGCCCAGTCGGATGGAGGTCTCAAACGTCTTGCCTCACTCTTTCAGCATTACGGTCAGGAATATCAACTCCTAGATGGTAAAGAGAAACAGGGGCCCTTTGCTACTGAAGCCGGGCTGTTTCTGGCAAAGGGCTACAGCGTCGAGGCCTTTGAATTAGAGGATGCAAGGCAGATTTTCATTCCGGATCATTGTCTATTCAAAAGCTCCCTTGGGCCAAAGAAGAGAAAGAAGTCCACAAGGGCCAAGAAGACGAAGCCTGTGTCTCTGTCTGAGATTGGCCCTGGCGATTTGGTTGTGCATCGGGACAAGGGCATTGGTCGGTATCTTGGCCTTGTTCGAATGGATGTAGGGGGTGTTGAGTCCGAGTTCGTTCATCTTGAATATCAGGGCGGAGACAAGCTTTATGTGCCTGTTGACAGGCTTGCCCTTCTTCAGAAGTACGTTGGGCTTGAAGGCAAGGAGCCCAGGCTCGACAGGCTTGGAGGAAAGTCTTGGCTTGCTAGAAAGGCCAAGGTCAAGAAGGCCATAAAGGAAGTTGCCCATGAGTTGGTGGAGCTCTATGCCCTAAGGAAGGTGAAGGAAGGGGTGTCCTTTGAGGCTCCGGATGAAATGTATCGTCAGTTCGAGGCTGCCTTTCCCTATGATGAGACCCAGGATCAGCTCGATGCCGTAAGGGACATCCTCGAAGACCTCCAGGCAGGCTACCCCATGGACAGGCTTCTTTGTGGTGACGTGGGCTTTGGAAAGACAGAGGTCGCCATGCGGGCAGCCTTTCTGGCAGTGGCCAATGGTTACCAGGTGGCAGTGCTCGTGCCCACGACTCTTCTTGCCGAGCAACACGAAAGGACCTTCAAGGAAAGATTCAAGGACTTTCCTGTACGGATCGCCGGGCTAAGCAGGCTTCGTTCAAGGAAGGAGCAGCGGGAGATCCTATCAAGGGTCAAGGAAGGCCAGGTTGACATCCTCATAGGAACCCACAGGCTTCTTCAAAACGATGTGGTCTTCAATCGTCTGGGGCTAATCGTCATCGATGAGGAACACAGATTTGGAGTGAAGCACAAGGAGAAGCTCAAGCTCCTTGCCAGGGATATAAACTGTCTGAGTCTTACTGCAACCCCGATTCCCAGAACATTGCAGCTGTCTTTACTGGGTATCAGGGACCTTTCAGTGCTTGAAACGCCCCCCAGGGGAAGGGTGGCAATAAAGACATTTCTTGCAGAGTATGATGATGCAATTGTCAAAGAGGCGATAACGAGGGAAATAAAGAGGGGCGGTCAGGTCTTCTTCGTCCACAACCGAGTCAAGGGTATCCACAGGGTGGCAGAGCATATCTCTGCCCTGGTGCCAGAGGCAAGGATCGATGTTGCCCACGGCCAGATGGAGCCTGCAGAGCTTGAAAAGAAGATGATAAGGTTTGTCCGGGGGGATGTCGACTGTCTGGTTTGCACTACGATTATCGAGTCTGGCCTCGATATCCCTTCTGCGAACACCCTTATCGTAAACAGGGCCGACATGCTTGGCATTGCGGATCTTTACCAGCTAAGGGGCAGGGTAGGTCGAGGCAACAGGCAGGCCTATGCCTATCTGTTCGTGCCTAGTCTCGAGTCAATGGGAAAGGATGCCTCCCTCCGGATAAAGGCCATCATGGAGACCAGCGAGCTAGGGGCAGGAATGAACCTTGCTATGCACGATCTCAAGATAAGGGGGGCCGGC
Organism: Thermodesulfobacteriota bacterium; assembly: GCA_013154175.1. Lineage (GTDB taxonomy): Bacteria > Desulfobacterota > Dissulfuribacteria > Dissulfuribacterales > QOAL01 > JAADCZ01. The sequence goes on from JAADCZ010000104.1 coordinate 5,529, forward strand.
AATCTTCTGGGTGTCGCCCAGGCTGGCCAGATTTCTGAAGTGGGCTACGACCTCTATCTGGACCTTCTCAAGGAGGCCATTGAGGACATCAAGGGCAACAAGGTAGAAGAACGGCTCGAGCCCGAGGTAAACCTGTCCGTTCCAGCCTACATACCAGAGGAATATTCCCCTGACCTCAGTGCCAGAATGGAGCTTTACAGGTGGTTTTCGCAGATCGACTCCGTTGAGGAAAAGGATGAAATATTGCAGGAACTTGAAGACAGATTTGGCCATGTACCCGAGCCAGTTGCCAATCTCCTGGAGATTATGGTTATAAAATCTTTATTGAGACCCCTAAACTGTGTTAGGCTGGATGGAACAAGCCAGGAAAATCCAAGGCTAACCCTCACCTTTGGCCCTTCAGGCCCCAGGAATGTTGACAAGCTCCTCAAGCTGATTCAAAAGGATGGCCGCCTGGGGATTTTGCCTGGAGAGCGTCTGTCTGTAAAAATGAGTAAAAAGGAAGTTGAAAAACGAAGTTTTTTGAAAGAGACGGCCCGGGTATTGAAAGAATTGCTTAAACTTACTAATTAGAGTCTTGAAACAGGTGTGATTTTTCAAATAAAAAACTTGTTTATGGTTTGTACCACAGGAAAAGAATGCAAATGAAATATATTAAGTTTTGCCTTTTGGTAGTTCTCTTTTTTGGAATGTTTCTAACAACTCTATCAACGGCAAGTCACGCCGTGATCGTGGATAGGATAGTGGCAGTGGTAAATGGCAAGGTGATAACCTTGTCAGAGCTGAAAAAGCGGGCACAGCCCATTCTCGATAAATACCTCTCTCCTGATATGAGCCCTGAAGAGCGGGCCACGATCAAGCAGAAGATTTACGCCCAGATACTTCCCCAGATGATCGATGACTATCTGGTTGAAGAAGAGATCAACAGGCTTGGTATCAAGGTGACAGATCAGGAGGTTGAAGCTGCCATTGACAATATCTGTCGTTCCAATGGGATGACCCGTCAGGAGTTCGAGGAAAGACTCAAAAAGGACGGAATCTCCCTTGAGGACTACAAAAAACAGATAGCTACGCAAATCGAGCGCCTGCAGCTGGTAAATGCAGAGGTCAAGTCAAAGATAGTCATCACTGATGAGATGGTTCAGGACTACATCCGCAAACAGAAGGGTGAAGGCGGTTATGAAGGCCCCTTCTACATCCTTGAACACATCTGTATCGTTCCCGAGGGTGACTCTCCAAGGGCAAAGGAAGAGGCCAGGAAGCGGGCCGAAGAGGCACTCAAGGCCCTCGAAGAGGGGATGCCCTTTGAAGAGGCGGCAAGGCGCTTTTCGAGCAATGTGCCAGTGGCCAAGGAGCTGAGACTAGGGGTCTTCAGCCTCGACGAAATGGCCCCATCCATCAAGGATGCTGTAAAGAAACTGTCGCCAGGGGAGTACTCAGAGGTCTTGGAGACCCCCCTTGGCTTTGAAATTTTGCGCCTTGCAGGCATCTCCAATGCCAAGGGTGAGGATCTAGACAAGGCCACCATCGAAGAGGTTAGGAGAAAACTTTACGACCAAGAGATAAACGAGAGATTCCAGGAATGGCTCAATGAACTAAGGGCCAAATCCACTATAAGAATATTGCTCTAGAGTCGTTTTTATGAAAGGGCAGGCGGTAGGACCAATGTCAAAGGAAACAGTTGGCGAGTATCTAAAAAAGGAAAGGGAGTTGAGGCAGATCTCCATCCAGGAGGTTGCCGAAGGCACAAAGATTTCCATTAGCCGCTTGAGGCTCTTGGAGGAAAACAGGTTTGAGGACCTGCCAGCAGAGGTCTTTGTTAGGGGCTTCATAAGAAACTACGCAGAGTACATCGGAATTGATCCGGAAGAGGCCATCCTCAGGCTGGAAGAGGATTTGAAGGGGCAGTCTGCAACTGGTGCCAAACAGCCAGAGATAGCACAGCCAACCTCCATAGATGTTGGGGGCCGCAACTCCAAGACGCTTCTGTTATCGGTTGTCGCCATAGTGGTGATCTTGCTGGCTGCCGCCGGGGTCTATTATTTCTTCTTTGCAGACTCTGGCACCAGCCATACTGTTGGAGGCAACGTGACAGTTGAAACGACTCTTGGTTCAGGTGAGTCGAACGACTCTTCCAAGGGCGTCGAAGACAACTCGCCCGCACCGCGAATCCTTCTTGAAGAAGAGGTAAACTCCAACGAAACCGCAACTGAATCCACACACAAGTAATCTTGGCCTGGCGAAGATGTAGCCTGCTCCAAATGGCCTCCCTGGAACATGGTCAAAAAAAGGGTTTATCAATCTTTTGTTGTTGCCACAAACCCTGTGGGTGAAAGCGATCTCCTGGTGGTCCTCCTCACCAGGGAGACAGGCAAAATAAGGTGCATCGCCAAGGGGGCCAAGAAGAGTAAAAAGAGGTTCATGAATGTTCTTGAACCCTTTGCCCACATAGATGCCGTAACCCGCCTGGCATCGAGGTCTGATCTACATTTTCTGGAAAGTGGCTCCTTGAAGAATGGGTTCGAATCTGTAAGGCAAGACTACCGCTGTTTCCTGGGGGCGAGTCTTTGCCTTGAACTCGTGGATCTTTGGTGCAGGGAAGGGCAGAGGGAGCCAGAGATTTTCAATCTTCTGTGGTGGTATCTCAAGGGGCTTGAGGCAGGCAGGGACGTCCTCGTCTCAACGCTCATTTTTCAGGCAAGGCTACTTGATGCAAGTGGCCATATGCCCCCTCTGGGCCTTTGCAACAAGTGTGGTGAAACTATCACAGGGCGCACAGTGGCCTATGACCCGGTAACCGGCCAGGTTGCGTGCAGCCGTTGCTCGAGCGGGGACGGCCGCTATGTCATGGGGGTATCCTCTCTAAAATCCATTGAATTTTGGACCAGCCAGCCCCTGGACAAGGTCTTTAGGCTGAGAATCAACGGACTCATCATGGAAGAGACGTGGAAATACCTAAAAACCGTTCATTCGGGCAATCTTGAAAAAACTCCCCAGAGTTACCGTTTCCTCGACGAATTAATCAAATAATCGGTGCGAGAAACCCCTTTATGGGAAGGTTCTCTTGGGCAATTTCCAGGGTCTATCAATGTTCATGCACCATCAACAATTTTCCGTTAAAATAGATGGGATTGTTCTAAGAGCCCTGGTGTGGCTTTTCCCTAGGATGGAGACTCTCGATGCGATTTATTCATACTGCTGACTGGCACATCGGAAAGCCCTTTGCCTGGATAGAGGATGAGGAAAAGAGGTTTCTTTGCCGCAGTGCGAGGCTCGATACCATAAAAGAGATCGGCAGGCTGGCAAGAGAGGAAGATGCCTCCTTGATCATTGTGGCTGGGGATGTCTTTGACTCAAACACCCCGAAAAATTCCACTGTCTCAAGGCTTTGTTACGCAATTGGGCAACTTGGGCTACCTGTGATAGTCATCCCTGGCAATCACGATATTGGTGGCCCGGGGTCCATCTGGCAACAGCCCTTTTTTCAAAGGGAATCAAAAAACCTGGCCCCAAACCTGACTGTAGTACTCGAGCCCGGGCCGGTGGTGCTTGATGACTGTGTGATTCTTGCGTGTCCATGTGTCCAGGGGGCCCATTTCACAGACCCAGTAGAGTGGCTAAGTGGGAAAGAGGTCTTTAAGGATTTGCCCAAGCACCTTCCCAGGGTGGTCCTTGCCCACGGAAGTGTGCAAGACTTTCAGGCCTCAAACCTCGAGCGCCAGGAGGGTTCTTCCCAATTTCACAGCGTAGACCTGGGCTTTGTCCCATATTCCCAGGTGGACTATATCGCCCTTGGGGACTGGCACGGCACCAAACAGATTGATGACAAGGCGTGGTATTCAGGCACCCATGAGCCAGACAGGTTTCCAAGGGGGCAGGATTATCGAAGCGGAAATGTGCTGGTCGTGGATGTTTCAAGGGATAAGAGCCCAAGTGTAGAGGCAGCACCTGTCAATTGCCTTAGATGGCACAGGCTGGAACACGTTTTTTCCTCCAGTCTGGATCTCAAGTATCTGATCCAAAGGATAGAAGAGCTGACCAAGGGGGATGTTGCCAAGGATCTTCTGAGGCTTGAGCTTTCCGGCTCCCTTGGAATCGATGCTGCCCGCAGGCTGGAGGAACTAGTCGAGGGGTGGAAGGCAAAGTTTTTGAGTCTGGAAATTATCAACAATATCGATCTTGCTCCTGACGAAGATGAGGTTGCATCTTTGACCAACAGGCCAGACCCCCTCATTTCTGAGGTTGCATCACACCTTCTTGAGCTCATAGAAAATCCTTCCCCAAGTCAGGACAGGCGGGTGGCCCAGCAGGCACTGAAGGAACTTTATCTTGCCTGTCACAGGTTATCGGACAGGTAACTGCACATGAGGCTCATATCAGCACAGCTTGCAAACTATAAACTTCATAACGACTTGAGGGTTGAGTTTCATCCCGACGTTACTGTCATCTCAGGGCCAAACGAGGCAGGAAAGAGCACCCTTGTAGAGGCGATTCATCGGGGGCTTTTCCTTCGCTCAAAGACTACAGGGTCCAAACTCAAAGAGATGAAAAGCAGGTTCAGCCCTGGAAACCCAGAGGTCAGTGTGGAATTTGTCGTGGGGGAGAAAGGGCTTTGCCGCGTAAAAAAGATTTTTGCAGGCCAAAGGGGCACAACCACCGTAAACTTTGAGGGTCGCACCTTCCACGGGGATGAGGCCGAAAGGAAACTTGCTGAAATCCTGGGTGAGGAACCTGTTCAGGCCAGGGGCGGGAAGCAGGCCGTGAGGCGATGGTCCCATCTTTGGGTATGGCAGGGCAGAAGCAGTGAGGATGTGGCCCTCGAGCTTGAAACTGCCCAGAAAAATGAGCTTCTAATAAGGCGGGTGCAGGAGCTTGGAGGGGCAAGCGTTGTTCAATCTGAGCTGGATGCAAGGGTTGCTGCCTATTTCAAGAGTCGTGTCCAGGAAATTTTCACAAACACAGGAAAACCACGGGCAACCTCCCCTCTGGCACGCCTTCAAAGGGAGCTTTCTGAGGCCCTAGATGCCCTTGAGAAGAAGAAGGCCATTTGTAACCAGATTAGCAGGGCAAGGCAGGATTATATCCTTGCAACAAGGGCCATGGAGACCCTGTCTGAAAAAATGGAGCAGGGCAAGAGGGAGCTTCAAAGGGTACTAAAAGAGCTCGATGAGCTGGACGCCCTAGAACAAAAGAGGAAGGAACTCAAGGGCGTCGCCCAGGAAAGGAAGGAATGGCTTTCAAGGCTCGTTGCTCTAAATGAAGAGATAGTCAGCCTTGAAAGATCGGAAAAGGAGCTTGGTCGCAAGTTTGTCCCCTTGGATCTAGACCTTGAGCGTTTGGGCAGGGAGCTTTCAGAGCTCAGAAAGAGCCGTGATGAGTTTTTGGTGAGGATGGACGCCGTAAGAGAAGAACTTTCAAAAGAGCGACGCAGGCTTGGCATAATCCAGAGCTGTGAGCGGCTTCTTGAGCTCGAAGACAGGCTCGCCAAGCTCAAGGCAAGGCAGCAGAAGCTTTCTGAGCTGGAGTCTCAGCTCGAGCTGGTAAGACGCCAGATGGCACAGCTGCCAAAGGTTTCCAGTGGCCAGATGGAGCGGATTCGCAAGGCCAAGGAAGAACTTGCACGTGCAGAAGCGGCCCTTGATGCAATGGCAACGGGGGTAGAGGTGATTGAGGCACCTGAAAGAGAGGCATTTCTCGATGGCCGCCCCCTGAGCCCTGGCAAGGAATACACAGTGACCCAGCGTTCCCAGCTCACTGTTGGCGACTCGGTTGTGTTGGCCATTATTCCCGGGGGAGGCCACGCGCTTTCAACATGCCAAGACTGGGTAGGTAAATCCAGGGCAAAACTTCAGACACTTTTGGACGAGGTGGGAGTTTCATCAGTAAGGGAGGCACTTGAGGCCTTTAGCCAGCTCGAGGAGCTAAAGGGCAAGGAGCAAGGGCTTCTTCAAAGGATAGAAGATATAGGCGGAAAGGGCCTCGATGATGAAATGGGAAAGACAGAGGATGGAATCTCTGCTGCCAGGGCAGAGATTTCAAGGCTCGAATCCATGCTTGATAGCAAGATTTCCCCACCCGAGAATCAGGCCCAGGCAAAGGAGCTCATAGACGGGCTCTCAGGGCAGATAGAGCTCCTTGAAAAGAAAGAAGGTGAACTTCGCGCCAAGGTGGAAGACTGTCAGGCGCTTGAAAGGGCCAAGTCGAGTCAAAGGGAACAAATAGTCGAAAGACGCCATGAACTGGAACACAGGCGCGTCGAGTTGGAGGCGAGGCTCAAGGCAAAGCTTGAAGAGGCAGGTGATGAACAGATGCGGCTTCGCTCCATTGAAAAGGCGACAAAGGAGCTTTCTGAGGTAGAGGCCGAGTTGAAGGAGCTTGATGAGGCCATAGCAAGACTTCAGCCAGAGCTTCTTCGCCACGACAAGCAGTGGCTGACCTCGGCCCTGGAGCAGCAGGAGCGGGAACTAGAGGGGCTCAAGAAAAGAAAGATTGCCGCCGAGACCCTCCTTAGACAAACGGGCAGCTCTGATTCTGAGGCTGAGCTTAAGATGGAGGCTTCGAAGGTTGAGCTCTTGCAGAGGCGTCTTGCCCAGGAACAGGTACGGGCTGAGGCATTCCGCATGGTCCACGATCTCTTTCAGCAAAAACACCAGGAGCTCGCTGCAAGGTTTTCCGAGCCCTTGTCCAAACGGATTTCCCTTTATCTGGCGAGCATGTTTGGCCCAGGGGTCCAAGCCCAGGCCGTGATTGAATCCAATACGTTCAAGGGGGTGCAGGTGCGGCGCCCCCAGATGGGGGATATCTTCTTTTCCTTCTCTGAGCTTAGTCAGGGAACTCGGGAGCAGGTGGCAGCGGCTGTGAGACTCGCCATTGCTGAGATCCTCGCAACGGGCCATGAGGGGTGTCTGCCAGTGGTCTTTGATGATGCCTTTACAAACAGTGATTCTTCAAGGGTCATGTACATACAGCGTATGTTGAATCTTGCCTCCAGACGCGGCCTTCAGATAATTCTTCTCACAAGCAAGCCCAGTGATTACAGCTTTGTAAACGGAGCCACTGTCAGGCTTGAACCAAACCCCCTGGCCAGTGAGGTCAAGTAAGTAAATGTGTGGGTCTGCGTCCTGCCCAAGGGTCAGCCCTTGAAAGAAGAGGTGGATTGAGAAATGGAAGTCTTTACCCTACATCAAAGTAACAGGATGGAAGAGCTTGCAAGGGAGCTTGCCAGGGTCATGGAAGGGCACAGGCAAGAGCAATTTTGCCTCACCCCCGACATCGTCCTGGTGAACAACTATGAGATGGGCCAGTATCTCTCCATGAACATTGCCAGAGGAAGTGGCATCTGTGCAAATGTGCGTTTTTCACTCCTTGGCTCCTTCATCTGGTCGGTAACCCTCGATGCCTTTGGAGACCAGGCACAAGAGGCGCTTACCAGGCAAAAGGTGCGCTGGGCGATTTTCGAGTGCCTGAAGGAGATGACTTCAGAAGGCGGAAAAGCCAAAGACGAGCTTCTCTCCTATGCCTCGGTAAGGGGAGAAGAGGGCCTGTTTCATCTGGCCGGCAGGCTCGAGGTCATTTTCGACAGATACCTCAATCATCGCTATTCCATGCTCATGGAATGGGAGAAGGGTCAGGTGCCAAAGGGCCAGGGCTGGCAAAGGGATCTGTGGCTTAGGCTTTGTAGCAAGTTTGGAGACAGATTTCGCACAAAAAAGATACGAAAACTTTTGGAAGAGCTGGCGGCAAGTGAAGGTGTGTGGCAGCGTATCTCAAAGAGTCTTACAGGGCGTTTGTATGTATTTGGCATTTCATACCTTACGCCCCTTCACCTTGAACTCCTGGATGCACTGTCTAGAAGGCTCGATGTCCATGTCTTCATGTTGAACCCTTGCAGAAAGTACTGGCAGGATATTGTTCCACAAAAGTCAAAGTGGCGGAAGTTGGCCTCAAACACCGCCTTGGACGCCCAAGAGATAGACGCTCTCTTTCCAGAAGGCAATCAGCTACTTGCCTCCCTAGGAAGGGCAGGGCGATCATTCCTTTTCAGGCTCTACAACAAGGATTTTCATGAATCTCGAGACCTCTTTGTTGACCCTGTGGGAAAGGGCCAGGGCAACATGCTCCAAAGGCTTCAACGAGATATCCTTGATCTTGAAGGGCCACAGGCACAGGTTGACTCAAGTGTAAGCCCTGGGGACGAAAGGGCTAAAGACGATGTGCTTGTGGAGCCAGATGATGATTCCATCCTTATAAACAGCTGTTATTCAAGGCTTCGGGAGACTGAAGCCCTTCATAATTATCTGGTGCACCTCTTTGATACGAACCCGGACCTCGATCCAAAGGATGTGGCTATCCTTGCCCCTAACATCGGCGACTATGCCCAGTACATAGACGCTGTGTTTGGTTCTGCCCCTTCAGAGAGATATATCCCCTATGAGATATCGGATCAGCTGGGTCTTTCAGACAGTAGCCAAATCTTGAGGGCCTATTCAATGGTCTTCTCCATGGCCCTTGGTGAACTGACCGCTCCTTTAGTGATGGACCTGCTGGAGCATCCTATCATTATGGAAAGGCGCGGACTGGATCAAAGGGCGGTTGTGCAGATAAAGCGGTGGATTGAAAGGAGCGGGGCAAGACGCGGTTTTGACAGGCTTTCAAGGGATGTGTCCGAAACACAAAACACCTGGCTCTTTGGCCTGGACAGGCTCTTTACAACAGCGTCCATGGCTGACGTTGACCCTGAAGAGACTCTTGTCGAGCCTGTTAAGGATCTGATAGAAGGCGATGGCCTTTCTTGGCTTGGTGAGCTTTCTTCCTTTGTACACGACCTCAATGACTTTTGTGCTGTGGTACGGGGCTGCCCTGAAGATGGCCTCGAGATAACCAAGTGGCGCAGTGTGGCAATGGAGCTTATTCAAAGATTCATAAGTGAGAAGCCCCAGGAGGACGAGGCGTGCGCACCCCTTGTTGACAGGTTGAACTCCCTTTTTGGGGCAATGGAGGACGCCGGCGTTGAAAAGGTCTCCTTTGATGTGGTGAATCGGGCCATACAACAGTTCCTCGATGGCCCGCCTCCCCAGCAGGCCTTTATTTCCGGAAAGGTTCTGTGTGCCAGTCTGGTGCCCATGCGCAGTCTGCCATTTCGGGTCATATGCCTTCTTGGCATGGATGACAAGAGCTTTCCCCGCTCTGAGAGGCCGCCTTCCTTTGATATCATGGCAGGTTCGTGGAGGCCCGGTGACAGAAATCCACGGGATGAAGACAGGTATCTCTTCCTTGAGACCTTGATTTCTGCAAGGGAGCGACTGTGGATAAGCTACATTGGAAAAAGGGAGCATGACAATGCCATACAGAATCCATCCACGGTGGTTTCAGAGTTGCTGGACTACCTTGAAAAGAGATTCAGGCCAAGGGGTGAAGAGAAATTGAGGGAAATGGTGGTCCTTGAGCATCCCCTGCAGCCCTTTAGCCAGCGCTATCTTAGCTGTGAGCGTGCGCCAATGCGCAACTACGCAATTGAATGGCTGCCTGTTGACCAAAAGGGATATCCAATCAAGCAATCCGCACCGAGGCCATTAGTGGATGAGGGGGAGGATGTGGTGGTTTCCCCAGAGACCTTGGAGGCAATGAAGGAGCAGTCTCCATACTCCTTCTGTGCAGCCTTTGCGAACCCTGCCAAGTGGTATTTGGAAAACGTACTCGGGGTATATCTGGGAAGGCTCGAAAGCGCGCTGCCAGATCATGAGCCCTTTGAAGTGGAGGCCGATCTTGATACCATGTTTATAAGTGAGCTTTCCAGTGGAAAGGCCGAAAGCTTATTAGAAAGTGGAGAGCTTGAAGACCTCCTTTATGAAAAATGGCTTTCTGTTCTAAGGCGAAGGGGGCTTATTCCAGTTGGAGAGTATGGAGAGATCCTTTTAAGAAAGGAGCTTTTCTATCAGAAAGATCGTTATGTCAAGCTGGCAGAAAAAGTTGTCAAGACAGGCCTTCCCAAAGATGTTTGCCTTATCCAGTCCGTCATTGGTAAAGGGCATGAGCAAAGTGTCAGAATCACTGGAAGCCTGGGTCGAGTGGGCGCACATGGAGGCCTGCTTGAGATTCTCCTGAAGCCCTGGGTCGATAACAAGCTGTCCCTTTGGATTAGGCACCTACTTCTCATTGCAGCAGGTGAAGCCCAGGGGGATGGGCCCCAAGAGTCCATTATTCTGAATCTAGGTACCAACGTTGAATACAGGGCTCTTGAGCCACAGAAGGCAGAAGCCTTCCTCGATGACTTGGCAGGGCTCTTCTTTAGGTGCTTGACATCAGGGCCTTTGCCACTTCCGAAGCAACTGGCATACGACTACGGCAAGATGATGGTGCCCAAATCAGAGAATGCAACGCCTCCAAGCGGTCCTGAAGCCAGGAACAGGTTACTACAGAAGAATTTGGAAGACTTTAAGTTTCGAAAGAGTATGGACAAGTGGTTCGCATTTTTCATGCGAAATGACTGGCCCTCAACACTAAGGGCCATAGTTGGGCATCCTGATTTTCATGACCATGCCATGTCTGTTTACGGGCCATTATTCAAGCACATGAAAAAGGGAAGATGATAAGATGGTGAAGGAGTTTTTGGCTGAAGACGTCCAGCTAAAGGGTTACACCCTCATAGAGGCAAGTGCAGGAACTGGCAAGACGTACAGTCTTACGAGTCTTTATTTGCGTTTTGTACTCGAGGAGGGGCTCTCTCCTGAAAAAATTCTGGTTGTAACCTACACCAACGCAGCCACTGAGGAACTCCGACTCAAGATCAGGGAGCGGTTGCAAAATGGTATCCGCTATCTGGAAGCTTGTCTTGGGCAAAGGGGCGATGATGACAATCAAGACGAGTTCGTGAAAAAGATTGTGGAAAGGCTCATTAAAAAGGGCCAGAGCAGGCAAGGGCTTCTAAATCGCCTAAGATATGCGGTGGCCTCCATGGATGAGGCCGCAATCTTCACCATACATGGATTTTGCCAGAGGATGCTAAAGGAGTTCGCCTTTGAAAGTTCAGCCCCTTTTCAGTGCGAGATTGTCTCCTCTGAAGAGGATTTGCGCTTTGAAGGCTGCATGGAATATGTAAGACAGAGATTCTACAACAGGGATGATCCCTTTTTGATCAATTGGTGCATGGATACCCTGTCCTCTGGAGACATTCCCCAGGAGCTTTTCAGCCGGATTTCTGAACTCATGGCCATGCCAAGGCCGCAAATTGAGCCTGAGATCCATCTTGATGATGTGTTAAAGGAACATGAAAGGCTAGATGGTCAACTAAGGGCCCTTTCCAGTAGTGACATTAGTGATGTCGCAAAGCCCGT
>JAADCZ010000054.1 GCA_013154175.1 Thermodesulfobacteriota bacterium
CTCTGTGGGGTGAACGCCCAATTCCCAACACACTTGTGCCAGGCTTTCTTCTAAAGAGGCAAATGCCCCCTGTTCACGGCGAGAACGAAACGCGCGGCCATCAAAGGCCTGGGCAAAAACGGTAGGCTCAAGCCCTAAGTGCTTGGCCATCTTCCCCAAAATTTTGTTGTGTCGCTGCGAAGGGAAAGTCGGCACAAGCGTGCCAAACAAATCAAAAATAACCGCCCTAACTTTCACCCCTGCCCCTTACGCGCGCCTTTGAAGCGCGTTTGCGCGCACAAACAGCCTTGCGCGGCAGAGACGCTGAAAAATACCTTCCAAAACCTAAAACTAAGACTGACCAACCACTTCGTAATGCACTACTCGAGGCTCAAATTCGAGCAAAAATTCCTTGTCTTCGGGGTAGTATTTCGCGGCTTCCACATCTTCGCCCGCAAAAGCTCTGATGGCATCCATGCTTTCCCAAAAGGTCAGGGTAATAAAATGCGTGACATCCCCTTCGGGGCGTTCCAAAATGTAAACCTTGAGGTTGCCTTCGATGGACTGATAATCGGGAATCGCCCGCTCGTTCAGAAACGCGCGATAAGCCGCGGCTTTGCTGGTTGGTACTCGGCCGTGCCACATGCGCACAATCATTTGGCCCTCGCTTGAGTTTTAGAAAACACATCAATGCTTGATTGTGTTTTCATTATACAACATTATGGCCTTTGGGGAGCGCTCCACCATCAGGGCCACCGCGTCTTGTTGTTTTGCGCCCTTACTGCCTTGCTTATACTCGGTACAAGCCCAAGCCCCTCTCCCAGGGGAAGAGGGGCTTTTTTCTAGAACGCCATTGTTGAAACCGACATCAGAGAAATTTTCGGATGGATTTTAAACCACTCCCCGCCGCATCTGATGCAGTTATGGCAAGGTGTCTATGCGAGGCAACGCGCCGCGCGTGCCGGAAACCAGCAAAGTCACCTCGCCTGTCCGCGTGCCTGCAAACAATTCCCAATCGCCCCACATGCCCTGGCTGATCAGAAAATGCTCGTCAGTAATCCAAGCCACTTCCTGGACGTTGGGCATCTCCCTGTTGACCAGCATTGTGGGCGGCACATCGGTTTGCCACAACAAAGGCGAACCGTTCTTGCCGGCCTGCCCCATAGCATAAGCAAAGGCATCGCCCGCGGGCGACCATCCCAAAAAGATGAGCTGAGGTGCGGCGACTTCTATCACGTCCTCACGGCCGTCGGGCGTGGTCACATGAAGGGTTTGCCCATCACCTTCCTGCCCAAGATACACCAAGGCGGTCAAAGACGCATTGAAAACCGGCTCTTGCATGCTGGAAAACCAAAAGGGATCTGCAGGGAGTTCAGCCAAAAGGGAAGCAGCCGAGCCATCGGCTGGCAAGCGCCACACCGTGCTGGGTTGGGATGGTGCGACCAAGGGATCAGCAGGGGGCACCAGCACCAATAAATAGGAGCCATCAGGCGCCCATTGGGGCGCGACGGCGTATAGGTATTCGCTGTAAGTCATAACCTGCTCATAACTCAGCACCCGCTGACGGGGGGCGCGGCCATCCAGCCAGAGCAAATCCACGTGGGTGGGGGTCGAAACAGCCACCCGCTGACCATCGGGAGAGAACACAAACTGGCCGCCTTCCCCTGCGGGCAGCAACGTTTGTTTGACCAGGGTGTCGGCATTGACCAAATGCAGATCATCGCTGGTAACCAGACCAGGGCCAGCGAAACGCACCAAGGTGTTATAAGCCACCTCGTGGGTTCCGGGCACCCATGCCAGGGTGTAAATTTCCACCTCCCCGATACCTTGTGGACGAGGCAAGTGGGCTAAATCGTCTGCCCCCACCAAGCGCCGTAGGTTTTGGCCGTTGATGTCCACAACCCAAATTTCCTGCTGGGCGTCGTCAGCGCCGCGAGTCAGCGCAACCAACTGCCCATCGGGGGAAAGGCGCGGAGAAACGCCATCGTGGGTATTGGTCAACTGCTGAGGCGCACTGCCAGGCTGCCAACGCCACACGTTGCCTTCCATAATATACACGGCCTGGGGCTCAGGCTGAGGCAAGGGTGTGGATGTTGGCGAAGGCAAAGGCGTAGCCGTGGCCGCGGCCACAAGGGAAGGTGTGGCACTGGGTGCCGCGACCGTGGGGTGCTGCAAAGCCTGCATCGTAGCGGCAACCGACGTCGCGACGGCTCCGTTCTCCGGTGGCGGCGTGGTTTGAGCAGAGGAAAACAAGCCGCAAGACACCAAGGCCAACCACGCGCCAGCCAACCAAAACAATTTTCGCATGTCAATCTCTTTCTAAGGAAAAGGGCCGCACCACAGCATTCCCCCGCTTGGTGCCAAGGTGAGGCCGCGTGAACAGGAAGGCCAGTATAACATAAATCTTTCTATCAAATGGGTGTATTTCCGGCGGAAGCCTTTGAGCTTTTATTTCTGAAATAAAGCCCAACGCTCAATAACATCTTTTTCAAAAGTGTATTGTTTTACGACAATATAACCAGCGGCCAACATGAGCGCCGTTGGATAGACAATATCAACCCACGCCCATGCAAACCCCCACCAAAGTCGCAAGAGAGGCGTCAACGTCAGAAACCAAAGTAAGGCAAATCTTTTATGTTCTTTTCCTAAAATAACAAACACTGGAGCAAGAAGAACATAATGACTTCCCAGCGTATAGGGTGAAAACACCAAATTCATAGCAATGGCCAAAGCCAAAATACGCTGATCCACTTGAGGCAACCACCACACCAATATACCAAAACCAATAACAACCACGCCGAAAAGGACTAAAGCCCAAATACGCTCTATTCCCAAAAATGCAAGCATTCGCCAAAAAGAAGTTTGCAAATACATCAAAGGCGGATTTTGACCAACCATCTCCACATAACGCACAGGCCAATCAAAACCCAAAATAAAGAAAGATATTCCTAAAGAAAAAGTCAAAGGTAATGCTGTTTGAATCTTTTCGTTCAATGACCACTTTCTAACGAGTTTGATAAAAACCAAAATAACCAAAATCACATTCATGGGCTTGAGCGACAAAAACCAAATTCCTATCCCCAAAAGCCAAGGTTTTCGCTTTTCAATTCCCAACCACCCTAAGCCGACACCCAAAACCACAAAGCCATCCACGTTTCCTCTAATCAGAAGGTCAAAAGTATGTAAATTAGCTACTGCCAGCCCTTTCACCAACCAAAACAGTTTATTATGCCTATCTACCACCCATACAGCAAACATGAGTCCCGCAAGGGAAGCCGTGAGTAAAAGAGCTTGGCCATAATTAAGCGGCAAAAACACAGTGGGAATAAACAGCCAAATTGCCCATGGAGGATTGTAAAAACCTAAACTATTTTGATCATAAAGACGCGTATCAGCCTGAAGAAAAAGTTTAGTTATCGGACGAAAAACAAAGTAATAATCTGGCCCAAGGGGCCAATAATGCGCCAGAACTACCACAAGTCCTACCATTATCACAAACGTAAAAAGTATACTAATGGCTATATGAAGCGTGATATGCTGATTATCTTCCAAAGAAAACAAGTTTTCCCAAAACGCCATTTCTTCAAACTCTCTCCAAAGTAAAATATTCAACAACAGCACTTACGCGACGCCTTGTTCCATCAGGCGGCTGTTCCCACCACCATCATTTCAACATCGTCAATTTGCAAAGGCTGGCCTTCAAAACGCCCCGGCGCGCAGCCGAAAACTTCCACTTCCCGAAACCCTGCCAGCTCAAATAAAATCTGAATTTCCGAGGGGATATACAGCCGTTCTTCCTCCTTCAGCGGCTC
>JAADCZ010000047.1 GCA_013154175.1 Thermodesulfobacteriota bacterium
ATGATGGATCCCAAGGGTTTAAGGGCCCTATTGAGCGAGCTTCAGGCCGGGCGACTATCTGTTGACCAGACCATGGAGGCCCTTGCAGGTTTTCCCTATGAAGCCATTGACGACGTCCTCTTTGATCATCACAGGCTTGTGCGAAAGGGCCTGCCAGAGATTATCTATGGGCCAGGTAAACCCTTGGACAAGCTCATCTCCCTGGCCAGGCGACTTGCCTCTAGAAGGATGCCTTTTTTAATCACGCGGCTTGAGCCCAAGTCTGCCAAGGAACTATGTGCCAAGGTCGAGGGCCTCAGGTATGACGAGATATCCCACTGCTGTTGGTTCAAGCAGGGTGGCGAGGAGACGGACACCGGCGCCACCAATGGTGATGCCCTAAAGGATGGGGCCTTGATCGTTACTGCAGGAACGGCGGATTTGTCAGTAGCCAGGGAGGCTGCCATCTGCCTTGAGTTGATGGGGATTTACAAGGAGATATTGTCAGATGTTGGAGTTGCCGGAATCCATCGGCTCTTTGATCAGCTGGATAAGATTGTCGAGCCCAGGGTGATTATTGCAATTGCCGGAATGGAAGGGGCCCTTCCCAGCGTAATAGCCGGCATATCCAGGGCCCCTGTCATAGCTGTTCCAACGAGTACGGGCTACGGCTCCAATTTCAAGGGTGTGGTACCCCTTCTAGCCATGCTGAACTCGTGTGCCCCTGGGATAGGGGTTGTGAACATAGATAACGGTGTCGGGGCGGCGCTTCTTGCCGCATCGATAATTCGAGTCTGTCAAAGGTAAGACAGAGGCAATTTGCCCCTGTCCCCCTTGCTACTTTGACTCTTCAGGGGGTGGAAGAAGGCCTTTGGCCCTGAGTTTCATTCTCTTTTTTCTCCGACGCCTCCTCCTTTCGATTTCCCGTTCCCTTTCCCTTTTTTTATGTTTGGCCATTTTAACCTCCTTAAAAAAATATTGTATGCTTGCCTTGAACCAAACCTATTTAATATCTTAACGTGGCTGTGTAAATATCTTGGCTGAGTGGCAGATGTTCTTTTTCGTTGAAATGACATATTCAGTGCCATATTATAGTTGAAAATTTCCAGAGGTAACATTTTTATCAAGGGGTGAATCAAACAAAGCAGGTGAGTTCAAGTGAAAGTCAAGAACTGGATGAACAAGAATGTGGTCACCATCTCTCCAGATGCTGGCCTTAGGGATGCCATAGAGATTATGCACCGGTATTCCATCAGGCATCTGCCTGTGGTGGAAGATGGCAAGATGCTTGGCTTTGTCACAGAAAGCAACCTGAGGCAATACCTTCTGACAGACATGTTGAATGAACTCACCACCTCGGACGTAATGATAATCAACCCCATTACCATTGATTCAAATGCAAGCATAGATTCGGCAGCGAGATTGATTCACGAATACAAGATAGGCGGATTGCCCGTTCTTGAAAAAAGAAAGCTAGTTGGAATAATCACCATCACAGACATCCTTGGGGCCTTTATTGAGCTTTTGGGCCTGCTGGAAGAAAGTACGAGGCTGGATGTGCTTCTAGATGAAAAACGCGGAAGCATAGATGACGTGCTCAAGCTCATAAAGGAAACTGGTAGCAGGATTATAAGTGTTGGGGTAGACACCCAGTCCTCGAGGCGAAAGGTCTATTACATTCGTCTTGAGAAGACGGATGTCGCCCCAATCATCGAGAAAATAGAAGGGCAGGGGCACAAGGTCCTGTCATTAATTGATTAGGCGTGGGAAAATGTCCAGATTCCAGGTAAATAAGTCAATAGCCGAAATTAACGAGAAGATTCGCCAGGGCAAGGCGGTGGTTGTTACCGCCGAGGATATGGTTGGTATCGTACGGAAAAAGGGTGCTGTCCAGGCAGCCAAAGAGGTGGATGTAGTCACCACCGGCACCTTTTCTCCAATGTGTTCCTCAGGTGCCTTTATCAACATTGGGCATACCAAACCTGGCATCAAGGCCGCAAAGATATGGCTAAACGGTGTGCCCACCTATGCTGGCCTGGCAGCAGTGGACGCATTCATTGGGGCTACCGAGCCCAGGGAGGACGACCCCTTGAACAAGATCTACCCTGGGGAATTCCTCTATGGCGGCGGCCATGTGATCCAGGATCTGGTTGCAGGAAAGGCAGTGCATCTCAGGGCAGAGGCCTATGGCACCCACTGCTATCCCAAAAAACATCTGGACAAGAAGATTTATCTAAAGGACCTTCCCTATGCCCAGTTGTGTAACCCCAGAAATGCGTATCAAAACTATAACTGTGCAGTAAATCTCACAAACAAGACCATCTTCACCTACATGGGCACCCTCAAGCCCAAACTAGGTAATGCCAACTATTGTACGTCTGGCCAGTTGAGCCCGCTATTCAATGACCCTTATTACAAGACCATTGGCATTGGAACCAGGATATTCCTAGGAGGTGGAGTAGGTTACGTAGTTGGCCCGGGCACACAGCACAACCCCAATGTTGAGCGAACGGAGAAAGGGGTTCCCAAAAGGCCTGCTGGAACCCTCTTTGTCATGGGAGACCTCAAACAGATGTCAGCCAGATGGCTGGTGGGGGTTAGCCTTCTGGGTTATGGCTGCTCTCTGGCGGTTGGTCTCGGTGTACCAATTCCCATCCTCAACGAGGAAATGGCGGAATATACCGGAGTGGGTGATGATGAGATAGTAACCCAGGTTGTGGACTATGGTGCCGCGTATCCAA
This sequence comes from Thermodesulfobacteriota bacterium, assembly GCA_013154175.1. Taxonomy (GTDB): domain Bacteria; phylum Desulfobacterota; class Dissulfuribacteria; order Dissulfuribacterales; family QOAL01; genus JAADCZ01. The sequence goes on from JAADCZ010000047.1 coordinate 2,721, forward strand.
AGGGCGAGGGAACTCCCATCAAGGAGGTCACCTATGCCGAGCTCAAAAAGGGCGTTATTGAAATAGATGGCAAGAAGGTTAAAACCGCGCCTCTGTCCAGCTACGTAAGGGCCCGGGAGATTGCCAATATACTGAAAGAGTGGATTGAAGAAGGAAGGTTTCTCCTTGGCGAACCCCAAGACAGGTTGCCCTCCTAGGGGTGATCTCAAGGAGAAGTTATCTAACCTAAAGGCTTTTTGGCAATCTGTTGGGGGAAGTTGCGCCATCGGTTTTTCAGGTGGCATCGACAGCGCATTTCTTCTGGCATCGGCAATCAGATGGTCCAAGTGGCCTGTATATCCATTCTTCGTGGACTCCATTTTCATTCCCCCACAAGTTCACACACGCCTTCCAAAGATGGCCCAAGAGCTCGCTGCCCAGGTTGAAATCATTTCCTGGGAGCCTCTATCCGTTGAGGCCATTTGTCAAAATTCCCAAAAGAGGTGCTATTTCTGCAAGAAAACCATATATAACCTTATAAAGGAGGCGGCTATATCCCTTGACCCTTCCTGCACTCATATCCTTGATGGAACCCAGCACGATGATCTCTTCCGAGACAGGCCAGGGCTCAAGGCATTGGCAGAACTGTCCATTCTGACCCCTTTGGCCCATCTTGGATTTACCAAAAAGGATATCAGGGCCTGTGTCCAGGAATGGGGATACAGTTTTTGGGATATCCCTGCAGAATCCTGCCTGGCTACCAGGTTTGAAAGGGGAAGTCCCCTGTCTGAAAGGGGATTGCTAACCCTTTATTTTGAGCTTATGCCCGAAAAAGCCTTGATTCCCTAGATTTTTTTTAGAAATTCGCCGATTTTTTAAAAAAAAGCCCTTGCCATTTGAAATGTTTTCCATAAGATAATGAAAACGTGTCCATTTTTTGGGCAAATCAACCACAAATGGGAGGGCCTTCATGAATAAAGGACAATTGGTCGAGCAGATGGCAACAGGCGCCGGCATATCTAAGGCCGCAGCC
>JAADCZ010000081.1 GCA_013154175.1 Thermodesulfobacteriota bacterium
TGAATGGATTCCCCTGCTTCAACAAGAATGTCTGTCAGGGTGGGACAGGGAATAATTTTTTTGGATACAAGGGGGATCACGACAACCTTATTCTCGGCAACAGCCGTGCTGATCAATCCTTGCAAAAGCATCATCATCAATAAGATTTTAAAACATAATGAAGTAATGGCGCGCATGAATCATCTCCTTGGTATCAATAATAATGAATTATTGCATTAATATGTATATGTCCTATTATATGTTACAGTGCCGCAAAAAAAAAATCTATTTTTGCGGGCATGATTTTCCTTAAATCAATACAGATGCCGTGCTATTGTTTATTTTTTTTTGTTGTCGAGTAGGTTTCGTACAGTCTGAATCAGTTTTGTGTTCTTGACAGGCTTGCTTAAATACCGACAGATACCGATTTTCCTGGCCTCTTGTTCATCAATAATTTCGCTGAAACCGGTACACAGTATGATCGGCATGGTGGGCCAGGTTTCCAGAATGGCCTTGCTTAGATCAGCGCCAGTTAAATGGGGCATGGTCATGTCCGTGATAACCAGGTCTACATCCTCACCGTGTTCCCATATCCATTCCAGTGCCTTACGGCTATCCGTGAAGGAATGCACCTGATATCCCGATTCCTCGAGTACCCGTTGGATAAGTTTCACAAGGAGTGCTTCGTCATCAACCAAAAGAATTGTTTCATTCCCCTCGGCGGTATCATGTATATTTATAGATTTTTTCTCTGAAACGAGGTTGTCGGCAACTGGCAGGGAAATGAAGAACGTCGTTCCTTTTTCAGGTTCAGTATCAACATGAATGGTGCCGCCATGGCTCATAACAATGCCATGTACGACTGAAAGACCCAGTCCGGTTCCCTGTCCCTGTTCTTTTGTCGTAAAAAAAGGGTCAAAAATCCGATCACAGGTTTTTCTATCCATCCCGCAACCCGTGTCTCTGACAGCGAGCAGAACCCATCTCGCTGCCTGTTGAGCGTCGGAATCGATCAGGTTGGCCTGTTCCCGGTTGCTCATTTCCTGGAGACTAATGGAAAGGATACCCTGTTTTCCTTCCATGGCCTGTTTGGCATTGGTGCAGAGATTGAGAATGATCTGTTGTATTCGAGTGGGGTCCGCCAGAACAGGGCTGCACGTCTCATCAATATTCTGCCGCAATTCGATGGTCGTGGGGAGCGTGGAACGGAGCATGCCAACGGTTTCCTTGATGATACGCTGTAAACGAACCGGGCGAAGTTCTTCATCTTCGTGGCGGCAATATGTCAGGATCTGGTGGACCAGTTTTCTGGCCCGTTGACCAGCTTCAATGATTCGGGCGATATCATCACGAACCTTATGATCAGTGGGAAGCTGTAATTCAGCAATTTCAGCAAAGCCGAGAATAACGGAAAGAATATTATTGAAATCGTGGGCTATGCCTCCGGCAAGGGTGCCTATGGCCTCCATTTTCATAGCTTGGTGAATCTGTCGTTCCAAGGATCTTTCACGCGTCACATCCCTTTTGACCGCAACAAAATTCGATATTTCCCCATCTTGGTTCCGCATGGGGGAAATGGTGACATCTTCTTCAAACAGGCTGCCGTCTTTTTTCCTGTTAACCAAATGGCCCCGCCATACTTTTCCCTTGAGAAGCGTTCGCCACATTTTTTGGTAAAATTCCAGATCATGATGCCCGCTTTTGAGAATGCGGGGATTTTTGCCCACGACATCCGAAATTTGATAGCCGGTTATTTTTTCAAAAGCTGGATTGGCATATTCGATGAAGCCGTGCCGATCAGTGACAACAATCGTTTCGCTGGCCTGTTCAATGGCGGACATGAGCAGGTTCATTTCCCGTTCAGCCATTCTCCGCCGGGAAATATCGGTGATTATGGCCATGCCGCCGGTGACAGCGCCTTCGGAATTGACCAGGGGAGTGACTCGTAGAGCAGCGTCAAATGTTTTGTTGCTCAAGGTTGCCTGGTATGCAAGTTCAATGTTCGCCTCCTCTCCTGCAATAGCTTTTTGCAGAATTGGCAGTATCCTCCTGTCCTGAAGATCCTTTAGAATATCAAAGCCTTTGAGTGTATTTCGTTTAGTACCCAGGATCTTGGCCGCCCTTTCATTACAATCGGTAATTATCAGGTTCGTGTCATAGAGAACGATACCGACCGGGGCCTGTTCAAAGAGATGCCGGAATTTTTCTTCGATTTCTTTTTGTTTCGTTATATCGCGGCCAATGGCCAGCAAAGCCTTGGGACGATTTTGTTCGTCGAAAAGTGGCACCTTAAACACGTCGAAATATTTTATGGCGCCATGCTGATCTGGTATGGTTTCCTGGTAGTGATGGAGTTTTCCGGTTTGCCAGCAACGGGCATCTCCTTTGGCGCAGGCCCTGAAGGCGTTCTTATACTGCTCCGGACAGATTTCGCTCAATTCTTCATCTGTCTTACCCCGGTAGTCAATGTCACCAAGAGCAAAGAGTTCCTGAGTGTATCTGTTTGCCAACATCCAGCGGCCTGAGTCATCTTTGATGCAGATGATTTCTGGTATTGAATCGATGAGCAATTTGAGAAATTCTCTACTGTCTCTAAGTCGCCGTTGCCTGAAAATCCGTTTACCAATGTCGCGTACCACGGCTATACAGAGTGGTTGCTCAGCTTCAAAACGTGAAACATTGACTTCTACAGGTATGGTGCTTCCATCCTTACGGCGGAATGTACGTTGGAAGGTAAGCGGCCCACCTGCAGCCTTCAGTTCGTTCTGGACGGAACGATATTCATCCAGTCCCGTCCTTGGCTTAAGATCAATAACTTTCATGGCAAGCAGCTCAGCCCGGCTATACCCAAGTGTTTCACAGGCTTTATTGTTCACGTCCAGAATCCTGCCGCTTTCGGCTTCATGGAGAAAGATCATATCCGGCAGGTGTTGAAGGAAGCGCAGGCAGAGATTATCCCCTTTAGTGCAATTTGCAGCAGTGCGGCATTCCTCGCCACTGCAAGTGGCTCCATAAACCCTGCCATTCTCGTCCACGAGGGGCGTGATCCGCCAGTTAATAGCTTTTGTTTGTCCCTGGTGGCCTGTGTATCGGAACTGACCGGAATATGGCACCTGGTTGCTTTCATTCAGGATGCGATCAAGTTGTTTTTGTGCGGCCTCTTCTTCTGCCGGTGTGATAAAAACTTTGGTCCATGCCTGTTCGTTCAATGTTGCCTTGGATTTTCCGGTTAGTTCGCACGCCATTTTATTCACCATGCGGATCGTGCCGTGTTTGTCCAGAACCACAGTCATGGTCGGCATGGCATCAAGAAATGTATCGGTTTTGGAAAGTGTATTCATAAAGCTGGTGTTGGTGACTACCATATAACAATGCGCCGGCATCTATCCCTTGTGCATGAGCGGGACAGATACCAGCGCATGAGGAATTTTTTTTTGGCTGGATGGGCTACCACTGGAAACCAAGTCCGACTCGGCCACCCACTTCTTCCATATCAAAATCCGTACCCAGGCCGACATTAACGGTTGCCTCCCAGGAATCATCTTCAGACCGGTGGATGACCTGGCTGTAGGAAACCGCCATGGCGCCAGCGCCATGGAATTCTCCGACACCCAGGTTCAGGGCGTGGGTACGTCCGGGTAACACTACAGGCGCATCCAGGGCCAGTGCCAGGGCGATGCCGCCGCGCGATTCATTGCGCAGGTTGCCCAGGTCACTGCCCAGCCTGTCAATGT
>JAADCZ010000038.1 GCA_013154175.1 Thermodesulfobacteriota bacterium
GTTGTTGCTTCAGATTCGAGTTTTCCAGAAAGGTTAAAGCCAAAACAGTCGGTCTCGATGCCAAAGGTGTGGGCAAGGCGCCTTATCTGCCTGCCTATTTCAAGGCCTGTGGACAATACCACCATGTCGTATTCCCGAACCATCCGCCCCTTAGCAGGAGAATAGGTCTCGATGGCAAGGCTGCCACTAGTGAGTCTGGTTACTCCAAAGGGTCTGGATCTTATGAACCTGACCCCGGATGCCAAGGCATTTTGGTAGTAGCGTTCTGCACCTTTTTGATGGGTCATGACGTCGGTAAAGTAGATATGGCAGTCGAGGTTGGGCCCAAGAAGATGTTTTGCAGTAAGGGCCTGCTTGATGGCAGCAGTGCAGCATATGCCTGAGCAGTAGGGGCGATCAAGGAGGTTTGTCTGTCTTGAGCCAACACACTGGATCCAGGCAATGCTCCTTGGGGTAGAGCCACTTGAAGGCCTTATGATCTTTCCCTGGGTGACGGAGCCAGGGTTCATCAATGCCTCAAACTCCAAACTTGTAAGTACATCTTCCAGGGTGTTGTATCCCAGCTGAGACAGGGGGCCAGGGTCCACCAAGGAGGCGCCAGGGGCCAGTATCACCCCTTGAACCTCTATTTCCATCTCCTTGGATGGGGCATTTAGATTGACGGCCCCCTTGGGGCACACCCTTTCACAGAGGCGACAAGAGCCATCCTTGAAAAACAGACAGATATTTTCGTCTATGGCATAGCCCCTGGGAACTCCATTTATTGCCGGAAGATAGATGGCCCGACCTTTTTTGTCATGCTTGCGAGACAGCCCTGTGTTGTTTGCAGGACACCGTGTCTCGCAAAGGCCACAGGCCACACACTTTTGCGAATCCACAAATCTGGGTTTTTGCTTGATTCGCACCAGATATCCGTTTCCTGTTGGGGATGAGCCAACCACATGGGCCCTGGTGAGAATCTCGATATTTTTGTCCAGGCCCAACTGGGCCAGCATGGGGGACATAATTCACGTGGGGCAGTCTCCAGAAGGAAAGGTCCTTCCAAGCCGTAGCAGGAGCCCTCCAACCACGTCCCCCCTTTCCAGCAAAAACACGTAAAATCCCATCTGGGAAAGGTCCAGGGCTGCCTGAATTCCTGAAATGCCAGCGCCGACCACCAATACCGAGGGCCTATTGTGGGTGTCTATTATTGCCGATGGGCCTTTAGTCATGTTGCTATCCAGAGCTTTTTCTGAATTTGGCTGGCTCAATTCCTAACTGTTCCAGCTTTCTGTAGAGATTTTGCCTTCTTATGCCTGCAAGTTTTGCCGCCGATGAAATATTTCCCTTGGTTTTATGAAGCAGTCTTTCCAGGTACCGTTTCTCAAACACTTTTCTCGCCTCGGCTATGGGCAGATGAAATATGTCGTCATCATTATACGAAGATGTGAAATTTCCAAAAGACTCCCTGGTATCATCCAGCGGAGCGCTGTCGGTTTCTAGCCTGTCCTGTAGATATTTGGGCAGGGAGTAGGGCGTGAGCACACTGCTGGTTTCCACTATTACAGCCCTTTCGAGCACATGAACCAGCTCCCGCACATTGCCAGGCCAGTGATAGGCCTTGAAAATTGTCTCGACCCTGGGGCTCAAACCCACGATTTCCTTGTTGTACTTGTTTGAAAGTTTCCTCAGATAGTGCTCTGAGAGCAGGAATACATCCCGCCCCCTGTCTCTTAGGGGAGGCATTTTTATCTCAAAGATATTGAGGCGAAAGTAAAGATCCTCTCTAAAGGCCCCTCGGCTAACCTCAAGGCGAAGGTCTCTGTTGGTGGCGGCGATTATTCTACAGTCTGTGACTTGCTGCCTGGTTGAGCCGATACGGAAGAAGCGTTTTTCCTGAAGTACCCTCAAAAGGGCAGTCTGAAAGGCCCTGGAGCCTTCAGAGATCTCATCGAGAAACAAGGTTCCACCCCTTGCTTCGTGGAAGAACCCCTTGACCCTGCCGGTTGCCCCGGTAAATGCCCCCTTTTCATGGCCAAAGAGGGCGGATTCAAGGAGGGAGTCTGGAATGGCACCGCAATTCACCGGCACAAAGGGGCCTTGGCGTCTGTTGCTCCTAAGGTGAATCATCCTGGCAACCACGTCCTTTCCCGTGCCTGTCTCGCCAGTGATTAGTATCTGGATATCAAGGGGGGCCACCTTCTCAACCAGATCTCTAATCTCCCTTATCTGTTCACTTTCGCCAATGAGGGTGGACATCTTTAGTTTGTGCAGTCTTTAACAAGCTGTATGTCATATTATCGGAACACATTTTGCAATTCTTAAATTTGTGAATTTATCGTTGTCATTTATTCACTATGCAATAGAGGCGCGTTAAGAGTCAACAAGGGAAAATTATCGAGCTATGGCCATAAACGCACTCATAGGGTTTGGAAGGGGCATCAATTTGCCGATATACAAAGTAATTAGGGCCAACCCAGGCAGGGGTTGTGTAAAAAATGGTGTAATGCTACCATGACAATAAGAGGTTGTCTTTCCAAAACTGTTGGCCTATCACGGGCCTGTCTCGATGGGGCATGGTCTGTGATCAAACGGCAGTCGCCGCATGCAGGGCATCCTATGGCGCTTTTGGCAGTCCGCTTTCAATTACCCTTCTTTACCCCATGTGTCTGCACCAAGGCTGTACAGGCAGCAGGCCATTTCAAAGAAACTTCCCATTCCACTTCAAGGTTGATTCCACAAGGAGAGTCAAATCCTTGGCAGGATGAAAATAATCTTAATCTGCATAAATACAGAGGAGGCATGTGATGTCCAGAAACCTACATACAAAGGAATTGAAGGATTCATTGAGCAGACGGTCCTTCCTGAAGGGTTGCGCAATGGCAGCTGCGGCCCTGGGTCTGTCAGACCAGATGGTGCCAAAGCTTGTGGAGGCAGCCGCGTCCCCACAAAAACCGCCGGTGGTCTGGCTCCATTTTCAGGAATGTACAGGTTGCACCGAAGCCCTTTTGAGGGCCTCTCATCCGGATATTGGCTCCTTGATACTGGACATCATATCCCTGGACTATCACGAGACGGTAATGGCAGCAGCCGGGCACCAGGCAGAGGAGCAGCTTGCCGCCACAGTAGAAAAGTACAAGGGCAAGTTCATCTGCGTGGCTGAAGGTGCGGTTCCAACCAAGGATGGGGGAGTCTATTGCAAGATAGGTGGCCGTACAGCCCTGGAAATTATAAAGGATGTAGCACCCAAGGCCGCTGCGGTAATTGCCATAGGAACCTGCGCATCCTTCGGAGGCGTACAGGCAGCGCGACCAAACCCCACTGGTGCCAAGGGGATTGGCGATGTTTTAGGAACGGAGGTAATCAACATTCCCGGGTGCCCGCCAAACCCGATAGCATTTCTTGGAACGGTCTTGAACCTTCTCACATTCAAGCGTCCACCAGAACTTGACCAGCTAGGCAGACCACTTTTTGCCTATGGAAGAAGAAATCATGATCAGTGCGAGAGGCGGGCCCACTTCGATGAGGGTCGCTTTGTTGAGCAATTTGGTGACGCCAACCACCTCAAGGGCTACTGCCTTTACAAGGTTGGCTGCAAGGGCCCTGTTACCTTTGCAAACTGTCCAGCAGTAAGATTCAACGACGTATCGACCTGGCCCGTTGGCACAGGCCACGGTTGCATTGGGTGCACGGAACCCGACTTCTGGGATACCTGCT
>JAADCZ010000029.1 GCA_013154175.1 Thermodesulfobacteriota bacterium
AGAACAACATCGAGCGCGCCATAAAGAAGGGTACCGGCGAACTCGAGGGCGTAGCCTATGAAGAGGTCACCTATGAAGGCTATGGGCCAGGCGGAGTGGCCGTGTTGGTGGAGGCCATTACTGACAATCGTCAGCGCACGGTTGCCGAGGTAAGACACATCTTTTCCAAACGCGGGGGCAACCTTGGTGAGCCTGGCAGCGTGGCCTGGATATTTGAGAAAAAGGGCCTGATAGTTGTGGAAAAGGACAAGGTTGATGAGGATACCCTCATGGCAGCCGCCCTCGAGGCAGAGGCAGACGACATCCAGGATGCAGGAAGCGAGTGGGAGATAGAGACCACGGCAGAGGAGCTGCCCAAGGTGAAGAAGGCCCTAGAGGATGCTGGCATTGAGATACTTTCTGCAAAGGTAACAATGGTGCCTTCTAATATCGTGAAGGTTGAGGATGAGAAAAAGGCGCAGCAGCTTATAGCCCTGATGAATGCCCTCGAAGAAAACGATGACGTTCAAAACGTCTATGCCAACTTTGACATTCCAGACAACATCCTGGAAAAGGTAGCCTAAGTATGGCAGTGGGACCTGTCCTGGGAGTTGATCCAGGCTCGGTTGCCACAGGTTTCGGAGTCCTTGGGCAGGGTAGCCAGGGCGAGCTCGAAGTCCTTGGGGCCGGGGTCATTCGAACGAGCCCCAAGAGGAGCTTCCCAGACAGGCTCAAACACCTCTACGACTCTCTGTGCCAGGTCATAGAGGATTACCGCCCCAAAGTTGCAGCCTTTGAACAGGTCTTCGTTGCGAGAAACGCAGGGGCCGCCCTCAAGTTGGGCCACGCCAGGGCCGCCCTGTTAATGGCTGCCATAAATAATGGCCTCGAGATACATGAATATTCGGCCCTGGAGGTGAAAAGGGCTGTCGTTGGTTATGGAAGGGCTGAAAAGCACCAAGTCCAGGAGATGGTCGCACTCATTCTGCGCCTTGAAAGACTCCTGCCCCAGGACGCATCGGATGCATTGGCTGTGGCCCTGTGTCACCTTCAGTCTAGCAGGCTCAACACGCTCATGAAGTTGGAGGTCAGATAAGGTCTGTGGAGCATGTGGCCCAAGGGGAGGCCATGCAGTACAGGGGGCTTATTGGATGATAGGCTACATTCGGGGAAGGGTGATTGAGACACAGCAAGGCAGCGTCTTGGTGGACGTTGGCGGCATTGGCTATCTGGTGGAGCTTCCCCAGACCACCTTTGACTCCTTGCCAGCAATGGGTGAGGAGATCGAACTTTATACTCAGCTTATCATCAGGGACGACAAGATAAGCCTCTATGGCTTTCCAGACAGCAAGACCTTAAAGGTCTTCAAGGTCCTCATAGAGGTCTCTGGCGTCGGGCCAAAGCTTGCCATGAATGTGTTGTCCGTCCTTGCGCCAGACGAGCTGATTTCAGACATTGCCAAGGGGGATACCACGAGGATAAAATCGGTTCATGGTGTGGGCAAGAAGACGGCGGCGCGGATTTGTGTGGATCTCAAGGAAAAGGCCTCGAAACTCCTGGAACAGGCAGGCTTTGGCACTGGGTCAAAAAGGGTTGCACCAAAGACGGATGTTCATGGTGATCTTGCGGATGATGCCGTGTCCGCCCTGGTAAACCTGGGATACAAGTCCCAGGAGGCAAAGAGGGCGGTTTCGAGTGTCATACAGGAGCAGGGGCCCTTGGATATAAATCAGCTCATCAAAGAGGCCCTTCAGGTACTTGCCAAGGTGAAATAGATACATGGAGTTCAAAAAGATTCAGCAAGGGGCAGAAAGAGGCATTCAGGAAGATGCCACCCTGGCTCCATCTTGCACTGATGACGATCTCGTGATCGAGCCAACCCTCAGGCCAAGGAGTCTTGATGAGTATGTTGGCCAGGAGGATTTGAAACGGGGCCTCGCCCTCTTCATTGAGGCAGCCAAGAAAAGAAACGAGCCCCTGGACCACTGTCTGCTTCATGGTCACCCTGGTCTTGGCAAGACAACCCTCGCCCACATCATCGCCAGGGAGCTGGGGGTAGGAATTAGGTGCACCTCTGGCCCGGTGATAGAACGCCCCGGGGATCTTGCAGCCATTTTGACCAATCTACAGCCAGGAGAGGTGTTATTCATCGACGAGATACACAGGCTGAGCCCCTCCGTGGAGGAGATCCTCTATCCGGCAATGGAGGACTTCCAGTTGGATCTCATCATTGGCCAGGGCCCCAGTGCCCGCACCATCAAGATTGATCTGCCAAGATTTACAATGGTTGGAGCCACCACAAGGGCTGGGCTGTTGTCACCCCCACTGCGTGACAGGTTTGGTGTGCTTCTAAGGGTGGATTTCTACACAGTGGATCAGCTCCAAGAAATCGTTTTGCGTTCGGCCCGTGTCCTATCCATTCCCATAGACCGTGACGGGGCAAGGGAAATTGCCAGAAGATCGAGGGGCACGCCGCGAATTGCCAACCGCCTCCTGAGGCGTGTCAGGGATTATGCAGACATCAAGGCCCAGGGCAAGATTACAGTAGATGTTGCAGACAAGGCGCTAGAAATGCTCGAGGTTGACAATCAGGGCCTTGACCGCATGGACCGACAGATACTATCCATAATAATAAAGAGGTTTGGTGGAGGCCCTGTTGGCCTCGATACCATTGCTGTTTCTATCGGAGAGGAGCGGGGCACCATCGAAGAGGTTTATGAACCGTTTCTTGTCCAGGAAGGCTTTCTGCTCAGGACCCCGCGGGGCAGAATGGCTACAGACAAGGCATACGAACACCTTGGAATCGACAGAGAGGGGAAATAGGCATGGAAAGGCTTGATGCGGATAAGCTGCGTTTGACCATAGATGCAGATGGGCTAGGTTTTGATTTTTTGAGCCAGTTTGAAGAGAAGGGCAGGGTAATCTTTGGCCAGGAGAGGGCAGACCGTGCCCTTGACGTTGGTCTGGAGATAAAGGGGGAAGGCTTCAACGTCTTCGTTGCAGGCCTGCAGGAGGCAGGTGCCATGGAGCTGACCCTTTCAAAGCTCAAGAAACTTGCCGAGGATGAGCAGGCCCGCCCCAGGGACATCTGTTACATCTATAATTTTCAGGACCCTGATGTTCCCCTGGCGATTTTGCTGGACCCAGGCGAGGGCATGCAGCTCAAGCGGGATATGGCAGAGCTCGTGGACAATCTCCAGCTCCACATGCCCAAGAGCTTTGAAGGCGAGACCTACCTTGTCCGCAAGGAAGAGGTTATCAGGGAGTTCAACACCAAAAGGACCCAGCTCTTCGAAGAGCTGGACAAGAAGGTGAGGGAAAAGGGATTCATCCTCCAGTCAGATCCTACGGGAATGATGGTTATTCCTGCCAAGGAGGATGGCAGCCCCTTGAGCCCCGAGGAGATATCCAAGCTCACCCAGGAAGAACAGGACGATCTGAAGAGGAGGAGTGAGGAGCTCCACAGGGAAATGGGTGCTGTGATGCGCCAGGTCCATCAGCTCGAGCAGGAAGTGAGGCAGAAACTCAAGGAACTCGACAGGGAGGTTGCACGCCAGACGGCTTCCATGCTCATTGAACCTTTAAAGAGGAAGTATGAACGCTATCCGCGTCTCAAGGCCTATTTCGATTCGGTTTTGGAAGATGTAGTCCTTCATTTTCAGGACTTCTTGCCTGCAAAGAACGTCCCGCCCCAGGGCATGCCCTTTCCCATGCCAGGTGCAGGTCCAAGCTTTACCCGCTATGACGTGAACGTCTTGGTGGATAACTCTGAGGCCAAGGGCAGGCCCTTTATCTTTGAGGCCAATCCAAGTTATCCAAACCTCTTTGGTGTGATCGAACGGCAGGCCCAGTTTGGAGCGCTCCTTACTGATTTTACCATGATCAAGGCAGGTGCCCTCCACAAGGCCAACGGAGGGTTTCTCGTCCTGAAGGTCATGGACCTACTCAAGCGCCCCTTCTCCTATGAGGCACTCAAGAGGGCGCTCAAGACCAAAAAACTCGAAATTGAAGATCCTGGCGAACAGTATGGACTCTTCACCACCAAATCCCTGAAACCCGAGCCCATCAATCTGGATGTTAAGATTGTGCTCATGGGTGAGCCATATCTCTACCAGATGCTTTACAACTACGATGAGGATTTTAGGGAGCTTTTCAAGATTAAGTCCCACCTGGACGTGTGGACAGACAACACTTCAGAGCGTCAGCGGGAGTTTCTCGAGGTCCTGGTATCTGTCAGGGAGAAACATGGCCTCATGGACATAGACAAGACTGGAGCGGCCCGTTTCCTGGAGTTTGCAGCAGAGCTTGCGGACTCGAGGGAGAAGCTCTCCCTCAAGATCACTGAGGTGGAAGATCTGGCAATCGAGGCCAACTTCTGGGCACAGAAAAGTGGCAGCCAGTTTATTTCCAGGGACCATGTACAAAAGGCCATTGATGAAAGACGCTACAGGTCGAGCCTCTATCAGGAACATCTCCAGGAGCTGTTGGTCAAGGACGTCATCAAGGTGGCGACGGATGGTACGGCTGTTGGCCAAATCAACGGGCTCGCCGTCTATAACCTTGGTGATTACATCTTTGGAAAGCCATCTAGAATTACAGTGAACACCTGCCTTGGAAAGGACGGAATCGTCAACATAGAAAGAGAGGCAGAGCTTAGCGGCAAGATTCACACCAAGGGCGTGATGATACTTTCTGGATATCTCAGGCAGCGGTTTGCCCAGGAAAAACCCCTCAGTCTTACTGCAACCATCTGTTTTGAACAAAGCTACTCCATGGTGGATGGGGACTCTGCCTCTGGGGCAGAGCTCTTTGGCCTTCTGTCTGCACTGTCAGGAGTGCCCTTGAGGCAGGATATAGCCTGTACTGGGGCAGTAAGCCAGAAGGGCGAGATACTGCCAGTGGGTGGAGTGACCGCCAAGATAGAGGGTTTTTTCGATCTTTGTAAGGCACGAGGGCTTACAGGCCAACAAGGCGTCATCATTCCCAAGGCCAATGTTCGGGATTTGAACCTTAGACACGAAATTGTCCAGGCAGTAAGGGACGGGAAGTTCAATGTTTGGGCCATAGAAACCGTCGAAGAGGGCGTAGAGCTACTTACTGGCATGAAGGCAGGTAAGGCCGATGAAGAGGGTAGATACCCCGAGGGCACCCTGTTTCATCTGGTGGACAAAAGGCTCAAACACTTTTCAGAGCTGGCCAAAAGGGAAGAAAAGGAAGAAGAGGAGAAGGAGAAGGACAAAGACAAAGGCCCTTCTTCACAGGGCGATGAAGGGCCAGACAAGACTTGACTCTAGTCAGTCTCCTTAGTCTATCACCTTGATTGTATAGGTAAGGGTCTTGGTTGCCCCTGGTGGGATGGTCAACTGCCATGAGCAGTGGGTGGCATCTTCCTTTTTGTGGGGCAGGTTCTCGCTGATGATGCTCCAGCTGCCAGGGACCCTTTCCAGAATCTTCACTGTTGTTGGAACATCCTTTGAGTTGTGTACCTTTATCTCGTAACTGCTCTCGTAGCTGTATCTGTTGTTGTTCATCTTTAGGCGCTTGAAAAAGGTCTGCTTCTTTTTTGCTGTGACATCAAAGGCCTTGCCCAGGTTTAGGGTGATTTTTTCACCCTGTGGAATTCCAGAAATGCGATCCATCCCCATAAATACGGGTATGCCCCGGGTGTCTTTCTTGTAAACCCTGAAGTTTCCTGCAGGGAAGGGTTGATCCGCCTTTTTGCCCTTTGTTTCAACCTCGAGGACGATGTCTGGATGCAGGCGCCTTAGGGATCTGTTCATGCTTCTGAAATATGGGTAATGATCTTCTCTCAGGACCAAGATCTTTTTGCATGGAAGGGCCTCAGCCTGAAAGAGCGTGATGTGCAATCTCTGTTTGGGCAGGAGTTTGACAGGCCTGTTTACATCATAGATATGATATTCGAAGATCCTTTGTCTCTTTGGCTCCTCTGGGCTTGCCAGGGGCATGGCCTTTTCAGCCACCATTCTGGTTTTGGGGTAGACTGTATTTGCGCCAAAGTTTACCCTGCCTGCAACGAGCCTCAGTCTGGAGGATGAGACTGCTGCATCTGTTCCATTTGAAAGGTTTGCAAAGGCTGTGACATCCATGTGTTTTTCATCCTGACTCAAGACCCCTGTATATTCACCCTTCCATCCAAACCCCTTGGCTAGGTAAACCACTTCCAGAGGGTTTGAACCTCCATTTTTTGAATATAGCCGTGCCCTGATCTGTGGTGTGCCACCTAGGCCCGTTGGAAGGGAGGGGAAAACGATGTCTGAAACATCCACCTGAAAGACCCCATCGTCTGATTCCACAATGGCGACGTTTCCGCTGAAGGACAAAAGTGTTACTTCCCTTTGTCCGTGCTCTCCGTGGCAGCAGCCTTTGTCATGGCGGTGTATTAGGACTTCCTGGCCCCTGTAGGCCCTTAGGAGGCCTTCCATGGTGAGAGGCTTTTTTATGCATGAAAAGGATTCAACCATTGCGCCAGGGGTGTGGATGTAGATGCTTCCTGGAATGATTCCCGGATTGATATCCCGGATGGTTATGGTGCCAGAGCCCTTTTTCAGGTTGAAATTCCTCTTTTCCAAAAATAGGCCACCATTATGGTAGATGGTCAACACCAATTGCCTGGATGCAAGGACGTCGGATGGTGGCAATAGACTCAAAACAGCGAAAATTAAAAGAAAAAACGAGGTAACTATTGATTTATACATGAATTTTCTCCTTTTGGAAGATAAGAAGAAAAAAGAAAAACCCCTGCTGGTTTAAGAAGGATGGAGGTGGGTATGTTGGTCGTCTTTGTTGGAGATGGTACAGAGGGACCAGCAGGGGTAAAGTTCTGCATTATTGAATGTGACTTAACGTATGCCCAAAAATATACCCTACGCCTAGCGTCTTTGTCAATAGCCATTTTTAAAAAAAAATAATATCGTTAGTGATTATCGACAGTTATTAGATAAACGAGATAATTTTAGGATTCATTATGACATGATTCCAATACGCCTTGCAACAGATTTTACCCTCCCTAACAGGAATCTCACCGGATTAAAGGCAACGGGGTCAAGTTTTCTTGGAATTTTGAATTTCTTCGCCTCTGTAATGTCTTTTGGCTCCAACCACGGGAATGTCAATTCATTGATTGACGTGCCTTTCAGACCCAATTTTCTTGCCTCTTTCCAAATGGGCACCATGTCTGGTTCCGCACCTATTGCATGGTACATGGCTGTATCGAGGGCGTGGGTGGAAGTAGACGAGGCCACGACACCGAGAAATATTGGCTTGCCAACAGTGGGGCCGGTTTCGTGCATGCAGTTGATAGCATCCAGCACGCTTATGGTCTCGGGCAAGAGCTGGCCTATCTCTATTATCATTCTGGAAAATAGACTGAGCTCCTTTCCATATTTGACATGATAGAGCCCCTTTCTGAAGCCTGGCACTGTACCGTAGAGGTTTTTAACAGCCCCTGTCATGCCCGTCTGGCAGTGGGCCTTAAGTCTTGGCAGGTTGACAATAACATCCCTGTCGAGGGCATGCTTAGACACGGCAATCTTTGCTCCGCAGGGAAGTGACACCTTCACCGGGCTGTCTAGGGAGATGGTCTCCACCCCAAGCCTCTTCAAGATGGGCCCTATTCCAAGGGAGCCGACCACCTGTCTTGCATGACCAAAGGCAGGGGAGTCGCCAACAGTGACCCTGGCTCCCACTTCCCTGAGACTGATGACTGCCGCAACTATTGCCAGGCCAGATGTGACGCACTCTGGGGCCTTGGCCTTTAGCAGGTTTGGCTTGACCAAGACGTTTTCCCCGCGTATGTCGCGGCTTAGCAGTGAAGAGATGTGTTTGTAGAACAGCTCGACGAACCACTTTCCATCTTTATCCAACAGGCTTTCTGGGGTCAGGGAGAGATATTTGTTTTTGTCAACCTTGCTGATAAAGACATGGATGGGTGCTCTGTCCATGGTTTATGCGGACCTGCCGGCTATTTCATAATTTTTTTATTGAAAAGACGTGTTAACGGGCAAGTAGCAGGATGCTGTGCCAATCTGCAATGTAATAAAGTATGAGTATGGACATGACCAGGAATATGAGCCCGCACATTATATCTAGTAGCACAGGTGGTCGGAAGGTGTTGGTTTCTATCTCCTTTTCCACTTTTACAAATCTCAGCATGGCAAGAAAGCCCATTATGGCACCTAGGCCAATGAAAATAACCCCCAAGAGGTTGGAAATTTCAAGGGACGTGGAACTGATGTCCTTGTCCAATCTTTTGTCCAGCCAGAGAAACAGTGAAAATTTCTCCACTACGAAACCGAACCCCATGATGGATACGGAGGTTCGTATCCAGGCAAGGAAAGTCCTCTCGTTTGCTAGGTGAGTGCGTCGATCACCCACATGGCTTTGTTTTGCCTCTTGTGATAGATGTTTGTGTCGGGAAGAGAATATCACGTTTCCTCCTGAGCAGGTCTTCTCAATTAGGATTAAGTTAATAGGGTTTATTCAGACTAGTCATACAGCACTGGGTGTCAAGGGCATCTTGGCCCATCTAGGAAAAATAGTTCGTAGGGTAACGATTGAGCCAATGCCCTGGCCATGTTAAAGACATGGTATGAGGATGTCTCCATGATGTAGACAATGTTCGAGACGCAGGAAGAGAATGTCAAATATGGAAATTGAAAAAGTAGCGGTTCTGGCAAGGGAGTATGCGGGTATCGCCGGCGCAGGCGGTGTGAAGGATGTAACCAAGGGTTTGTGCAAGGCCCTTGTGAAAAAGGGGATTGATACCCACGTCATACTTCCAAGGTATGGGTTTCTAGATGCCGAAGGGCTTGGATTTGAAAGGCTTGGCATATCGTTTTCGGTAGACATGAACTATGCCTCTGAGGAACGCACCGAGCAGGTGGGCTTCTGGCAAGGGGATGTTGACGGTGTCAGGTGCTATCTCGTGGAGGCAGACAGGTTTTCTGAAAAAAGAGGAATCTATACCTATACCCTGGAGGAAGAGAGGCAGGACCCGTCAAAGAGACATGGGGAGGGGCACTTTGATTACTTTGCCATGAACGTACTGCATCAGAAGGCCTCCCTTGGACTCCTCCAGGCCCTGGATATCAGGCCCGATGTGATCCACTGCCACGATGGTCACACAGGCATCGTTCCTGCCTTCATTAGGGAGATGGATGGGTTTCGCCACTTTTTCCTTAAGGCAGCAACCCTTCTAACCATTCACAACGCCGGCATAGGCTACCATCAGGAAGTGGGTGATCTGCCCTTTGCAAAGGCGATAACAGGCCTGCCTTGGCGGGTGATCTATCACTGCCTCTTAAATGGGATGTTCGACCCACTTATTGCCGGGGCCTCCTACGGATTGGTGAACACTGTCAGTGAAAACTATGCCCGGGAGCTTCAGGAAACAGAACTGGATGCCCTGACAGGTTGGCTTGGACATGCCCTGAAGGACAGGGGTATCAAGCTACTTGGCATCACAAATGGTATCGACCCCCAGGAGTATAATCCCCTAGAGTCAGAAAGGCTTGGCATACCATGTTCCTTTGATTCCCTCGGAGGGGATTTTTCAGGGAAGCAAACGTGCAAGAAGGCCCTTTTGAGGCTTCTGGCAGCAGGGGATGCTGCAGTTGAGTTCCTTGATGGCAGGTTCAAGGAGGTTTCTGTTACGGGAAGTCTGGAATACAGGCCGGATCTGCCCCTTTTTACTGTTGTGGGCAGGCTGACTGAGCAGAAGGGAATGGACATCCTGGCCAGGGCCCTGGAGGGAGATGTTGCCAGAAACAGTGCCTTCAACATAGCCATTTTGGGAAGTGGCAAGGCGGATATCGAAGAGCGCCTCAAATGGGTGAGTGGCCTTCCCCACAATCAGGGCCGCATGTGCGTCCTTACCGGCTTTAACCGTTTTCTGGCGAACCAGATGTATGCTGGGGGTGACTTCTTCCTTATTCCATCCAGGTTCGAGCCCTGTGGGCTTACTGACTTCATTGCCCAGATAATGGGCAACATACCAATCGTGAGACGAACTGGCGGGCTAGTGAAGGTTCAGGACGGAGTAAATGGGCTCAGCTTTTCTTCAGAGGATCCAGGAGAGCTTGCATCGGTTATGGCTAGGGCCATTGCTATTTTCAACGAATCCCCTGGCACCCTTGAGGCAATGCGGCAAAGGGCAGTGGAGATAATCCTTGAAAAATACACCTGGGACAAGGTCTCAGAGCGTTATCTCGAACTTTATGAGCAGGGTCTTCAGGCAGTGAGAGGGGCAGGGGAGGAATAAGTTTTTGTTTGCCATTGGGATTGCTAAAAGGCTAGTATATTGCCTTTGTATGAATTAAAGAGAGTTTCTCTGGGCCGAGGGTCCTTTAAAGGTCAAAATTTTTGAGGTCAAGGTTATGGAATTTGAGCTTAAGTGGCTTGCATGGGAAATAACGAGAAGATGTAATCTCCACTGCGTTCACTGCCGATCTTCATCGGAGCTGGAGGTCAAGGAGCATCCCGACTTTTCCACCGAGGAAGGAAAGAGGATACTCGATGACATTTCCTCCTTTTCAAAACCCGTGGTTGTGCTGTCTGGCGGGGAGCCCCTTCTCAGAGAGGACTGGTTCGACCTTGCCTGCTACGGCACTGAAAAAGGGCTTAGGATGTGCCTCGCCACCAATGGAACCCTTGTGACCCCAGAGACGTGTGAAAAGATCAAGGAGGCAGGGATAAAAATGGTCTCCTTGAGCCTCGATGGTTCCACCGCTGAGATACACGACAACTTCAGAAATCAGCCAGGGGCCTTTGAGGGAACCATGAATGCTGCACGGCTCTGCAGGGAACATGGCATAAGTTTTCTCATAAATTCTTCCTTTACCAAGCGTAACCAGCATGACATCCCAAATGTCTATCGCCTTGCCAAGGAGATAGGCGCCACTGCCTGGTACATGTTCATGATCGTACCTACTGGGCGTGGTGAGGAGATAATGAGCGAACTCATAAGCCCTGAGGACTATGAAAAGCTCCTCGAGTGGCACTATGAGATGGAGAAAAAGGAGAAGGATCTCCTGGTGCGCCCAACATGCGCCCCCCATTACTACAGGGTGAAGATGCAACTGGCGAAGCGGGACGGCGAGAAGCTGGAGCACAGAAGCCTGAAGTTTTCCACAGGCGGCTCAAAGGGCTGTTTGGCCGGCCAGCTCATATGCCTTATCGATGTCGATGGTAATGTGCTGCCTTGCAGTTACTTCCCCCTTCCGGCAGGTAACATAAGGGAGCAACCCCTCAAGGAGATTTGGGACGGCTCCCAGCTGTTTCAGGAGCTCAGGGATTTTTCCCGTTATAAAGGATCTTGTGGAGCGTGTGAATATATAAGGGTCTGTGGTGGTTGCAGGGCAAGGGCCTATGCAGTCAGCGGTGACTATCTGGAACAGGAACCCTTTTGCAGCTACACGCCCAGGAAACTAAAAGGATTGGAGGACAAGAATAAATGAGGGACATTTTTCTCAGGGCGTGCCGGGGAGAGAGAACAGCCCCGGTGCCTGTTTGGTTCATGAGGCAGGCAGGAAGGTATCTTCCTGAGTATCAGGAGATTAGGGGCAAGGCCGACTTTCTCACAATGTGCAAGACCCCGGAACTTGCCGCCCAGGTTACCTTGCAGCCAGTTGATCTCCTTGGGGTGGATGCTGCAATTCTCTTCTCTGACATCCTCATTCCCCTCGAGGCAATGGGTGCTGGGCTCTCCTTTGTGGAAGGGAAGGGGCCGGTTCTGGACCCTCCAGTCCGTAGCGATGAAGACTTCAAAAGGCTTCATCCCATTGAACCAGAAAAGGACGTCCCCTTTGTCCTGGAGACCATAAAGATTTTGAGGAGGCAGCTGGCGGACAGGGTGCCCCTCATAGGCTTTGCCGGGGCGCCATTCACCATGGCCACCTATCTGGTCGAGGGCGGAACCACAAAGAGCTTTGTAAACATCAAGAAGATGCTCTTTTCGAATCCTGCCCTATTCAGGAAGGTGATGGATCTCATCACCGATGTGACAATATCCTATCTGTCGGCCCAGATAGATGCAGGGGCCCAGGCCATTCAACTCTTCGACACCTGGGCAGGTGTCCTTACCCGCCACGACTTCAGGGATGCCGCACTCATTTACGCAAGAAGGATTTTCAATGCCCTGAGGCCAAAGGGCGTTCCAATGATATACTTTGTCTACGACGGTGGTCATCTCCTGGATCTGACTGCCCTTTCCGGTGCCGATGTCATTGGTCTCGACTGGCGTACAGACGTGGAGACGGCCCTGAAATCCCTCGGGCCAGATACGGTGGTACAGGGCAATCTCGATCCATGTCTGCTGTTCTTGTCTGAGGATCGCCTAAGAGAGAGGATATCGGAGATAATTCTCCAGGGGCTTCAGGCAAAGGCCCATATATTCAATCTTGGTCACGGGGTTTTGCCAGAAATCCCGCCAGAAAAGGTAAAGCTTGCCATTGATATAATCCACGAGCTTTCTGCCTGATGAAGAAGATAGGTGTCATACTGCTAAATATGGGGGGCCCTGACAGTCTCGAGGCAGTGCGCCCCTTTCTGTTCAATCTCTTCTCCGACAGGAAAATCATAAGACTTGGCCCCTCTTTTCTCCAAAGGCCAATTGCATGGTTCATTGCCAAAAGGAGGGCCCCAAAGAGCGCTGCATGTTATGCAAAGATTGGTGGCAAGAGCCCCCTTTTGGACATTACTAATCGTCAGGCCAAGGCCCTTGAGGCGCAGCTAAATGATACTGCCCCTGATGGTGAGGAGTATCTGTGTGTTCCAGGCATGCGCTACTTTGCCCCAAGGACAAAGGATCAACTTCAGGGCCTCATTGACAAAGGCGTCTCCAAGTTCGTGGCCTTGTCAATGTATCCCCATTACAGCCTTGCCACCAGCGGAACATCCATAGACGACTTCAAGGAGGCGGCAAGGCAGCTTGGCATAAGCGACTATGTGACAATAGACAGCTATCCAGACCATCCCCTTTACCTCAAGGCCCTGGCCCAGTGTGTCGAGGAAGGGCGAAAAAGGCTGGATGACAAGGAAGACTTCCAACTGGTTTACAGTGCCCACTCCCTTCCCCAGAAGATGGTTGACGAGGGGGACCCTTATGTTGACCATATCCATCGAACAATAAATGGCCTTGAAAAACTTACTGGTATTAAGGGCTCCCTCTGTTTTCAAAGCAGAAGTGGCCCTGTCAAATGGCTTGAGCCTGCAACTGACCATCATCTAATGGAACTGGCAGAAAGGGGAGTAAAACAGATACTCTGCCTTCCAATCAGCTTTGTATCCGACCATATTGAAACCCTCTATGAGATTGACATGCTCTATGGCGACATGCTGAAAAAAAGGGGTGTCAAGCTTGTGAGAACTCCTTCCCTCAACGATTCCAAAACCTTCATATCGGCCCTAAAAGACCTTGTAATGGGTGCCCTAAAAGGAAACAAGGCCTCTTAGCCCTTCATTCATTGGTCCATCAAGGGCCTATCCTCTAGGGCCTGGCACATTCTAGTCCATCACCAAAATTCCCCCTTCTGAAACAGGCGTTAGGTGCGCATGTCTCCTTTTAGGGGGAACGGGCCTTAAAAACAATGGGAAAGGCCCCTTTTGTTTTTGTCTATCCTCTTGAAATTTCAGAAAATTGTCAGGATAGAGAATTTTTTAACTTTTTAATTTTGAGTAATTTAAGAAAAAATAGATTTACTTGGAATAATTTTAGAATTATAGTGAGGGTACAAATTATAATTTTGTGGCCAAAATTTTCACAATAGCCTCTTCAGGCAAGATTAAGAAGTAACAAGGGCCCGAGTCAAGGAAAACCTTGGCCACGCAAGCACTAAATTTAGGGGTAGTTCCATGAAACCATTAACCAATTTACGCTTTGTCAAAGGTAACTCAGGGCTTTTTTGTCTCCTTGTAGCATCCCTCTACATCCTTGCACCAAGGATGGTTTCTGCCATAGACAACGACGAATGTATGGACTGTCATGGCTCCAGAGACATTTTGGAGATGAGCAGGTCTGAAAGGCTGGAGATGGTTCGCAGGGTAAAGGGGGTGAAAAGGGTCTCCCCAGGAGTTACTTCACTGTTTGTGGACCAAGGAAAGTATAGTGGTTCCGTCCACGGAGAGCTTGAATGTACGGACTGTCATTCAGATATCGAGGAGCTTCCCCATAGACAGTATCTCGCCCCGGTTGACTGTAGTGAGTGCCACCCAGAGGTAGCGGACCAGTACAGGAAGAGTCGCCATTTCAAAAAGAGCCAGAAACGTTGCTGGCAATGTCATGACCCGCACAGTGAACCACCAATAGATGAGCTTTCCCACAAACAGAGGGTTGCGATTTGTAAGCGGTGTCATGGCACACCAGTGCATGAATGGCTCCCCCAGCCAGAGACACATTTCAAGTATCTGGAATGCACTGTGTGTCACAGCCCCAAGGCTCAAAAGGCCATGTTTTTGAGATTTTACGTGGAAACTGGCGGAAAACCAGTGCCCGTTTCCTACAGCCAGCTTGCCAAGGCCCTTGGCCCTTTGGATGACGATATCTTCAAGGTGATGGACATAAATGGCAACGGTACCCTAGACCCCTTTGAGATAAAGGCGGTACTGAACAAACTCGAGGAGGCAGGTCTTGGGCCTTGTGGCCTCAAGGAAGAGATACTCGTCACCTCGCCATATCACAACTTTACAGACAGGGTAAAGAATATAAAGGACTGCGCCATGTGCCACACCTCCCTCTCTCCGTTCTACAAGAGCGTTGAGATCGAGGTTCCAGATGGCAAGGGCAGATACAAAAGATTCCCTGTGAGCAGGGAATATCTGGCAAAGATGCCTCCAATTCCCAACCAGCACACCTATTTGAAATCGGTTCATGCAGAAAATGGGGTCACATGTCTCGACTGTCACTCCGAGTTCAAGGTGCTGAACGAGATGGGAAGGGTGAAGGTGAAGTCCCCGGGAATAGTCGTTTGTGCCAACTGCCATGAAGAGATAATGGAGCAATACAAAAAGAGCCTCCATTACAGGGTGAGCAAGAAGATATGCTATAACTGCCACAACCCTCATGCTGTTAAACCATTTACCCAACTAAATGCGCAACAAAGACGCCAGATATGCCAAAAGTGCCACACAGATGCCCTGAAACAGCATCAGTGGCTCTCCCAGCCCATTGTCCACTTCAAATACCTGGAGTGCACCATGTGTCACAGCCCAAATGCCACAAAGGGAATTATCTACTACTTCCGGGGCATCACCGCAGAGGGAAGGCCAGTAAGGCTCACATACAAGGATTTGTCTTCAATTTTAGGCAAACCAGATGTGGATATAGCAAAATTCATGGATAGGGCAGGGTCGGGGCGCATCAGTGCCCTTGAGTTGAGTTCTTTTCTGGACACCCTCAATAAGAATGTAAAACGGACAAGGAATCTGAAATATGTGGACATGGGCGTCTACCTGGTGGTGCTAAAGCCTGTTCACAACTTTACTGACAGGGGACTCAAGGCAAAGGAGTGCGTGGTTTGTCACTCAGCAGATGCCCCCTTTTATTCAAAGGTGCTCCTTGAGATACCTGAAAAAAGCGGTGGCATCGAGACCCTTCCCCTGGATAAGAGTGTGCTTACGGGTATTCACGGAATTGGAGGGGTGAGTGATTTCTATCTCCTTGGCGAGCACCGTCTCACAAAGGAGGATCTGGAGGAACTTTGGCTAACTGTAAAGTCGATAGGATATCGCTGGATCGATATCATAGGTGTTGTGATAGTCCTTGGAGGATTGGGGTTTGTTTGCATTCATACATTCTTCCGGCTGCTCACAATTAAAAACAGACGCGCCAGAAATGGGCGTTCACGTGATGATGTGAACAAAGATGATTAGAAGCCTGGTGTCCCATTGGCAAATGAAAAGGTAGATTTTTAGGGGGAAATGGCCATGTCTGATACGAAAATATATTTACACCCGCTTCCAGTAAGGATCTGGCACTGGATTCATGCCTTTGGAATCGTCCTCTTGGTTATAACGGGTATTCAACTTCATCTGCCAGGTGTGGTAAAAATCTTTGGCAGCCTGAAAACAGCCGTGTCCATTCACAATTTTTGCGGCTTCGTGGTACTGGCAGACTATGTACTGTGGCTTAGCTATTACATAATTTCAGGAAAGCTCGTAAAGATCTATGTGCCGCCAAAGGCCGAGCTCATAAGAGGCCTTCCCCAACAGGCACTCTTTTATCTGTACAAGTATTTCAAGGGGGAGCCTTCTCCATTCGTGCCCTGTGAGGATGAAAAGTTCAACTCTCTGCAAAAATGCGCCTACTGTTTCATCATGTTCGTGCTATTGCCCCTTCAGATAATCAGTGGCGTCATGCTTTATAACATCAAGGGTTTCAAGCCCATAATGGACCTGGTTGGAGGCGTTCAGGTGGTGGATGCCCTTCATCTTCTTACGTCCTACTGTTTTATTTCGTTTCTCTTCGTACACCTCTATCTTTGCACCCTTGGTCACACCTTTT
>JAADCZ010000167.1 GCA_013154175.1 Thermodesulfobacteriota bacterium
TGCTCAGGCTGGAACCACGGGGGCCGGCATCAGGCGCAATGCATGTCTTCGGATTCCACCTGGAAGAATGAAACTCAAGCTGGCCATCCCTCATCACTCTTTATCCTGGCGAGTTACTGTTTGGGAACAGCTCTGAATACAGCATAGCCCTCCCATTCATGTCTGAATGTGTCAAAACAGGCAGACTGCACCCAATCCCTCTTATCGATCACAACCACATTGAATCCACGCCGGTTCAGGGCATAATTTTTTCCCCTGTACCATATCTCCGCACGATTTGATGCCAGTGCCCCGCCACTGACAACCTTGTCCACGCCGATCTTTTTCAACTCTTCACTTTCCAGCACCACGGTTGTCCGGGGAGCATATCGTTGCGCCAGCACCTTTCCCTCTTTCAGAACAGCGGCATATGAACCTCTATAGGTCAACCGATCCACTGCAAGTCCAAGCGAGGCAAGATATTTTCTGGTCTGAGCGCTCAAGCTGGTGGTCGCCTCATCCTTAACGGCAAGAATGACGGTATCACGCAGATGACTGGCAAGAAAATCACGCAGGGTTTTTGGAGCGAAATAGAATGACACCTGATAATTCGGCAGTTTTTTCCGTTCATTGTTTAGATCTGAGGCAACAAAGAAAAACGGGCGCTTCCCAGGCACCCTGTTGGTGTATTGCAGGCCCCGCCCACGAATTTCAGGATCCTGAAAATAAAGTTGCAGGTCCCAGTCCTGGTGAGGGTCGTTGGCATAAATCAGACTATTGTCGGGTATGGCGGAAACCAACATCTTCATTGCCGGTCGAATGCGGCTGGCAAGTATTTTTCTCCTTTGCCGGGCAAATATCTCCTCGTTTCCGTGGCGGGCTCGCTGCCTTTGCAAAATCTCCGCCCCAATGACCTGATCAAGGACAGGCTCAGCCCTCATGTCCAGGCCCGGCTTACCATAGACAAAGCAGATACCATCTCCCGCCGCCTCACCAACAAAGGGACGCATTACGGCACATTGATCCATCCAGAAAAAGGGGGTGTCCGCATCAAGATGGAGATAGTAATCCAATACCTTGGGACCAAATGGATCATTGAAATAAAAGGTGGTCTGACCAGTGGCATCCCATGTCATCAGGAGGGGCGAACGGTACTCGTGCCCATTAAGCAGGATGCCTGCTGGACGGGAACGTATCTGTATCTCTCCATCCAGGCGCGGAAAATCCCAAAGTTGGATAAAATTGTCATGCCAGGAGGCAAGCTGGCCGGAAAAGTCCTTAAACTGGTCCACCAAAGGGGATTGACCAGGATCTAGCAGATCCCTGCCCAGGCCCACGGGCGTGCGGTAGCCAAGGAAGTCAAGCACGGTCGCCCCTTCATCAAGCACCGTCCCATGTCTGGATATCTTCCTGTTCTGGCCCTTGCCCGCACTGCCATCCAGAACCAGAAACAACTCCTTTCTCTTACCCTTTCTCAGGTATCGCGAAGCCAGATTGTATTGGGCGAGATGATCAGAGCTGACGACAATGACAGCCTTTTTCCCTCTCGATGTTTTTCGGATTTTCCTGATAAAATCGGCGACAAGTTCATCGCTGCAGTGGACGGCATCGAGCATTGGATTATCTTGTTTTTTGTACGGATGGCCGCCGCATGTTTTTGAGGCATGACCGTGCGGATGGTGGGTGTCAAGCGTCAGCAGAAAAAGACCGAAAGGCTGTTTTTGTTTTTCCAGAAATAGAAACTCTTTCCAGGCAAGGTCAAAGAGGGAATCGTCATAGAGTCCCCATGCCGTGCGGTATAATGGATCCTTGATCCTCGGGAGCAGTTCACGCAACCCCTGGACACGTGTAAATCCATGTGACTGATAAAATTTACCCTTTCCTGAAAAATTCAGGTCAGCACCGCCCATATAGGAAAGGAGATAGCCTTGATCATGAAGCAGGTCGCCGATACAGGTGGCACCGGAGAGAAAATGATCCATCGCGCCCATTGATTCTCCCCATGAGGGCGTAATCAAGGGCATGCCGCACTGACTGGCCACCATGCCGCCGATGGTCCACTCGCTCCCCTCTATCATGTCCAGGTTGACAAACGAGACCCCTTCCTGCTCCAGATGGCGCAGGTTCCCGGCCAACCCTGGAAAAAGATGCTGGTCAAAGTAAGTACGCTCAACACTTTCGAGATAGATCCAGATCAGGTCTGGTTTCCGTTCCACCCTTGGTGATTCAGGTGTCGACAAGGCAGGCGTGACAAACCATTTTTTAAAAGAAGCACCCGATGGAGCCGACAACGGCAGACAAAGCCTTGTGATGTCCAGTACCGCTGGATGGACCAGCAATGATGCAAGGATAAGCCAGAGAGGTAATTTTCTCCATGCCCACCTCCCCTTCCCTGCACCGGCATTGGGAATCTTCACATAGGCGACGACAGCCAGAATCATCATTATTGCCAGGAAGAGCAACCCCTCTCCAATCAGATCATAAAAATCAGCAAAGCCCGCGCCGGAAAGCCCTGTGCGCAGATGGTAGAGGACGGCTGTATTGATTCCACATTCAGTAAACCGGTTACTGACGAAATAAAGGACGGTCAGACAGGAAAAGAGAAACAATCCGCATTCAGCCAGCAACAGATATACCCGTTGCACTCCTGTTCTGAAAAAGATCAGAAAGCCGGATAAAATCAGTAGAGAGGAGAGCAGAAAAAGCGTCCATGTAATAGGAGAAACGCTTCCCAGGTACATGTTAATTATATTCATATCGATAACCATCTGGTTGCAATCAGAAAGTATACATGTTACTCCAACCATGTGTCAGAAAAGATTTTTTGCCTTTTATCCTGAGTTAGAAAAATCTTTTCCGGTCATAAAACAACAGACAACAAGTAAAAAACACGCGCGCAAAAATATATACTCCTGTTTTCCATATTTTTCACGGGTCTGATCTCGTGTAACCGTCCGTGCGCACTTCAAATATGCAAAGTGAACTGTCAACCATGATAACCTGTTAACTTTATCAGACGATTCCCAACAAAATACATCCATTCTCCATGACAGCAGAGATGAATGACATTGAACTGAGCGTGGTCATGCCCTGTCTCAATGAAGAGGAAACGCTTGCAACCTGTATCAACAAGGTGTGGAAATGGGCCGAGGAAAACAACGTCTATACGGAAATAATCATCGCGGACAATGGCAGCACTGATAATTCAGTGAAGATCGCCAGACAATGCGGAGCAAAGGTGATCCGGGTTCAGGAACGGGGATATGGCAGCGCGCTTGCTGGCGGGATACATGCTGCTTCAGGAAAGTACATAATCATGGGTGATGCCGATGACAGCTATGATTTCCACGACCTGACTCCCTTTCTCGACAAACTACGGCAGGGGTATGACCTTGTCATGGGAAACCGGTTTCTCGGCGGGATCAAGAAAAACGCCATGCCTCCGCTGCACAGATATCTTGGCAATCCTGTTCTGACAGCTATCGGCCGGCTGTTCTTTCACAGTCCCTGTGGTGATTTTCACTGCGGCCTGAGGGGATTCAGAAAGGATCGTATCCTACAACTTCAGCTCCAGACCACGGGCATGGAGTTTGCCAGTGAAATGGTCATCAAGGCGACCCTCCAGGGCCTGCGCATTGCAGAGGTGCCCACCACCCTGTCTCCGGACGGCAGAAGCCGGGCCCCTCATTT
>JAADCZ010000168.1 GCA_013154175.1 Thermodesulfobacteriota bacterium
GCATAGGGAAGCCCTGCCATTATGGCGATATCGTTGGACTGGGCGTTTTCACGCAGTATGTCCAGGATGTCGACTGTGACAGCTGCTGCGGTTTCTACCTGGGAGTGTCCCTTTAAGAGTCCGAATGGGAAGAGCTCAGGCAGACAAAGTATCTTTGCCCCCTGTTGGGCAGCAAGTGCAGCTCCTTCAATGGCCCACTTGACATTTTCTGCAACGGATTTTGAGCCGGGGTTGATCTGTCCAAGTGCTATCTTGAGATTCACTTGGCTGAAAGCCTCCAGTCGAGGGTTTTTCTCAAGCCCTGTTCAAGGTCGTGGGCAGGAGTCCACTCTAGTTCCTTCTTGGCCTTTGAGCAGTCGAGGCAACTCTTCTTGAGGTCTCCGGCCCTGGCCTCCTTGCGTTCAAGTTCTGCAAGCTCGTCAGGCAGGTTTACCCGCTCCTTCATTACCATATATATCTTTTCAAAAAGGTCCTGGGTTTTGGTCTCCACCCCTGTACCAATGTTATAAGCCTGACAACTGCCCTTATCAAGTGCCTGTACATTTGCCTCTACGACATCGCCGACAAAACAGTAGTCACGAATCATGCCCCTTGGGTCTTCTGGAAAGTGGTACAGGGTGCACTTTTTCCCTGCAAGGAGCCTGTCCATGAAGATGGCCACGACCCCTGCCTCACCGTGGGGAATCTGGCGGGGCCCATAGATGTTGGCATAACGAAGGACTGTATAGTCAAGCCCATATTGATGGTTGTAGAAGAAAAGGAAATCTTCTGAAACGGCCTTGGCAATAGCATAGGGTGAAAGGGGCTTTGGCGGATAATTTTCTGTGGTAGGGTATTCTTCAGCCTCTCCATAGATTGCCCCGCCCGAGGAGATGAAGATAATCTTTTTCACACCCTGATCCTTTGCAGCCTCCAGCATGTTCACAAAGCCTTGAATGTTGACGTCGGCGTCAAAGCGCGGGTCCTCCACGGAGTAGGGGACTGAAATCTGTGCTGCATGATGATTTATTACATCTGGTTTTTCTATTTCAAGGACCTTTTCAAACTCAGGGCTTCTTATGTCCAAAAGGTAGAATTTCGCTTTTGGGTTAAGGTTCTCCAGTTTTCCAGAGTAGAGATTGTCCACAACGACCACGTCGTGTCCAAGCTCTATGTATCTGTCCACTACGTTGGAACCTATAAACCCGGCACCGCCTGTGACTAATATTTTCATAGCTCCTCCCCAATTCCTTTTTCTGGCCGAAGACTATTAATCTCTGGACGATAAGGGACCTTATGTATAATATCAGCTCACCGTCATCTAGTATATATTAGAGTTTCTAAGGAAAGAGCTTATGCCAAAGGTAACCTTTTTGCCAGCAAATATTACAGTCGACGTTGCATCTGACGAGAATCTTCTAAAGGCCGCAATGGGCGCAGGCATTCATATTAATGCAAGCTGCGGTGGTGCCGGAGTTTGCAACAAGTGCCGTATCTTTGTGGAAGAAGGTCAAGTCAAGGGGGAGGAGTTGCCAGAAGGCGGCTGGAAGGCGTGTGCAACCACTCCGGTAACAGACGTAGTTGTGCGGGTTCCCGTGGAATCCCAGATGGACAGAAAGGCCCTGGCCAGGCCCCTTGCGAGAAAGGCAGCAGCGTGGATTCAGGCCCACGGCGAAGAGCTTTCTGTAAAGAGCGAACCTGCAGTGGCAAAGAGGCTCATTTCCGTGCCCGAGCCCAGCGTTACAGACCATATAAGTGACCTTGGCCGCATAAGCCGTGAGCTTGGCCAGAACCTGAACCTAGATGTGGATGGTGATGTGCTCCACCATCTTCCATATGCCTTGAGGGATGGCAACTGGACGGTGACGGCAAGCCTTCTCGAAAGCCAGGTGCCAGACTACAAGCGCCTCATCAGGGTTGAGCCAGGGGATAAAACCAAGGCGCAGCACGGGGTTTGTATCGATATTGGAACCACAACGGTTTCGGCAAGGCTTGTCTCCCTTCTGGATCAGAAGGTCCTGGCAGAATCCTCTGACTACAACCCCCAGGTCAGTTACGGGGAGGATGTAATCTCCAGGATGGAGTTTGCCAGAAAGGGCGATGGGCTCAAGATACTTCAGGAAAAGATAGTCGGTTGCCTCAACAAGCTCATTTCAGAACTTTTGTCAGAAACCGGCCTTGAAAGGGAGGATATCAGCCTTGTAACAGTGGCGGCAAACTCGGTCATGACCCACTTCCTCCTTGGACTCGAGACCAAATTTCTCAGGTCTGCCCCCTACACCCCTGTTGCAAACAAGTTTCCCCAGGTGCTGGCAAGGGACATTGGCCTCGAGCTTCCTTCGCACGTCAGAATGTTTCTGGCACCATGCGTGGCAAGCTACGTGGGCGGAGACATAGTGGCAGGTGTGGTTGGAGTTGGCATAAATCATCAGCCGGAACTTACCCTCTTCATAGATATTGGTACAAATGGGGAAATAGTCCTTGGCAACCAGGACTGGATGGCCTGTGCTGCATGTTCCGCAGGGCCTGCCTTTGAGGGAGGCGGCATCAAGTATGGCATGAGGGCAACTGTGGGGGCCGTGGAGGTTGTGCACATTCATCCAGAGACCTTTGAGCCAATGATTCTTACGATCGGTGGCAAAAAGGCAAAGGGAATATGCGGCTCTGGAATTATCAGCCTTCTGGCAGGCCTTTTCATGACCGGGGCCCTTGACAGGCAGGGCAAGTTTCGCAGGGACCTTCCCACCAAGCGAATACGTGAAGGAAGAGACGGCTGGGAATATGTAGTTGTGGAAAAAGAGGCAACGGCAATAAAGGAAGACATTGTCTTTACAGAGGCAGATGTCGAGAATCTCATCAGGGCCAAGGGGGCCATGTTTGCTGGTTATCTCACCCTTCTTGAATCCGTTGGCATGAGCATTGACGACCTTGAACGCGTGATACTGGCAGGCAACTTTGGCAGTTACCTGGATCTTGAACAGGCCATTACCATTGGCCTTTTGCCTGACATACCGCGGGACAGATTCTTTTTTGCAGGAAACTCATCTCTGACCGGGGCCCAGGTGGCAGCCATTTCATGGCCGAAGTTCAAGGAGATGGAAAAGGTGGCCCAGATGATGACCCACTTTGACCTGGCGGATAATCCCCGTTTTATGGACAATTACGTCTCGTGTCTATTTCTGCCACATACGGATTTGTCACTTTTCCCCTCTGTAAAGGAAGCCCTCAAGGAGGAGTAGGGGGAGTAGGCAAGTCCTCAAGAGGTGGTGAGTCGTGGGAAGGGCCAAGCGAGCCCATAATTGAGGCTCCTTGCAGAGTGTCAGCCTTCGGCCTTGAAAATTGCCATTTCAAGGGGAGATAGTGTTATCTTGGAAGCAGCCCTTTTGTTTACTTCGCTGATTTTAAAGGATTTTTCTGGGTGAAGCAGATTTTTCAGATTCTTTTCCGGGGGTGAGAGGTTTTTATCCACTGTCACAAAGAAGGTTTGCGGCCTTAGACTAATGTTGAGGGTTATCAAAATTTCATCCGTGTCCAGAATCCTTGAGTAGGCCAGGAAGGAATTTCCATCCTGGGGGAAATAGAAATTTTTTCCATCTCTTGAGATTTCCCTAAAGTACTGGCGGCCGTAACGAAGGGCAGGCTCCTTTGCCCTTACTTTTGCGATGGCCTTAATGCCT
>JAADCZ010000080.1 GCA_013154175.1 Thermodesulfobacteriota bacterium
CTCATTGACTTTCTCTGTAGGGTCTTCATAAGAGACGGAAGAAATGCCATTAGCAGCCGCCCAAGTTTCCTTGTTTACAGCAAGATGGTCCAGATCACCGGGGGCGAGAACAGGGTCGTACCTTTGCATAACGGTGTTCACCATCTAGATGTCATGCTCGACAAGATCGATGAAAACACCCGACTCATTTTTCTAGACAACCCCAACAACCCAATGGGCACTGTCATCAAGAGGGGGGATATGGAAAAATTCCTCTCTCGCCTTCCCAGTCATCTCCTGGTCATTCTCGATGAGGCCTATGGAGAATTTGTAAAACCTGGTACAGACTGGGCTGAGGGTATCAACTTCTTCAAGGAAGACAAGAGGGTCGTCATTTTAAGAACATTTTCAAAGGCATACGGACTGGCCGGATTACGGGTGGGCTATGGCATAATGGATGAGGATGTTGCCTCTTTGTTGGACAGGGTGAGACAGCCCTTCAATGTCAATCTCCCTGGCCAGGAAGGAGCACTGGCTGCCTTGCTGGATAGAGACCACCTGGAATCAACCCTTGAAAATACCTGGCATGAAATGCTAAAACTTTTTAGGGTAATTAAAGAACTTGGATGCACTCCCTACGAAAGTAATACAAATTTCATGTTAATAGACACTGGGCGCAGTGCCAGAGACTTTTTCGAGGCAATGCTGCGCAAAGGGATAATCATTAGGTCCATGGAATCCTATGGGTTCCCGACCTTTATTAGGGTAACCATTGGTACACCCGAGGAGAACCAACGTTTTCTAGATGCCTTTTCAGAGGTGTTGCACCAGATCCCAAAAAAGTAAGGGAGGGAATAGATGGCAAGACCACCCAAATGCAGACTTGTTGGCAGGGAACCTTCGGTAACGTATTTCAAGCCCAGGGGTGTCCCGTTGAGGGACTTGGAGGAGGTCACCCTGACGGTTGAGGGCCTCGAGGCCTTGAGACTGAGTGAAATCGAGGGGCTGGATCAGGATTCTGCGGCAGAGAGAATGGGAATATCCAGACAAACCTTTGGTCGAATACTGGGAGATGCAAGACGAACAGTTGCCAGGGCAGTGGTTGAAGGCCTTGGACTCAGAATAGAAGGAGGCAACTACAAACTTGTCAATCGGCCCTAGAGAGGTGGTTGGGCATGCAAGCTTGTCACAAGATTGGTAACACCCTCATTGTACTAAAAACGGGCGATATCACAAAAGAAAAGGTTGACGCCATTGTCAACGCTGCAAATTCTAGGCTCCTAGGAGGTGGCGGTGTTGACGGAGCCATTCACAGGGCTGCCGGCCCATCGCTGCTAGAGGAGTGTAGAAAGATAGGCTGGTGCGAACCAGGTGATGCAGTGGTGACTGGCGCTGGCAGACTCAGCGCAAAACATGTGATACACACAGTTGGCCCAATATGGAGGGGAGGTACCAGAAATGAGGAGAAAATTCTTGCTAGTGCCTATACGAACAGCCTCAAAAGGGCCATGGAAGTTGGAGCAAGAACCGTGGCATTTCCTGCAATAAGTACTGGCGCCTACGGATATCCCTTGAATCAGGCAGCCAAGGTGAGTCTGTGCGCCATAAAGAAGTTTGTAGAGGAGCATCCTGACACGTTTGATGAAATACGGCTAGTCCTCTTTGGAGACAATACGTTCAAGGCCTTTGAAAGCGCAATGAAGAGGTGTTTTTAAAGGCAACACCCTCCTGCCCCACCCCAGAAACCCTTCCAACCAAACCCTCCAAGTGTATCAAATTGATACAATCAGACATATTGCACGACTTCATTCAATTCAAACTCCAGAAGTGAATTAACCCAAGAAAAACAGAGTGTTATTCCGTTTAAGGCAGTGTTCGAGCCGTTGGTGAATTTTTAAACAGCCTTCTGTGAATTATATCACATTAAATATTATAAGTTAAAATTATTACATCTTGACATAAACTGCAACAATGCTAATAAAATAAACATAGGCTCAAAAAAATAAAAACCTGGGAGGCTACCATGGTGAACGCAAGAGTCTTAATCGGAACCGTAATGTTGGCACTGACACTCGTAACCTTTACAACCGCCTATTCCTTTGCGCAACAGTCATCGGACAATGAGGAACTGTGTTTCAAATCGGAATGTTGGCAGGAAGAAGGCCTGACCCGGCTGGCTACTGCAGGGTGCCCTACCCCAACCCTGTTCATTCAGTCAGCTCTTAGGGAACTCAATTCTTATGTAAAAGGAGCAAAAAAGTTTGGTCTCAATCCACAGCAGGTAAAGGAGATTTCTAAAATCGCAGATCACGCAAACATGATAGTGGTCAAGTCGGGCGGTCAGCTCGAAGGTGTAACAGAACTTTTTGTACAGGAAATGATGAAACCGTTACCAGACAAGCAAAAGCTCAAGGAGTTGATACAGGAAATCGAGAACAGCTGTTGGGATACCATAGCAGTATTGGCTAGGGACATTTACAAGGCACGCACCATTGTTTCCAAGTAAAGGAGTGATACCATGAGGAGAATACTAACAACAACCATATTGGCATTAGCTGTAGCATGTATGATATCCCAGGTAGTAGCATCCCCAGTGCCTTATCAGGTTGCCAAATGTCTGGTGGGGCGCTGCTGGAGCAAGGTAAATGTGGACAAAATCAGTGAAGAGAAGGGTTGCCCCACTCCCATGCTCGTCATCAACAATGTGCTTAGGGAAATGAACGGCTATCTGGCAGCCAGCAAGTTCCTTGGGCTCAGTGATGAGCAGGTCAAGAAGTTGAGGGTCGCACGCTACCGCACTCGCAAGAGCATCGTTGAGGGAAAATCTCGCTTGAACCTCCTTTCAATCGACCTTCTGGACAATATGGCCAAGGACGATTTCCAGTTACAAGAGGTAGAAAAGATAATCTCCGACCTCAAGTCTTCCTGTTCCAACCTGATTTATGGCGTGGTGATTGAAGCAGTTGAGGCAAGAAAGGTCCTGACCCCAGAACAGCGTCAAAAGGCAATTGATCTAGCAGAATAATGTGATGCAGGAGGCAAAATAGCCATAGGACACTTAGGGGCCATGATGACGCAGGGCGTCCATGGCCCCTTTTTTTCCACATGGTTTTTCAAAAAGATATGGTGAAAAGGGTAAACAGTTTCAACGAAAATATTGTCCAGATGCCATCAATGCAAGGATGTCAAAATGAAGACCAAAATAGAATCTATTGGCTTATTATGTAATGTTTCCCTAACAAAGTTATCTAACCCAAAGATACAAAAGGTCTTGGTTGTCGCTTCAATTGTTTTAATTACCTTCCTAACTCACACACTAATCTTTGCCCAAGGCGGTGAAAATGGCAAAAGAAAGGTGGCACTTATCCCCTACTGTTGGAACATTGAAAAAATCACAAAAAAATCGGCCATAAGACCCAAAACATGTTGTCTTATGCCAGATTTCGTACTCACCTCCAGCAGTTGTGAGATAAAGGCCCTGTACCGGAGGCCCAAGGTGCTAGATCTCAAAAGAGAGCAAGGGGCGAGGATTACAAAGACCTATAAAAGATATCGTCGGGAGGCTGGATTCTACAAATCCAAAATGAATCTCATAGTGTTACAACTCAACGATGAACTCTGCGGCGACAATTTTGATATCAACCAGGTTTTGAACCAGATAGAGGAATTGAAGGGACTCTGTTCCAAGATGATGAATCTCAATATTTCAACAATTATCCAGCTCAGACAAACACTGGATAGCCAACAGCTGAAGTTGTTGAACTCGCCACTTTTTCCAGTCAGGAGTCTAAAGACCAAACGTCAAACACGGATTGCCCCGTGCGGCGGAGCATGAAAACCAATGAAAAGGCCGGCACTGAGCCGGCCTTTTTTTATTTAGAAAACTTTTTAGCCACAACCTCCACAGGTTCCGCAACCACCCTGGGGATCGGTATCACAACCGCATGAACCTGCCATACTGGACATTTCAGCAAAGGAAGGCTCCCTCACATCGAGAACGGTTATATCAAAATGAAGGGTCTCACCAGCAAGGGGATGATTGAAATCAGCCTTTACCACATCATCATTGACTTCCTTTACTGTAAAACGAACAGGGCCATGGGGTGACTGGGCCTCAAAAGGCATTCCAGGCTCAATCTCCATGCCCTCTGGGAAATTGGATCTGGGAATCTCCCTAATCAGATCCTCTCTGGCTTCACCGTAGGCATCTTCAGGCTTGATGGTGAGAGACACCTTGTCTCCAGCCTTTTTCCCACGAAGTCCATCCTCCAGGCCCTTAATTACCTGACCTGAACCAAATACGAACCCGAAGGGCTGGTCTGGTGTGGTCTGGTCGATGGTCTCGCCAGAGTCCAATTTTAGAGTGTAATCGATTGTTACATAACGCTTGTCATTAATTTCCATTTACTTTCTCCTAAATGATTATTGTTCTCCAAGAAACTCTCTGGGGAAGTTTTTGGTAGAGGATTTATATTACGAGTGTGCTAACTTTTCATAATAGGTACAAACATTACCCAGGTCAAGGTCTAAACTCCATCCTAATGCCTGTGCCTTCTATTCAGGATATATCTTTTAACCGCCCTGTTGTGCTCTTTCAATGTTTTAGAAAAATAATGGGTCCTGTTGCCCTTGGATACGAAGTAGAGGTATTTGGTGGTCTTCGGATACAGGACTGCCCTTATTGAAATGAGGCCCGGGTTGCAAATGGGGCCCTTTGGAAGCCCGTGGCGTGTATAGGTATTGTATGGTGTGGACTTTCTCAGGTCCTTCCAGGTGAGCCTTCTCTTTTTGATCTTTCTCTCGATAAGTATTCCATATTTTACAGTAGGATCTGCCTGAAGGGGCATTCCCTTATTGAGCCTGTTCCAAAAGACACTCGCTATTATGGGCTTTTCATTCTGTACCGCTGCCTCAAGCTCAACTATAGAGGCCAGGGTGACCACATCGTTTATGGTTAGGCCAAGCTCCTTCACCCGTTCATCAAAATTGTTGTCGTGCCAAACCTGCCAAAATCGGCTGGTAAAGATCTTTACGATATCCTTGGGTGTCACTCCCTTGGGCAGGAAATATGAATCAGGAAAGAGATAGCCCTCGGCGCTGTCTTGGTTGATGCCTAGGGTCTTGAGAAATTCCTTGTCGGTGACCACTGCAAGAAATTCCTTCTTTTTTACGAGCCCTGCCCTTTTCAGCAAATCTGCAATCTGGAACATGTTGAACCCTTCCGGGATGGTCACCATGTGCTGCACCACCTGGCCGGCCACCAGTATGTCGAGTATCCGCTCGGGCGTCATGGAAGGGCTGAGCTTGTATTCCCCTGCCTTTATGAGGTTGAGTTCCTTCCTGTACCAGGCCAGAAGCCAAAAGGCCTCCTTGGAGCGGATTAACCCCTTTTCCTCCAGTAGTTGCGCAACATTTTTAAAGGAAGAGCCCTTTGGAATATCGACTATTTTATAAACGGGTGTAGGGGAGACTGGCTCGAGGGCCCTTTTCACATGGCCATATCCCAGGTATCCTGCAAGAAAAATCAGATAAAGAAAGAATATAAATTTGAGGTTAAAGAATATCTTCATATGAAAGAAAATAAATTGTTTTGGCTAATTCTTCTGTTGCTTCTAGGGCTCTATCTCTTAATGACCTCTACATCCAAGAGTCGTTATCCGTGAATCTTTCGTCCCACAAGTTTTGTGGGGCAAACAGGCTCTGATCAAAGAGGCAGCTGCAATCCCGTAAAGGTTAAACCCAAACCTGGCAGGCCAGCCAACTCTCCTGGGACCAGTTACTAATAACAACGAAAGGTCTTCAGGGAAAGTGGGATACCTGAAAAAAGAGATAAATCGTAAGGTGGGCAAGGCCATTCACAACTTTGACCTGCTCTCACCTGGCGACTCCATCATGGTGGCTGTCTCTGGCGGAGCAGACAGCCTCGTCATGCTTCATTTCCTAAATGAATGGCTGAAAAAGGCGCCAATAAAATTTTCCCTGGTGCCTGTCTACCTCGAGATGGGTTTCAACAAGAATCACGCATGGAAAAGGCTCAGGGACCATTTCACCAAAATGGATACCCCTTTCTACATGGAAGAGACAGATTTTGGCAAGGTCGCCCACAGTAATGCTAACAGGGGAAAGAGCCCTTGTTTCCTTTGTTCGTGGTGGCGTAGAAAGAGGCTCTTTGAGCTGACCAAGGTCCTTGGGTGCAAAAAGATAGCCCTGGGCCACAACCTCGACGACCTTATAGAGACCTTTTTCCTCAATATGTGTTACAGCGGCGAGCTTTGCACCATGTTGCCACGCCAGGAAATGTTTGGAGGCGCAGTCACCATAATCAGGCCACTGGCCCTTGTGGAAAAGGAAAAAATCGAAAGACTTGCCAAGCAGCTTAGGCTGCCTGTGGGTGAAAATCTGTGTCCTTCAGCGGGGATAAGCAAAAGAGGAGAGATTCGTCAGATGTTAAAGTCCATCTACAAGGGCAACAGAAAGATAAGGGGCAACATCGCAAAGGCCATTTTCAACCCAAGGCCAGAATATCTTCCCGGCTGATGGCCCCTTCTCTGACTATCTTGGGCCTTTGACCAGTACAATCCACAATTGTTGACGCAGGCCCATCATCTATCTTGCCGGCATCCAGAAATATGTCCGGGACTGCTGGTCCGTCAAGCTGTTCCCTGACTTGCTGAATGGTCTTGGAAAGCCCCATGCCAGACAGATTTGCACTCGTTGCTGTAATGGGATGGCCTACCCTTCTGACAAGCTCGGCTGCAACTGGGTGGCTGGACAAACGAACCCCAACCTTTTTGCTGCCCCCTGTAAGATAGAAATGCGCCTCTGAAGAGGCTGGAAGCAGCAAGGTGAGAGGCCCTGGCCAGAATCTGTCCATGAGCCTCATTGCATAGCGTGGAATTGCACTCAGCTCGACAGGGGCCTCTTTGAGGTCATCTGCCAAGATAAGTAGCGGTTTAGTGGTTGGTCTTCTTTTTATTTCATAGATTCGTGACATTGCCCGGGGGTTATAGATAGAGGCGGCAAGGCCATAGGCTGTCTCTGTGGGTATGACACATACCCCTCCTTCCTTTATGACCCTGGCCGCCTCATCAAGCCCATCGTCTTCCTGGGCTGTCACTACTTGCTGGACCATTTCCCTACATTACGCCCTTTTCGTTGATGGACTTTATCTGCTCCTCCTGCTCCCTCCTAAATGAGGCAAGCCTTTCCTTGAGCTCATCGTCCTCGATGGCCAGAATTTCAATGGCCAAAAGGGCTGCATTTTTAGCCCCTGCCTTTCCAATGCCAACTGTTGCCACTGGAATTCCAGGGGGCATCTGAACTGTTGCCAAAAGGGCATCCAACCCCTTCAAGGGGCCGCTATCTATTGGCACGCCAATAACCGGAAGGGTGGTATGAGATGCGATAACCCCTGCCAGGTGAGCTGCCATGCCTGCCCCGGCAATTATGACCTTGGTTCCAAGCTCCCTTGCATTTGAGGCAAACTCAGCGGTGAGCGCAGGGGTCCTGTGGGCAGAAAGAACCTTTACTTCATAAGTTACGCCAAAATCATCAAGAACCTCTGCAGCCTTTTCCATCACCTTTAGATCACTCTTGCTACCCATGACAATGGAGACCTTTGGGGCAGAAAGGTGCTTGAGTGCCTTCTGGCCAATATCCTTCCTGTAGTGCATTCCCTCCCAACTGATCTTGGACACAGCCTCATATGCCCTGTCGATGGCCTCCTTTATGGTATCGCCAAGGGCAGTCACACCAAGAACCCTTCCTCCGGCAGTGACAAACTTTCCATCTTTGAGGGCGGTGCCAGCATGAAAGACCATGACGTCCTTCATCTTTTCCACTTCTTCCAAACCGTGGATCACCTTGCCCTTTTCATACTTTCCTGGGTACCCTCCAGATGCAAGGACAACGCACACCGCTGCCCTATCGTCCCACTCCAGCTCAAGATCCTTGAGCCTGCCCTCGATGGCAGCCTCCACCACGTCCAAGAGATCCGTCTTCAGACGCATGAGAATGGGCTGGGCCTCAGGATCTCCAAAACGACAGTTGAACTCGAGCACCTTTGCCTTGCCATCCTTTATAATGAGCCCACCATAGAGCACTCCCTTGTAGGGATGCCCTTCTGCCTCCATGGCCTCGACAGTGGGAATCATTATGTCCTTCATTATGCGCTTGAACAGCTTCTTGTTTACAACTGGTGCAGGCGAATAGGCACCCATCCCACCGGTGTTTGGACCCTTGTCGTTGTCGAAGACAGCCTTATGATCCTGGGAAGTGGCAAGGGGCAAAACATCCTTGCCATCGGTGATGGCCATGAAGGAGGCCTCTTCTCCATAGAGGAACTCTTCAACAATGAGCCTGTTTCCTGCATCTCCAAAGGCCTTTTTCACAAGGACCTCATCTATTGCATCAAAGGCCTCCTGCAGATCAAAGCAGAGGATAACCCCCTTGCCTGCCGCAAGGCCGTCTGCCTTGATGACAACGGGAACCCCAGTTTCTTTGCGGACAAACTCCTTTGCCTCTTCAGGGTCCTCAAAGACCTTGTACTTGCCTGTGGGAATCTTGTATTTCTGAAGGAGATCCTTTGTAAAAACCTTGCTGGCCTCGATCTGGGCCGCATCCTTTGTTGGGCCAAAACATACCAGGCCCTCTGACTCAAAAAGATCCACTATTCCATCGGCAAGGGGTGCCTCAGGGCCAACAATTGTAATATCGATGGAATTTTCCTTGGCAAAATCCAACAGGCCCTTAAGGTCTGACGCGGAAATATCTACACATGTGGCGTCCTGGGCAATGCCTGCGTTTCCTGGGGCACAGTAAACCTTTTCCACCCGTGGACTTTGGGCAAACTTCCAGCAAAGGGCATGCTCCCTGCCCCCTGATCCAACTACCAGAATATTCTTTTTTGAAGCCATGAATCCTCCCCAATTTTTTGAAAACTACTACTAATAATCACTCACTTACTGGTCAAGGTCACTATTATTGCTTATATAAGACCATATGGCATCCTTTTTTGAACGTCTTAAGCTCAAGGGCCTGTGGCAATACAAGTATCTTATTGCCATAATTCTTCTACTGACCCTTTTTAGCATCATTGCGGCCATCAGTGCAGTAACCAGTTACAGGATTTCCATTGCAGGCTCAAGACACCTGTTGGAAACGAGGGCGACCGACATTGCAGTGAATCTGGGATTCGCCCTGGAAAGACTCGGGCTCAATCCTGATCTCTTTCCAGATCTAGTGGCCTCTGACAGGTGGGAATATCTAGCATTCCTTGCCCTCATCGACAAGGACATGACGTGCATTCTCCACTCCAACCAGAAGCTCATTGGCCGAAAAATGGAAGATCCCTCCATCAAGAAGGTATTCAGCATGGAAAGGATTGTTACCCATTTTGAACGACTGGCCACGGGAGAGGAGGTCTTCATACTGGACTTTCCCTTAAAACTTCATCTGGACAATCTCAACCGGATTAGAAACGATTCCCAATCCATGGCCTCGCTCATGGGCAAGCGTCCGGAACCAGAAACCATTGAACCAAAACCAGCCCTGAAGGTCTATTGCCTCAGGGTGGCACTTCATCCTTGGCCTGCATTCTCCATTGAGAGAAAGGCAAAGTTCCAGCTGGTAATGATACTTTCTTCGATTGTACTGGTCTGGATACTTGCCATCTTTTTCGTAAGGGCGTGGAAGAGAAACTATGAACTGGAAAGGAGCCTTGCAGAAAAGGAAAGGATGGCTGCCCTGGGTCAGATGGCAGCGGTTCTCGCCCATGAAATCAGAAATCCTCTGAGCACCATCAAGGGCTTTGCCCAAATACACATGGAAGAGGCCACAGACGAGGCCCTTAAGGAGGACATGGCCATCATCGTGGAGCAGGTGCAAAGGCTTGAACGCCTTACTTCAAACCTGCTCATCTATGCCAAGCCCACGGAAATTCATCTGGAAACCTTTCGTGCCGAAGAGTTATGCAGGGAGCTAGAAAGAACCCTGCCTTCAGACAAGCAGGATGTTCAACTGGTTCTTGAATGTGTTGGAGATAAGGTTACTGCTGACAGGACAAAGCTTGTTCAGATAGTTGTAAATCTCGTTCAAAATTCCCTGGAAGCCCTCTCTGGATATGATTCCGGGCTAAAGGCGATACATGTTCACATAAAGGCCAGTGATGAAGGCATAGGTATAAAGGTAGAGGATTCTGGCCCCGGCTTTCCTGAAGACATCAAGGATAGGCTTTTTGAGCCCTTTTTTACCACCAAGACCAAGGGTACGGGCCTGGGGCTCGCAATAGTAAAGAGGCTTACCGATGCCATGAATGGTCAAATCAGGGTTGGCAAGAGTAAGCTTGGGGGGGCGTTGGTGGAGATATTCATTCCACTGCCAGAAGAGGACTGATAATTGTCATGACTAAGAACAAGAAACGGTTTGTCTGTACAAATTGTGGATTCTCTTCGGTCAAATGGCTCGGCAGATGCCCAGAATGCGGCCAGTGGGACTGCATGGAAGAAAGACACGAAATGCCACTTCAGGAATCTGGTGACATTACAACCAACCCAATCACAGGTGATACAGGCATCACCTCCCTGGCCGACATCAACGGGCCTTCCGAGGAAGAGGTACGGTTTCTTACAGGAATTGGCGAACTGGACAGGGTGCTCGGAGGGGGCATAGTGCCTGGCTCTCTCGTCCTCCTTGGCGGGGAGCCTGGAATCGGCAAGTCCACCCTGCTTCTCCAGGTGCTGGCAAGGCTTGCCGCAAAGGGCCACCGGGTCCTCTATGCCTCTGGAGAGGAATCTTCCAGCCAGATCAGGCTTCGGGCCAAACGGCTTGGCATAAAGGAAGACATAATGCTCATTTGCCAGCCGCAATTCGAGGTCATCTCGAAACATGTTCAGGAATCCAATCCGGATGTGTTGGCAGTCGACTCTATCCAGACCATGTATTGCCAGGATGTTTCATCCCTTCCTGGGAGCATTGGGCAGGTAAAGGCAACTGCGTCTAAACTGATCCACCTTGCAAAAGGCCTGACCATGCCCATATTTATCGTAGGCCATGTCACCAAGGACGGAATGATCGCAGGCCCTAGGACCTTGGAGCACCTCATGGACACTGTCCTCTATTTCGAGGGGGACCGCACCCAGACCTTCAGGCTCCTTCGTACAGTGAAGAACCGGTTCGGCCCCACCCACGAAATAGGCATATTTGAAATGAAGGACAGCGGCCTCGAAGAGGTAAACAATCCTTCAGACCTCTTTTTGGAACACAGAAACATCGATGTTCCAGGCTCTGCCATATTTCCATGCATCGAGGGTACGAGGCCCCTCCTTGTGGAGATTCAGGCCCTTGTGAATCAGTCATATATGGCCCTTCCAAGGCGTACCACAGCCGGCTTTGATTCCAACAGGCTCGCCCTTTTGACTGCGGTTACTGAAAAACTCCTTGGCACGGCCCTGTTCGACAAGGATATATTTGTAAACGTTGCAGGAGGATTTAAAATTACCGAACCAGCCGGAGATCTCCCTCTTATTTGTGCGATTCTCTCAAGTTTTTATGAAAAGCCCCTTGCACATACCACAGCGATCTTTGGCGAGGTGGGCCTAACAGGCGAAGTGAGGCCTGTATCCAATATGGAACTTAGGATAAAGGAGGCCCAACGGCTCGGCATGAAACGATGTATCATGCCCATGGGTGCCTCTATCAAGAAAATAAAGAAGGATATCGAGGTGATGCAGCTGAGTCACATCAGTATGCTTCCTGAGCTCTTGTTTGAAGACAAGAATAAAAACAAAGACGGATAGAGAGGTTTTTAGGCAACGGGTTTAATTGCTTGACACTCAAATGAAGCTATCCTAAACTTTTCAAACTCAAAATGGCAACAAATCTCAAAAAAATAAAAGTAACTATTACCAAACAAAAATAGTTAAAAAAGAAATACTTTCAAAAAGGAGAAATTGAATTATGTCTAGCGACAAAATCATCCAGGTCACCGATGCCGATTTCGACGAAACCGTACTCAAGAGCGAACTTCCTGTATTGGTGGATTTTTGGGCAGCTTGGTGTGGACCATGCAGAGCCATTGCCCCAGTCATAGATCAGCTCGCCGAAGAGTATGACGGCAAGGTCAAGATCGCCAAGATGAATGTTGATGAAAACCCTGCCACACCTGGCCGTTTTGGCATAAGGG
Organism: Thermodesulfobacteriota bacterium; assembly: GCA_013154175.1. Classification (GTDB taxonomy): domain Bacteria; phylum Desulfobacterota; class Dissulfuribacteria; order Dissulfuribacterales; family QOAL01; genus JAADCZ01. Next base: position 12,161 of record JAADCZ010000080.1, read on the forward strand.
CAATCCCCACCCTAATCCTCTTCAAGGATGGAAACGTAGTGGAGCAAATTACAGGGGCCGTTGGCAAGACGGTTATCGAAAATGCCCTTAGCAAGGTCATATAGATGACACACGATGTTATCATCATTGGCGGCGGCCCTGCCGGACTTGCTGCCGCCATCTATGCAGGCAGGGCCAAACTAGACGGCTTCGTCCTGGAAAAGATGAGTCCAGGGGGCCAGGTTCTCATCACAGATCGCGTAGAAAACTATCCAGGTTTCCCAGAGGGCCTCACTGGCTTTGAACTCGTAGAAAAATTTTCCGCCCACGCCCAGAAGTTCGGCATGAAAATAGAAAATGGCGAGGTGGCCTCCATCGAGCCTGTTGGAGACCTCTTAAACATTAGCCTTACGGATCAGCGCACGATAACCACCCGTTCCATAATAGTCGCCACTGGTGCGACACATCGAAAACTTGGAGTAAAGGGCGAAGACGAATTCATAGGTCGCGGAGTTTCCTATTGCGCAACCTGCGATGGCCCCTTTTTCAGGGACCAGGTGGTTGCAGTAGTGGGCGGTGGAGACAGTGCTGTACAGGAGGCAATATTCCTTACACGCTTCGCCAAGAAGGTCTATCTCATCCATAGACGCGATGAGTTAAGGGCCATCAAGGTCCTGGCAGACAGGGCCAAGGAAAACGATAAGATTGAATTCGTCTGGGACAGTGTGGTAGAGGAAATCGAGGGGGATGACCAGGTAAGATCCTTGAAAATCCTAAACCGCAAGACAGGCGAAACCTCCACACTCAAGGTGGATGGAGTCTTCATCTTTATTGGCATTGTGCCCGTCACGGATTTTGTCAAAGGGCTTGTGGAAACCGACGAGATGGGCTTCATTAAGACAGACCAATGGATGAGGACTTCCGTCAAGGGTGTTTATGCTGCAGGCGACTGCAGACAAAAACCCCTTTTGCAAATTGTCACGGCAGTGGCAGAAGGAGCAACTGCAGCCTACGCAGTGGAACACGATCTGGCATGAAAAGAACACACATCAATTTTTTCCTGATTCTCGCCCTGGCGGCTTCCCTGACCCTGGGTGGCTGTTCGGGCAAGTCCGGTGATTCCTGGGTAAAAAGACTATTTTCCCATAAACAGGAGCAGGAAGGGCCTATCCCGCCTGAAGCGCAGCTGACTGCCAAGGCGATGCACTATTTCGACATTGGCAGATATCTGTTGGCTGAAGAAGAGTTTAAAAAGATTCGGGACAGATATCCCTTCAGCCCATATGCAACAGTTGCAGAGTTGCGCCTTGCTGACTGCAAGTATTACCAAGGGCTTTATGAGGAGGCCATTCCCCTATATCAGGATTTTGAGAATCTTCACCCCACAAATGACGCAATCCCCTATGTAATCTTCCAGATTGGAAGCTGTTACTACCACCTTATGGATACCCCGGACAGGGATCAGACCAGCACCCATAAGATGATAGAGACCTACACCCGGCTTATCAGGCGCTATCCAGACAGTCCCTTTACAGTGGAGGCCCAGAAACGCATCAAGGAGGGCCGCGCCCTTCTGGCAGAACACGAATACGTTGTGGCAGAATGGTATCTACGCACGGATCACGTTCCCCAGGCTATAAAAAGGCTGGAAAACATCATAACCCTCTATCCGGACACACCCATTTACCACAAGGCAGTGATGAAGATAGCCGAACACAAGGACGTGGCTGAACACCTTGACGAATACATAAAGGCCCAGGAAGAAAAGGAAAGAAAAAAACAGCTTATGGCAAAGCCGTGGTGGAAAAAGTTGTGGCCCTTCTAGGGGTTCACGAGTAGTCCCCTGCCCTCTTTCCGCTTTTAAGGGGCCAGGCTTTCTCCATGCTGGATAGCGGCCCGCCTTTTAAGATCAAATCATGTTATTTTTCCTTGCATGCCTCAGTCTACTTATGTGGCTTGCCATAATTTTGTTGCCCTGGAAGCCTTATTCCACAAGGGAACATCTGGACAGATGCCATTTCAAAAATGGCCACTCCCTAGGGGAAGTCACAGTTTTGATACCTGCCAGAAATGAAGCCCTCACCCTCAAAGAGTCCCTGCCGTCTGTGCTTTCCCAAGGGCCAGACCTCAAGGTCATCGTGGTGGATGACTGCTCGGAGGACGATACCTCCCTTGTGGCAAAAGACATTTTGGGCTCACAGGGCGAGGTTATCAAGGGAAGGCCCTGCCCAGAGGGATGGAGCGGCAAGCTCTGGGCCCTTGAACAGGGACTTGCCCATGTGAAGACCCCCTTTGTCTTGCTCATGGATGCAGACATTTTATTGGAAGATGGCATACTTTATTCTGCCCTTTCCTCCTTGAAGGAACTTAGGGTGGACATGGTGTCACTCATGGCATGGCTTCGCATGGATAATCTTGTAGAAAAATTGTTCATGCCCGCCTTCATCTATTTTTTCAAGTTACTTTACCCCTTCAAGTTGGCAAATGGCCCTAGCCGCCTTATTGCTGCTGCCGCTGGAGGGTTCATTCTCGTAAAATCAGACACACTGAGAAACATCGGGGCCTTCTCCTCCATCAAGGAGGCCATTATCGATGATTGCACCCTTGCTAGGAGCATTAAAAAAAGTGGTGGTCGAATCTTTATTGGGTTAACGAAGTGTGTCAGGAGCATCAGGCAATATTCTCATCTGGCTGATATATGGCAAATGGTTTCAAGAACGGCATACACCCAGCTCCATTACAACCCGGCCCTGCTGGTCGTGGCCACACTGCTCATGGTCGTGGCATTCGTGGTTCCTATCGTGGGCCTTTTCTCAAGCCAATTTTCAACGACCATTATTTCATTTTCGGCCCTATTTGTTATGTTTGTTTCCTACCTTCCAGTTTTGAGGTATTATAATTTGAGTCCAATTTTAGGCCTGACACTCCCCTTTGTGGCCTTTTTATACCTAGCCATGACATGGTCTTCGGCATGGCAACATTATTTCGGCAAGGGAGTGCACTGGCGAGGACGCTACATCAAGCACTAGAGACATACATATGAAAAAGCTAAAGATAATCCTGGCCCAACCCCGGGGATTCTGTGCAGGGGTAAAAAGGGCCATCCAGATCGTTGAGACGGCCATAGAGCGATATGGTGCCCCTGTCTGGGTATTACACGAAATCGTACACAACACCCATGTAATAAAGAATCTCTCAGAGGCTGGGGCAAGGTTTGTAGAGGATATAAATGAAATCCCTGAAGGGGCCCTTACCATCTTCAGCGCCCACGGAGTTGCCACGGCTATTGAGGAAAAGGCTGCCCAAAAGGGGCTTAAGGTCATTGATGCCACATGCCCACTGGTTAAGAAGGTTCATCACCAGGCAAGGCGGTACAACAAGCTGGGGCACGATATCATCATCATAGGTCATCACGGCCATCCCGAGGTGGAGGGAACCCTTGGCAGGGTCAATGGAAACGTCACGGTTGTGTCAACCATAGACGACATCAGAAACCTGAAGGTGAAGGACCCAGACAAGGTTGCCTACGTAACCCAGACCACCTTGAGCACCGATGACACAAGGGAGCTAATAAACGAGCTGAAAAAGAGATTTCCAAAGATTCAGGGGCCCAATCTCAGGGACATCTGCTATGCCACTCAAAGCAGGCAGGATGCTGTTAGAAGACTGGCAGAAGAAGTTGACATGCTCCTCGTGGTTGGCTCCCAAAACAGCTCCAACTCCAACCGTCTTAAGGAGACAGGGCTTTCCAGGGGGCTGCCGGCATATCTCGTTGACAATGCAGACCATGTAAAGCTCGACTGGTTTGATGGCAAGTCAGTCGTTGGCATAACCGCAGGGGCGTCGGCCCCAGAGGTCCTGGTTCAGGACATTATCAAAATGCTCCAGAATCATTTCGACCTGGAGGTCAAGCCCCAAAACGGCAAACAGGAAACCATGCAGTTCAAACTGCCCAAATTCCCAGATTTTGTCTAAGATGTCGTCAGAATCACAACAGAAACAGATATTTTCAGAAGACACTAGTTCAAAGGGGCTATTCCTTGGCCTCGTTGCCCTCACGAGCCTCTTTATCTGCCTCTTTCTGATCTCCCTTTGGATAATTCCCTACTATGGCTTCGATGCCATACACCCCTGGGCCAAATGGATTGCAGGCATTGTCGTTGGTGCAGCACTCCTAATTGTCCTATGGGCAAGCATTGGGCTTCTTCTCAATGCCACCACAGGCAAGTACCTGCCCTTTTTCAAGAAGCTTAGAGGGGTCAGTGT
>JAADCZ010000087.1 GCA_013154175.1 Thermodesulfobacteriota bacterium
TATCCTTCTTCTTGACTACCTTCTTTTTGGGATGCTTTGGTTTAAGGGAGATGGCCTTTTTCTTTTCCGGAGTCTTTTTGACAACTTTTTTGACAACCTTCTTTACTGGGACTTTCTTTTCCTTTTTAAGGACTTGTTTTTGAACCTTTTTGGGTACCGTCTTCTTCTCTACAGGCTTTGGTGCCGTTTTTTTCTTCTGGACCTTCTCTTGTGGCTTGGGCAAATTGGTGCCTTGAGCCTTCTGGCTACTTACGGACGAAGGGGCCATGAGCTTTACTGTGTAGGGGATCTGGTTGTCACGCTTGGTCTTAAAGAGATTTGGCCCCCAGATAAAGGCCGCAAATAAACCTAGATGGAAGACAATGGCCACCACCAGGGCCTGTTTCCAAAGCTGGCTATAGGCGCGATCTTTCATAAAAGGAAAATTACTTCTTCACTGGCGGGGTCACCTGCTCGGGAGCGGTCACCAGCCCCAAATTGTCGATTCCCGCCTCTTTTACCGCGGCCATGACCCTCACCACCACCTTGTAGGGAACGTCCTGGTCTGCCCTTAGTAGTATCTGGGCCACCTTTCCCTTTTGTTTCATGGCTGCCAGCTCTTTTTTCAAAGTATCTGGGTCTACCGGCTCTTCCCCAAGATAGATATCCCCCTTGGCCGTAATGGTGATTTCCGAATGAACCTTTTTCTGGGGCAGTACCTTTGCTGTGGTCTCAGGCAACTTCACATCGAGCCCTCTGGTCATCATTGGAGCAGTAACCATGAAAATGATGAGCAGAACCAACATTACGTCAACTAAAGGGGTGACATTTATGTCAGAAAGTAATCTTTTATTTCCGTTGGATGACATGCCCATTGCACAACCCCCGCACATCAGTCTGAACAGCGACTACCTGCCGTTCTCCTCAAGAGATCCCGCTCAACCACATTCAGAAAATCTGCGCCAAAGGCCTCAAGCTCCTGTTGCCTTGCTGATGACTGGCTCATGAAGACGTTGTATGCAATCACAGCCGGTATCGCAGCTGCCAGACCAACTGCAGTGGCAATGAGTGCCTCTGAAATCCCCGGGGCCACTGTTGCAAGACTTGCACTTCCCTTCATTCCTATGTCATGAAAACTTCTCATAATGCCCCAAACAGTGCCAAAAAGGCCGATGAAAGGGGCTGAATTTCCTATGGTTGCAAGAATTGGCAATGCCGTTTCAAGCTCTTTTATCTCTAGCTTTATGCCTTTTGAGATGCTTCTGGACAGGACGTCGATCCATGCCTCTCGCTTAAGGGGCACGTTTTCTATCTTAACATCGGCCCTAAGCTTTCTGTATTCCTCATAGGCAGTGGAAAAAACATTTGCCATGGGACTGTAAACCATACGTTTGGCCCGGCTTGCCACCTGGGACAGACTCTGGCTTTCAGAAAAGAAGATTTCAAACTCTTCATCTAGGGCTGCTGCCTTCTTAAAGATGCGGGCCTTCAATATTATTATGGTCCAACTAAGCACTGACATCAGCAGCAGCAGGACAAGAACCAGCTGAACCACAGGCCCTGCTCCCAAAATCATGGTTAGAATACTTGAACTGTACGACATATATCTACTTGTCCCTTCCTTTCGTATCTTTTTCTTCGTCGAGCTGACTCAAAAATATTGGGGCTTCATCCATTGAATCATTTGGCATGAGCCCAATCTCGGCTGCCCTTCTAAAGAGCTCCAAAACCGCTGCCCTTCCCTCTTCCCCAAGATCCCGCGAAAATTCATTTACATAAAGGCCGATATGTTTCTTCTGAACCTGAGGAGAGATCTCCTGGGCCAATCCGGCAATGAAGGGCTGGACCTCGTGGAAGTTTTCTTCTGCAAAAGCCATGCTTGTTTTTATGCCATTTTGCAAGATCTCAAGCTGTGCCCTGGGCAGGGACCTTTTGGCAATTATTCCCCCAAGGGGGATTGGCATACCAGTTGTCTCCTCCCACCACTTTCCAAGGTCACACAACATTTTCAGCCCAAATTCCTGGTAGGTGAATCTTGTTTCATGTATGACACAACCTGCATCTACTTTCTTTGCGCAAATGGCATCAACGATCTGGTTGAATGGCATTTCCACGAGATTCTTGACTTTGGGGGCAAAGAGGCGAAAGAGCAAGGCCGCTGTAGTATTCTTGCCAGGTATGGCCACCCTTGCCTTTGCAAGTTCATCAAGGCTGACGTCGCCCCTTGTGAGCACCAAGGGCCCACAGCCTCTGCCCAGGGCCGCACCGCTTTCAAGCACCAGATACTCGGGTATAACACGACCGGCCAAGGCAAAGGAGACCTTGCTCACATCAAGCTCCCTGGCAAGTACCAGTCTGTTGAGCTCCTCAACGTCGGCAATTACCGGTTCAATCTTGAATGGAAGCCTCTGTTTTTTGAGCAGGTGATAAAAAATAAAGGTATCATTTGGGCATGGCGAAATGCCAAGACGGATATCTTTCATGGACATTATCGTAGAGGTAAGGCCACCAACAATTCCCTAAGCCCCTTGGAAAGTTGTCCAAGGGCCCCAGGGATATCCCATTTGGACTTGTCTGTTTCCCCAGCCAGATTGCTTACTGCCCTAAGCTCGATGAGTCGGACATCGTAGGCTGCACAACTAAGAGCGGCCGCTGCGCCCTCCATGTTTTCTATCTCCACATCGAATCCTTCTGCAATAGTCCTTGCACGCTCGAAGGTACCGCTGGAACATGACACCGTGGCCATATTGGCAAGGGCCAAGCCATGACTTGCGGTTACAAAGGTGTGGATCTCGTCTCCTTCTTCAACCAATCTGAAGTACTCCTTTACTTCCTGCTCCGCCAATTTTATGGGCTCTATGGAGTTGTGGCTACACCTGCCAAGATCTGCAAAGACCTCGCTTTTTGCCACAAAGGCCCTATTACCCCCTAGGAGTTCTGGCCTGTATGCCCCAGCTATTCCCGCAAGAATAATAAAGGAAACAGAATTGTTTTCAAGAAATCTGGTGACCGAATGTGCCGTACTTGCTGGACCAAGGCCTGTAACAAACCCTGGAACGCCCGCCCCTTGGGCAACATCCATCACGGCGTCAAGTTCCATTTGAGTGGGGCAAAACAAGACAGTTTCCATGGATTTCAGTCTACCATACTTGAAGGGACGCCCCTATTTTTGAAGAAATCCCTCAGCAAGAGTTCAAGCTGCCATGCAAGATAAAGTTCTGCTCCTGCCTGTGCCTTCAATTTCGCTATTGATTCAGGGGTAAACCTTTCATAGATACGACTACAAAGATAATTCACACAAAAATGGTAGCGGGCCTTGAGGGTACAACCATCCTTCCCCAGGAATCTGCAGGAATCCTCATAGTAACTTTTCTCCCTCAAGGGGACGCCCATTAGCAGATTGAGAAGAAGGGTGATTGGGTCGTACCAAGTGGCAATGTGACTGCCACAGCACCCTCCTCCCTTCACCTGTGTGGCACACCATGAACATAGACTTGGAAGA
>JAADCZ010000157.1 GCA_013154175.1 Thermodesulfobacteriota bacterium
AGGTCTGCCTGTTTCGAAAGCTCGATGAGTTCATCACAAAAATCCGTGTCGCCGGAAAAGACCACAGAGGTTCCATCTGGCCCTTCTATCCGATAGGCAAGGCTGTAAGGGGTGTGTTGGGTATGAGCCGTCTTGATGAAAAAGGGGGGAAACTGCTGGTTCGTCATCAAACCGACAGGAATCTCCTCGAAGACTATCTTTTCAGGCTCTGGCTCAGCCCAGTGTCCCCATGCCTCAACAAGGCCCTTCAAAAGTCCACCAAGCCCCTCTGGCCCCCAAATGAGCACCGGCCGCTTTCGATTGAATCCAGGGCCATACTTCGAGGCAAATATGAATGGAAGCAACTCCCCGGTATGATCAGGGTGAAAGTGGGTGAAAAGTATCAGGTCTATGTCAGACTGTGACACACCTGCCCGCACCAGCCTCCTCAATGACCCTGCTGCCATGTCGATAACGATGTTGTAACCCCAGGCCTTCAATAGTTGGCATGGACCTGCCCTCCGAACCGAAGGAACACAGGTACCCGTACCGATAGTTACCACCTCCATGTAATCTGCAACCATTTAGACTCCTCCCCACAGCCCTTGCTAAAGGGCCACTAGCTCCAGTTGCCCAAAGGCACCAATTACGTCCTGTTTTACTATTACCGCCCCCAAGACTCCTTCAATTTCTTTTAGAAAATCAAGGGCAGTCTGGATGTCTGCCTTTTTCTTAACGAGGTTTCCTGCCGCAGTGGCTGCCGCATCGGCAAGGGCACAACTCTGGCTCACCACAGTCACGGCATCCGCCCTGCCAAAACTCTTTGAATGTCCAATGGTTCCTGATGAAGTGCATACACCCAAGGGCTTTGGCCCCGCATCGAGCCTTATTCCAATGCGCCCAGACAAGACAGAATCCCCTGCATGGATGCCAATCACACATTCAGAGGAAAGGTTTAAAAAGGTATCCCCACCATTTTCCACGATAACCTCACCTCTGCTGCATGCAACCAGACGCTTACCTACGTATTCAGCAATTGCACCAGCAACGGCGGCCATGGGGCCTACACCCGCCTTGGAACCGGCCTCCAGCATTTCCTTAACGATTTCAGGGGCAAAAGGGTCTTTTGGAATGGGGGAATATGACTCTAGGAAACCGGGATTGTCGCGTGCGTACCCTTCAATGGCTCCCCTTGCCTCAACTACCCAGGCAGATACCTGATTCGAAAAATCCCGCTCTGCCTGAATGTATAGATCAGTCTCCTTGTGTCTTACACAAAAGGAAACCAGGCCCTTTCTCTGCATGAGCGCCCGGTATGACCGAACCTCTCCCATACTGTCTAATGAACTCCATAAAGTTCATATTTTTGGGGCCTATCAAGGAGGCCTCGCACTGCCTCTGCCGGGCTCATTCCCTCATAAATCACCTTGTAAACATGCTCCACTATGGGCATATCCACCTGATGCCGCTGTGCTAGCATGTATAGCGACTTGGACGTCTTTACTCCCTCGGCCACCATGTTCATGGAATCTAGAATCTCATCCATGCTCTTTCCAGCACCAAGTTTAAGCCCAACCTGCCGATTCCTGGATAGATCCCCGGTGCAGGTGAGCACCAAATCCCCAAGACCAGCCAGACCTGCAAAGGTAAGGGGGTTTGCTCCAAGCTTTAGTCCAAGCCGCGACATCTCGGCAAGCCCTCTTGTGATGAGGGCAGCCCGTGTATTGGTGCCAAAGCCCAGACCGTCTGAAATGCCGGCTGCTATGGCGAGCACATTTTTAACTGCCCCGCCTAGCTGAACGCCAATTACGTCCTGGGTTGTGTAGACCCTTAGAAAATCCGTGGAAAAAAAGTCTTGAAGCCCCTTGGCCTTCTCCTCGCTATATGCAGCAATGGTAACGGCTGTGGGCATACCCTGGGCCACCTCTTTGGCAAAGCTTGGCCCTGAAAGTACTGCCACGCATACTCCGCCAATAGATGAAAAAATCTCATTCAGCACATCTGTCATGGTCTCCAGGGTCTCATTCTCTATGCCCTTTGCGCAGGATACCAGGGCCTTTGGCAAGGCCCGCCCCTGAAGGGTGTCTGCAACAAGCTCTGCAGTCTCCCTCATGGCATGTGATGGCACCACAAAGAGAATTACGTCCCTGTCACAAATGGCCTCCTCTATGGAGGAGGTCACAAGGAGGGAGTCCTTCAAGGGAAAACCAGGCAGATATTTTTTGTTTTCCCTCTCCCTTGCAATTTCCCTGGCAAAATCGCTATTTCTAGCCCACAGGGATGTATCTATTCCCTTTTCTGATAGAAGCTTGGCAAGGGCCGTGCCCCAGCTTCCTGCTCCTAAGACAGCTGCGCTTTTCATTCCTGCCTTTCGTTTATGCCAAGTTTGGCAATGGCTGCAAGTTTATCCCCTTCTGCAAGGCGTATGAGCCTTACACCCTGGGCGGAACGACCTGTTATGCGAATGTCCTTGACATTCATGCGAATGATATTGCCGCTTGCACCAACAAGCATTATCTCGTCGTTTTCATACACCATGACCACGCCGACTACCTTGCCTATCTTTTCAGACACCTTGATATTTATGATGCCCTTACCACCCCGGCTCTGGACCCGGTAGTCGGTAATGGGAGTCCTTTTGCCATAGCCATTTTCTGTGGCAGTAAGGATGTGGCCATGTTCATCGGTGATTATCACCATGGCAACCACCTGGTCATCATCCTTTAGCCTGATACCAATTACTCCCGTTGCCTGCCTGCCCATGGGGCGGATGTCCTTTTCGGAAAAGCGTATGCTTAGGCCATTTCTCGTGGCGAGAAAGACGTCTGCATTTCCATCAGTGATGGAGGCAGTGACAAGTTCGTCCCCTTCCTTGATGGTTGCGGCGATTATGCCCGAAGGACGCGGATGTGAAAAATCCTTTAGGGGCGTCTTTTTCACAATGCCTGTCTTGGTGGCCATTACAACGAACTTGTCCTCTTCAAACTCCCGCACAGGCACAACGGCTGCAATGTGCTCGTTCGCTGCCTTGTCAATGGGAAGAAGGTTCACAAGTGCCTTTCCGCGGGACGTGCGCCCGGCCTCTGGAATCTGGTGTACCTTGAGCCAGTAAAGCCTGCCAAGATTGCTGAAACAGAGGAAATAGTCATGGGTGGAAGCCACAAAGAGACGCTCGACAAAGTCTTCCTGCTTCGAGGAAAGACCAATTACGCCCTTGCCGCCACGTTTCTGGCTCCTGTAGAGGCTTAGAGGATTCCTCTTTATGTAACCCCTGTGGGAGAGGGTCACGACCATGTCTTCCTCGGCGATAAGGTCCTCTATGCGGATCTCCTTTGGCTCGCCAATTATCTCTGAACGCCTTGGAATGGCGTACTCCTCCTTGATGGCCACGAGCTCGTCGTGGATTATGTCGAGGACCCTCTGCTCATTGGCCAGGATGTCTTCATAGTCCTTTATCTCTGCAAGGACCTTCTTGTATTCCTCGA
>JAADCZ010000122.1 GCA_013154175.1 Thermodesulfobacteriota bacterium
CAAAACCCGTGGTGGAGGAGCTCGCAAGAGACAGGGCCCTCCTCAAGGGGCCACCCAAAAAGCTTTACGGGGTTTGCCTCATGACAGATGCGGAAAGATACACAACGGCATCTGAAGGCATGGACCCTGGAGAGCTTGCCAAGGTCATGAACACTTACTTCGAGGGGCTTTTCAGGCCGGTAAAGGAACATGGCGGGACAATCTCAGATGTTACCGGTGATTCCATGCTGGCCATCTGGACAGGCAACAAATCTGAGGAGGAGCTCGAAGAAGGCGCCCTTTCTGCAGCAATTGACCTAATCGAGTGGGTCGAGACCTTTAATCAAAAAGGACTCGGGCTGCGCCTGCCCACCAGGGTGGGAATCCACTCTGGAATCCTTGCCCTTGGAAATATCGGCGCCCTCGACCACTATGAATTTACCCCCATTGGAGACATTGTTAATACCACCTCGCGCATCGAAGGGCTCAACAAATATCTGGGCACCAAGATTCTCGCCTCAGAGGCGATAATATCCAAGACGAATAAATTTTATGCAATAAAATTAGGCACATTTCTTTTGGCTGGCAAATTAGTTCCCATTGTGATATATGAAGTTAAAGGCAGAAAGAGGGAGATAACCAGGCAACAGCGACAAATAGACAGAGATTTTGCCAAGGGGCTCGAGGCTTTTACCCAGGGGGACTGGCAGTTGGCCATAGATATTTTTAGCCGTATATCATCTTATGGCCCGGCTCGTTTTTACATGGACATGGCCAAGGGATTTTTGCTTTCGCCCCCAGATGAGCCCTGGGACGGTGTTGTAAGGGTAATTAAAAAATAGCCAAGACAAACCGGCACAAAAGAAACCAAAGAGATTAAACAGCCTCAAAGGGCAAAAGAAAAAGGCCTAAGGGCTGCCCAAAATATAGATTTACGAGATATACCCAAGTAAGCGACCACGCAGCGCAGCAGATTCGGCAAGATTGACACTTACTTCAGCCTCTGAACTCATGCGACACAGGATGCAGGTGGGTCAAGGTTATCTCTGCTCTATAAAAACCGAATATAGCCCGAATACAGCTTAGCTACATCGAAATCAAAGTGACAGCCACGCTTAACTACGGCGGTTAAACCATTTTTGCAAAGGTAAAAATTAAGCGATTAGCGATTGGGAGCTTGTGAATAAAATCCTATGGCAGTTTATCCCTTCAAAATCCGAAGATTCATGCATCTTATCGCGCTCTTAGCCATGTTGCTCCTACTCTGTGGCCTTGTGGTGAACGTCCACGCAGAAGAGCAGAAGTGTGTTGCCAGGTTGGTTTCTCTTCAGGGCCAGGTCAAGGTAAAAAAGGCAAGCCAGAGTGTGTGGCAAGGGGCGCGTCTTGGCCAATGTGTTGAAATAGGCACCATTATCAGCGCAGGAACAAATAGCAGAGCAGCCCTTATCCTCAATTCAGGCAGCCTTGTGCGCCTTGATGAAAATTCAAGCCTTGTCATAACCAAGGAGCTTGAAGAGGGGTTTTTAATCAGGATGATAGAGGGCATTGTCCACTTCTTTAGCGTGCATCCAAGGAGCATGAAAGTCGTCACCCCATTTCTGAATGCTGCCATAGAAGGAACGGAGTTCATCTTTGAGCAAACACCAAGGAAGACCACAGTCATTGTCCTAAGCGGCAAGGTGCTTGCCCAAAACCCTGGAGGAAGAGCGGTTCTTGGCCCTGGCGAAGGGGCTACTGCCACAAGACTCAAACCACCTGCCACCTACCAGGTGTCAAACCTCATACGTTACGTTCAGTGGGCCCTTTACTACCCGGCCATTCTGGATCAGGCCTCCATCATCAAAAAATACCAGCTAACAGGGCTCAACACCCCCCTTGAGCTTTATAAGAAAGGCCGCATCGCAGAGGCAATCCAGGCGTTTAATGCCATTGAAAAAAGAAGGGGGCTTAGCCCTGTTGAAAGGGCGCTTCTTGCAAGCCTTCTTCTGGCAGTTGGTCAGGTGGAAAAGGCAAATCAACAAATAGAAAAGGCCCTTGGCGCAAACAGCAGGCTTGCCCCTGCCCTAGCACTTAAGGCCATCATTGCCCTTTGCCTCCATGATACGAAAAAGGCCACGTTTTTTTCCAAAAAGGCCCTTGAGGCTGAGCCAGACTCAGCTTCTGCCCTTATTGCTTCATCCTACGTCCTTCAATCAGAAGCCCGACTCGAAGATGCCACTAGCGTTGCAGAGAAGGCCACAAGGCTTGAGCCAGAAAATGGCATTGCTCGAATCAGGCTTTCTGAGCTTCGGCTCTGCCTTGGTGAGCTGGACAGGGCCCGGAAAGAGGCCGCAAGGGCACTTGCCCTCAACCCGAACCTTTCAAGGGCAAGGACCCTTTTCGGATTCATTCAGCTTTTGAATATGGAAAGAAAAGAGGCCACGAGACACTTTAACCAGGCCATAGAGCTTGACCCAGCTGACCCTCTACCAAGGCTTGGACTCGGCCTTTCGTTCATAAAGGGTGGAAGGCTTAAAGAGGGCTTAAGGCAACTTCAGATAGCAACTGGCCTAAACCCAGGCAATTCACTAATACGAAGCTATCTAGGAAAGGCCTACTTTTCCATCAACCGGCCAGCAAAGGCACTTGAAGAGCTCGATCTGGCCCAAAGGCTTGATCCAAACGACCCAACCCCCTGGTTCTATGAGGCCATTTGCCTCGTAAACATGAATCAGCCAGGCAAGGCCCTTATGAGCCTCGCCCGTTCCATTGAACTAAATGCCAACCGGGCCATCTACCGTTCAAGGCTGCTCCTGGGCCAGGACCTGGGCGTAAGGGGTTCAGCCCTTGCAAGGATTTATGGTGAGCTCGGCTTTGAACAACTGGCACTTTTGCAGGGCTGGAAATCCCTCGATTATGACCCAGCCTCTTACGCAGCCCACAGGTTTCTGGCAGATACCTATTCTGCCCTTCCAAGACACGAAATAGCAAGGGTGAGCGAACTTTTAAGGTCCCAGCTCCTTCAGCCCCTAAACATCACTCCGGTTCAGCCACATCTGGCAGAGAGCAAGCACTTCTTCCATGTGGATACAGGGCCATTCTCCCCTGGGTATAACGAATACACGCCTCTTTTTATGTGGAATCGTACGGCCTTTATGGCAAGCGGGCTTGTGGGCACAAGGGACAGCGTCGGGGATGAGGTAACACTTGCTGCACTGGGTGATAGATATTCAGTAAGCCTTGGGCAGTTTCACTACGAAACAGATGGCTTTAGGCCAAACAATCAGCAATATCACGACATTTACAATGTTTTCACCCAGACTGCCCTGAGCCATGACCTTAGCCTACAGGCTGAATATCGCTATTCCCGCATAAGTAGCGGAGACCTCTTCCTGCGTTTTGACCCAGACAACTATATTCCAGATCTGGACCAGAAAAGAAGGCGCCACGACTTGCGGCTTGGCGCACGCTATTCCCAGACCCCTTCGTCCACCTTCATCT
>JAADCZ010000083.1 GCA_013154175.1 Thermodesulfobacteriota bacterium
TCTTTTCCCTCATGTTGGGTGCTTTTGCCATCTATTTCACACCCAGCGAGGAAGAGCCCCAGATTGTGGTGCCCATGGTGGACGTAATGGTCAGTATGCCAGGGGCGAGCCCAAAGGAGATAGAAAAGCGGGTCATTGGGCCCATGGAACGCCTCCTTTGGGAGATTCCTGGGGTGGAATATGTCTATTCCACTGCCATGGATGGCCGGGCCATGACCATCGTCCGCTTCTATGTTGGCCAGGACACCGAAGACAGTCTTCTCAAGACCTACGACAAGCTCTATTCCCATTTCGACTGGATACCCCCAGGCTGCAGCAAGCCCCTTCTAAAGCTCCACTCCATCGATGACGTTCCCATTGTGTGTCTCACCCTGTGGGGAGACCGGTACAGCAGCCTCGAGCTTAGGCAGATGGCGGCCAGGCTCAAGGAGGAGATAAAGCAGATACCTGGTATAAGCCAGACCTTTATAAAGGGCGGGCTAAGGCGCCAGCTCCGTGTCGTCCTGAGGCAAGAGGCCCTTAGTAGTCTTGGGCTTGATGCCGCAGATGTGATTCAGGCCCTTTCTTCCCAGAACCAGGCATCCTGGATTGCTGACATAACCAAGGACAACAGAGCGTTCTCTCTTAGGCTCAACAACTTCTTTTCATCCAAGGAGGATGTGGAAAGGGCGGTTGTAAAGGTTGTAAATGGCAAGATAGTACGTCTTGGCCAGATAGCAGACATCTTGGACGGGCCAGAGGAGCCTGAATCCTATGTGATGATAGGGGCAGGGGCTGGCCACAAGAAAAAGCCAGGCGTGGAGTTCGACCCTGGTGCCTTGAAGCCTGCTGTGACCATTGCAGTTGCCAAGAGAAAGGGCTGGAATGCCACCTATCTTGCCCATGAGGTCATCAAGAAGGTTGAGGCCACAAAGGGTTTCATCCTTCCAGAAGACGTAAGATACGTCATTACCAGAAACTATGGGGAGACAGCCAAGGAAAAGTCCGATGAGCTTCTGGAGCATCTTGCAATAGCTACTATTTCTGTGGCAATACTCATGGCACTGCTCCTGGGAGTTAGGGCAAGCCTGGTCGTGCTCGTTGCAATCCCTGTTACCTTGGCCTTTACCCTCTTTATCTATTACATCCACGGTTACACCCTCAACAGGGTTACGCTTTTTGCCCTCATTTTCTGTATTGGTATCCTGGTTGACGACCCGATTGTGGACGTGGAGAATATCGTTCGCCACGTGCGCCTTCCCTACAACAAGGGCCGCCCCTTGAAAGACATCATCGTAGAGGCGGTCGTAGAGGTTGGAAGCCCGCTAATTCTTGCCACCTTCACGGTCATTGTGGCCATCTTGCCCTTGGCCTTTGTGCGCGGGCTCATGGGGCCATACATGAGGCCAATGCCAGTTGGCGCCTCTGTGGCCATGTTCCTTTCAATGATCATCTCCTTTGTGATTACGCCCTGGTCGGCCTATCACATTCTGGGGAAAAAGGAGCAGGAAAAGACAGAGGGCGACACCTGGCTTGACCGCATCTACAGGTGGGCTATGAGCCACCTTCTGGACAAGGTCTATCAGCGCTGGCTGTTCCTTGGACTCATGGCTGTGCTCTTTCTCTTTGCATGTTCCCTTATCTACTTCAAGATAGTTAGGGTCAAGATGCTTCCCTTTGACAACAAGAGCGAGTTCCAGGTGATTGTGGACATGCCCGAGGGAACATCCCTAGAGCAGACAGCCAGGGTGGCTGAGGAGCTTGGCAAGGTCCTCGAGAAGGAAAAGGTGGTTACAGACTACGAGCTTTACGTGGGAACATCCGCTCCCTTTAACTTCAATGGCCTTGTGCGCCACTACTATTTGAGGCGTGGCCCAAATGTGGCAGACATCCAGGTCAATCTCATTCCCAAACACGAAAGAAAAGAGCAGAGCCATGCCATTGCAAAGCGTCTCAGGCCAAAGCTTCAGAAGGTTGCCGAGAAGTTCAATGCAAGGATCAAGGTTGCAGAGATTCCCCCTGGGCCACCCGTCCTCCAGACGCTTGTTGCAGAGGTTTACGGTCCTGACTATGAGCAGCAGATAGAGGTTGCAAGAAAGATAAAGTCCATTTTCGAACACACAGAAGGTGTGGTTGACGTGGACTGGTACATGACAGACCCACAGCCTGAATTCCGGGTTGTTGTGGAAAAGGACAAGGCAGCCCAGCTAGGGGTTCCGCCAGCAAGGGTCCTTCAGGTCTTGCGCGCCTATGTTGCAGGTGCCAAGGTGGGGCTCCTCCATGTGCCATCTGCCACAGAGGACGTGGACATAATCGTTCGTCTTCCTAGGAGCGAGCGAAGCGGAGAGCTCGATCTTGCCTCAATGAAGGTGCGCTCCATGAATGGGCACATGGTCTCCCTTGCAGAACTTGCCCATGTGGAAAACGTCATAAAGCCCCATCCCATCTACCACAAGAACCTTAAGCCTGTGGTCTATGTGACAGGGGACGTTTCCGGCAAGGAAGAAAGCCCGATTTACGCCATATTCAAGATGAATAAGGCCCTTGAAAAGCTAAAGACCCCAGATGGCAAGACTGGAATTGAGATTTACTGGATAAGGCAGCCCTTCTCCCCAGACAAATGGGGCATGAAATGGGATGGTGAGTGGCAGGTGACCTACGAGGTCTTCAGAGACATGGGCATTGCCTTTGCCGTGGTTATTGTTCTTATCTACGTCTTGGTTGTGGGCTGGTTCAAGTCCTATTCAGTGCCCCTTGTCATACTTGCCCCCATCCCGCTCTCACTCATTGGCATAATTCCCGCCCATGCCATGATGAATGCCTTTTTTACAGCCACCTCCATGATTGGATTTATCGCAGGGGCTGGAATTGTCGTGCGAAACTCCATCATTCTCGTTGACTTTATTGAGCTTAGGCTTGCCGAGGGCATGCCCCTAAAGGAGGCTGTCATCGATGCAGGGGCCATCAGGTTCAGGCCCATGCTTCTCACCTCTTCTGCAGTTGTGGTGGGTTCCTTTGTGATACTTTTCGACCCCATCTTTCAGGGACTTGCCATCTCCCTTATGGCAGGTGAGGTTGCAGCCACCCTGTTCTCCCGAATGGTGGTGCCCATTCTCTTTTACCTGGATTACCGCATAACCCATGAGAAGAGGCTCGTACTGTGAAAACCCATAAAAAGCCAATCCTTTCCTCTGGAGTGATAGTTGTCAGAAAGGATGACGACGGCCAGTGGAAGTTTTTGCTCCTCAGGGCCTATGGCTACTGGGACTTCCCCAAGGGCATTGTAGAGCCAGGGGAAGACCCAGTGGAGGCGGCAAAAAGGGAGACCAGGGAAGAGACGACCATCACTGACCTGGACTTCAAGTGGGGCTATGACTTTCGGGAGACAGGCCCATACAACAGGGGGCGAAAGATAGCCCGCTACTATCTAGCAGAGACAAAGACAAAGGATATCTCCCTGCC
>JAADCZ010000138.1 GCA_013154175.1 Thermodesulfobacteriota bacterium
AGGTCTTCGTCTCCGTCGGAGGCAAGTTTTCTGAAAGAAATCCTCGAGAAAACTGCCAGACCTTCCTGGGTTGGAATCTGCTGGCTGAGTGACAGGGTGACCTGGTAATATGCCTGTTCTCGGGCCAGATAGAGGTTCTTGATGTCCTTGCCAAGATCCTTTTCAGGTGACTGCCAGTCAAAAATGAATACGGAAGGATATTCTATTTCAAAATTTCTGTAGACTTTGAGTCCAATGGTGGTCCCAGTCTCTTCAATGTCCCCGACTGCGTTTATAAAGGCGTATCGTGCATGGTTGTTTATGAAGGCGCCATGGGCCGTCAGCTTGAGGTTTTGATAAGGCCTCCAGTCACTGTACAGTTCCCATGAATTTTCCTTGTAAAAGGAAGTATCGATATGAAATACCAGATCCCGTATGGGATAGAATTCAAGATTGAGTCCTGCAATGCCATCTTTCCTGAGATTGGCATAGGGTTGCGACGGCATGCCGCCGTAGGCCTCGAAACTGAACCAGTCGAGTCCAAAGGCATGATCCCCCCTCAGCCAAAGACCGTCGAGTTGCACGTTTTCTGAACCATATACGTATTGACGGCCAAGCCTGAATTCGTAATTTGGAACGACATCCTGGAAGTCCAGATATCCGTAGTAAACCATGAACTGCTGGCGCTGATCGCCGCAGGCGTCGATGTAGTCCTGGAAGATGGATCCTTCTGGAGTGCCATCGAGGTCCTTTCTGTAGCGTCCTAGAAAGTTCAGGGTGATACCCTTTGCCTCCCAATCCCAGGTAACACCAACCTGTTCTTCAAAGTCCTGGTCGCTCGAATCATTAGGTACCATGTTTTTATCCGGTGGGGTTGACCACTGGACCCGGTACTGTGTCTTGGTCCGTATTTTCAGATCCCCAAACGGAGTGTTTATTGCGCCGTATGCAACACTAGCGAGTGATAGCAGAAGATACGGCAACACCACGAAACACAGCCCTCGTCCCCAAAGTTTCATGAAGTGTTTCTCCTTTTTCATAATCCCAAACCATCCAATTTTAATGTTCCTTTGTTGAGAAATAACAACCTTGGCTTCTGACAAATAAAACTAGACTCGTCTAAAAAATGAATGCTGGTTCATTTCTCTACCCTCGATTTTGTTAGCTGTCAAAACATTTTTTATCTAATGAAAATATTCACTTGGCCTTTTAGGTGTAACTGCCTAATATTTATTAACATTTTTCTGTTATTATACTTAAGGAGTAATGTAGTGTTTAATCATTTCACTCTCGCCTTTTTTAAGATTTTTATTAAAAAATTTTAGTTTTTTATTACCTTTAATTACTGTTTTTGCTAGTAATGCTATGTGATATATGTGCCGTCTTTAATATTGGTCTAAAATTAATTATTCTTGCATTTATTTGTGTTGTGTAGGTAATTGATATTTTTTTCACATTTCTAGGTTTTCCAGTCGGTTAGTGTCATTTTTCTCAAACTCCCGTCTTCTTAGGTTCTATGTAAAATACTCTTCGAAATTTTTTTTGATTTACTTAAGGCTTAATAAAAAAATTTTTTAAAGTGCAAAAAAGTGAATAGCCATTCATTTTGTCGACCGGAATATTCATAGAAAAAAACGATTTTTAAAATAGAATTAAGTAATGGGTAAAGTCGGCGGGAAATCAAAGCCTAAAAAAAGCGGCCTGGCTTTGTGCCGAGGCCGCTTCCTAGGCTTTTTCGTTGCTTTGAATTATCTCTTCATATTCAAGAGTTCGTTCAACATGTCATCAGTCGTGGTTATGACCCTTGAATTTGCCTGAAAGGCCCTCTGGGTAGTAATTAGTTTTACAAACTCCGTACCCATATCCACTGTTGACTGCTCCAAGGCATTGGAGGCGATTGAACCAAGACCATTGGTTCTGGGTGGGCCAGTAATTGCCGTGCCCGAAGCTGTAGTTTCACGCCACAGGTTGCCTCCTTCCTTCGAAAGATCGGAAGGGCTGTAGAAACGTGCCAAGGCCAGCTGACCCAGGGCTATGATACGACCGTTTGAATATGAGCCAGAAATTATTCCTTCGGCATCAACGCTAAGGCTTTCTAGGAAGCCGGCTCCAAAACCATTCTGATCGTAAAACAAGGTGCTGGATCTGTTGGCATACTGGGTAGTGGTTATGGTTTCAGGAGACCAGCTAATAACTTCATTGTTGGCAGAATCTATCTTGGCCTGTGCACCAAAGTTGAACTCTATACGCTGGGCAGTGGTGTCGAGGCCAGTTGTTGGATCTGTAGTTCCAGAAGGTGGCTGAAAGAATGCAATGAGTTGTGGATAATTGTGGTCTCCAAACGCCTCATTGGTGTCGGTGTTGTCTTCCAGGGGGCCTTCTTCATCTGTATTATTAAAGCGGTAGATATCAAAAATACGTTCAATCTGTCCGTCTGGGGTGAACTGGATACGTCCTCTCATGAGTCTACCGGCATCTTCAGTTCCTGCATTACCAGACTTGTCTTCCTCAGGGTTCATGGCAACGAGAAACTCCCAAGTACGTTCATCACCCTCGGTATTGGGATCGTCCAGCTCTTTGTCGAAATAAACAGTAAGTTCATGGGTATTACCAAGGCTGTCATAGACCTTGAACGTAGTTTTATACTCGTAATTAACATTCTGCTTTAGTCCGCCGTTTGGGTCTCCTGTGCTGCCGTCCCAGGAATCTGCCAAGGTGTTGTTGCTGTCCACGGGTTTTGCACCATCGTCAAGGTTCACTGCGATGGTTGCAAGGCTAGTGGCCACTGGGGGAGACGTGTTCTGGATTTCAATGTCCTTGATGGAGCCGACTATCTCAAAGGAACCATCTGGCTGTTCCTCCATGTCCCAGCCCTGCACCCTGAGGCCAGAAGGGTTCACAAGGTATCCATTTTTATCGACGTGGAATTCACCAGCCCTGGTATAATAGATGCTGTTTTCAATCTTGGGGTTGGACACCATGAAAAATCCATTGCCAGCAATGGCAAGGTCGGTTGGAGAAGAGGTGCTCTCAAAGGAACCCTGGGTAAAGAGGGGCGCCACATCAGACATGGCTGAACCTCTACCTACCTGAGAGCCACCTCTTGCGGTGTTGATGGACTGGGCCATGATGTCCTGAAATGTACTCCTGGCTGCTTTGAAGCCAGTTGTGTTTACGTTGGCTATGTTGTCGCCAATGACCTGCATGGCGTTACCCATGTTAACCAAACCGCTCACGCCAGAATATAACGAACTAGTTAGTGCCATTTGTTCTACCTCCTAAAAGCTATAAAGACTTAGATTCCTAAGATTCAATCTTTGTTATGTCTGTGAAATCAATGGCTGTATCGCCCTTGATCGTAATCTTTGGCAGTCCGTCAGGGCCGTTTTCAATCTCCGAGACGATGCCCATTGTCCTGGTGTCGAGTTCCACTTCTTGTCCGCTA
>JAADCZ010000071.1 GCA_013154175.1 Thermodesulfobacteriota bacterium
TTATTTATGATCCATTAATCTGTAGTTATTAAACTATTCATTTCTTCATATTTTTTGCTATAATGCTGGAAGTATCGAAATAACGAGGAGTGTACCATGTGGCGAATTTTGCTTGCAGCGGCCGTTTTTTGGATCCCGGCAGCAGCCGGACTGAAAAATCTCAGCCTCTCCCATGCCCTTAAGATTCTCGATGAGAAAAATATCGAGATCAAAGTGGCCAAATATGACGAGACAATGAAGCGCTATGATGAGCTGGCGGTCAAAGGGATGAACTGGGGTTCTGCTACCGTCACCCTCCAGGCACTTCGCTCCAACGATGCGGGAAATGTTTTTGGATTCAAACTCCAAAGCCGAGAGGCGACATTCCGGGATTTTGGATTTAGTGATTTCCTTGGTGGTGTGGGACAGGCTTTAGCAATGTCTGGCGGTAGTTTTGAGACTTTTGGAATGATTATGTCTGATCCGGCTATGTCTCAGGCGCTGCTGGATCTGGCTCCCGACGATCTCAACTATCCCAAGCCCCGTAACCACTTCGTTACTAAACTTACCTATCAGGTACCGGTCTATACGGGTAGGAAACTCACCGAGTATCAAAAGATCACCCATAAGCTCTATGAGATGAGCAAGTACGATACTCGAAAACTGCGGAATGAAAAAATTTACGAAGTGAAGAAGACATACTATGATATTGCGCTGGTGCAGCAGTACATCTCCAATCTCCTCAAGATTCGCAAAAATATGCAAAAACTTAAGCGAACCATTCTAGAGATGAAAAAAGAGGGGTATACCAAGAAAACCGATGTGCTGGAGATTGAAGCCCGAGTAGCCAAAGTAGACAGTATGCTCAACCAGGCTCGGCTCAACAAGGAGCTGGCTTACCAGTTTCTCTCCTTCCTCTTGGATACGGAGGTAAGCTCCATTCGTACCCCCAGCCTTACTGTCAAGGCTCCTCGTGTTACTCGCAAAGATGTAGAACGAATGAGCCTGGATATTCTCAAGGCCAAAAAGGGCTTGGAGATCACCCGCCATGCCATTGGAGTGCAGAAGGCCAACTTCCTGCCCACGGTAGGAGCCTTCGGTGAATACGGAAGCGCCGACAATCATCTCTGGAACGACTTTGCCAAGAAAGACTTCTACACCATCGGAGTACAGGTACAAATGAATATTTTCAACGGCGGCAGCGACAAGGCCAAGTTGGAGCGGGCACGGGTCGAGCATATGAAAGTGGCTCGTCAAGTAGAACTGGCCAAAAAGGGGATCTGGCTCCAAGTAAAAAAGATACTCACAGAGATTAAGTCCTTGGAGTTTGATATGAACAGTGAGCGTAAACAGCTGGGATTGGCTAGAGAGGTTTATCGGACCTATGAGGCCAAGTACAAAGAGGGGCTTGCCTCGATTACCGATCTTCTGATCAAGCAGTCTATTGAACTGGAGGCGTTGTTGCGTTATCTGCAAGTAGCCAATCGCCACAGTGAAAAAGTATTCGAACTGGAAAAAATTCTTGACCTTGGAGGGCGTTCATGAAAAAAATTATTGCAGCGGTATTGCTGACGGCTGCCTATACGGCGGCGGGAGTGTTGGAACTAAGCGGTACAGTAATCTCTGATAATCAAAAGATGATTACCAGCCGCTTTATGGGCTTTGTAAAAAATATGCAGGTGAGCGAAGGGGACCGGGTCAAAAAAGGCCAGCTCCTCTACGAGATCGACTCCAAGGAGATCGAGGCGGCAGTTAAGCAGGTAGATCTGGCCATCTCCCAGGCAAGACTGGCCCTGCAGATGAACCAAAACCAGCTCAACAACGTCTTGCTCAACCTGGCCCGGAATAAACGGCTTTTCGAGAAGGATATGGTTTCCAAATTTGAGCTGGAGCAGCTGGAGCTGGCAGCGAAAAATTTACGGGATATGGTAGAGATCGCCAAGCGGCAGGTGGAGCAGGCCGAAGCTCAGAAGGAGGCGGTACTCAACCAGTACAAATATCTTACCATCAAGGCTTCCAACGACGGTGTAGTGGTAGCCAAGCGTCTCAATGAAGGGGATATGCAGATTCCTGGAATGCCCGCTCTGGTCATTACCGATCTAAAGCATCTGAAGGTGCTTTTGGATATCAGTGAGAGCAATTTGGCCCAAGTGAAAATCGGCAAGAAAGTGACCGTAGAGATTCCCTCTATCGGCTTTAAAACCGAAGGGAAAATCAGCGCCATTATTCCCGCTTCCAATCCTATGACCCATAAGTTTAAGATCAAGATCGACTTCGATCCCAAGGGAGCTCCGGTCTTCCCTGGGATGTATGCCAAAGTGTTGATTCCCACGGAGGATAAGAAATAATGATCAACTATCGTCCCAAGGATATCGCCGGGAAACTGGCCCTGGGGTTTTTGAAAAACCCTCTGACTTCGGTGTTGGGTATTTCGCTCTTGCTTTTGGGCTTCATTTCACTGCAGGTAATGCCCCGGGAGGAAGATCCCCAGATTGCCATTAGCGGTGGAGCGGTGATTGTCCCCATGCCCGGAGCCACACCTAAAGAGATCGAAAATGTCATCGTCAACCCTTTGGAACGGAAAATCCGGGAGATCAAAGGGGTCGATCATGTCTATGGGATCGCTATGCACAATGTGGGGATCATCAACGTGGTCTATAAGATCGGTGAGCGGAGGGAAGATGCCAACCTGAAGCTCTACGACAAAGTGATGCAGAATATGGATCAGCTCCCCAAAGGGGTGATGCAGCCCTTGGTCAAACCCTTTGACATCGATATCGACATTCCTATTCTCACCTTCGCCTTCTACCCTCTGGAGGGCAAAAAGGCAGACTACGAGAAACTCTTCCCAATGGTACGTCATCTCCAGCATCGTATCAATGCCGTAGAAAATGTGGCCAAGACCACCCTGGTAGGGGCCCACAAACCCCAGTTTAATGTGGAGGTGGATCTGAACAAACTCAGCGCCTACAACCTCTCCATGGGGCAGATTATGAAAGCGATCCAATCCATTGCTGTAGATGTTCCCAACGTTAAGGGGCGGACCAAGGATCACAAGCTCTTGATCTTCGGAGTCAAAAACGCCATTGAGAGTGTTGAGGACGTGAAAAACATCATCGTTGCCCAATACATGGGCTCGCCTATCTATCTGCGGGATGTGGCCAAGGTGGAGCGGGGGATCGACTTCCAAAACTTCAAGACTGCCTATGTCACTTACAAAGATGCCCATACCCCGGATGAGGCGGCCAAGGCCAAGCCTTCCGAGCTCAAAGAGCAGATCACCCTGACTGTGGCCAAGCTGGCGGGAACCAACGCGGTCTTTGTGGCCAACGATGTGCTCAAGGTGATGGAGGAGTACAAGGATGAGCTCAAGAAGCTGGGATTCGGCTATCTGGTGACCCGGAACTACGGGAAGCGGGCCAACGACGCGG
>JAADCZ010000154.1 GCA_013154175.1 Thermodesulfobacteriota bacterium
GTCGGGACGTGGCTCAGTCTGGTAGAGCACAGCGTTCGGGACGCTGGGGTCGGAGGTTCAAATCCTCTCGTCCCGACCACCCAGCAACTCTCCTTGACCCTTCCCTTGAGACAGCTCCTTTTTGACTCAACCTGAAGACCCTCGCTAAATTGGATTCAAAAACCATCAAGTTTCAAAACCAGTAATCCTCCTTGCCCCTGAAATGACCAAGTATAGACATAGTATATACTAGGCCGGCCCAAAATCTCCTTACTGCATCTTCCCTTTGGCCCCCAAAAAACTTATCTTCAAAATAGTAGAAATATTGGTCACTAAGGAGGAAATCCATGTCTTATGACATTGAAAAGGCATTGGCATATCAGATAAAGAAGGAGATTGCTCAAAGATACTTTAGGCTTAGGAAACTCATTGAAGATGACAGCGCCAATGTCCAGCAAATGCTTCAACGGCTTAACGAAACATATCAGTCACAAATCAAGCCTGCCTTTTTCAAAATCTATGGACTCCTTGCAAGTAAGGATCTAATCGAAAAGTTTTCAAACATTCTCGGTTTGGAGACACCCCCGTTCTTGGAAGAATTCTTGAAGAATAACGACCTGGAAAGGCCCATATTACCCCAGGACCTAGACAGAAGAGGATGGTTCAAAGAGAGTCGATTTACGAACCTCCTGCTAGATGCCTATGAAGAGCTTTTTAAAAAGTGGCAAGACTATAATGACCAACGCGAAGAAGTTCTCGAGGAGTTGGATATTGTAAAGGAGGAAGTGGAACAGTTTACCCGCAATTATTCCCTCGATGAGATAATGCACTTTTTGAGAACCCTTAACATGGAGGATGAGACAACTTCCAAAACCCTAGGTAGAACCATCGAGGGAAGAAAACTTGGTGAATTGGATAAAAAGCTTTCCTTCTCCAGAGATATCAAGGAACTCTACAAACAGGTCCCCGATCTCGAAACCATACCTGAACCCAAAAACATAAAGAATCAGTTGGAACGCCTGGCCCATGAGGCCTACTCGAGGCATAAAGAAAAACTCGATGACTTATGATGGCAACAAAAAAGGCCTGCCCCAAAAGGGGCAGGCCGTGTGAGAAGGAAAGGAGGTCACTGTGCTAGGCCTTGCCAAACCTTTTTCTGTATGCGGCTATTGCAGCTGTGCCAATTCCAAAAAGTGCCATGGTTGAAGGTTCCGGCACAGGGGCTGGGGAATCATCAGGAGAATCGGAGAATGGATCGTCGGACAACGAGTCGTCATCCCCTGGTGATTGTGATGGATCCACCGAGGTATTGATTATAAGATTGTTGTTGGAGTCTGAAGAATCGTCAGACAAGGAATCATCGTCCAGATTATTGTTTAGCGGTATCAGGCTTCCACCTGGTAGCGATCCGCCACCTGAACTAGTGCCTACGCTCACTCCTTCACTGCAGGCACAACACAGCCAGGCCACTTCGATATTGTCCAACAAAAAGGTGGCATTGTCTGAAGACCATATATTCAGCGTGGTTACATCTCTTAAATCGAGCTCAAGAAGTAGCTCATCCAACTCGTCCAAGTTCAACTCTTGTGTCAACAACTTGTCTGAATAGCTGTAGGCCTCTATCCAGATAGTATTCGAGGTTTCAGAGGCAATCTCCATGGATAACAAGTTGAAATCCGAGCCTTGGTCGGCAGAGATGGAAATCTGGGTTCCGTATGCCACATTTCCAGACAAAAGCCCTGGAGAAGTTTCCACAGAAACATTGCTCCAGTGTAAATTCTTGTATCCGTCAGGCAATGTTCCAGGAACCGTATCCTCAAAATCTATGACGAGGGCACTGGCTGAAGCTGGTAACGCAAACCAGCAGCAAAACAGTAGGCACGCCATTAATTTTGACTTTTTATTCAATAGTCTCGCCATCATAGATTCGCCCTGCCTTTAATTTTCGAGGTTAAAAATTCCAACAAAAGAGATTTCTCTTTAGCTTATATGCTCATGCCGTGCCAAAAAAATTAGTAATTTAGTCCGATTTATCTTTTTTAACTCCAAGTGATTTTTTTTACTTTTATTTTTTAGAAATTCTTTTCCATCGAGGGCAAAAATTTCCACATTTAATTAGAAAAAAATTTCCCTCGCTCAAAATTGTGACCATTCCGCCAGGGAAGTAGTTGCAATGCTTTGTTGTTATAACTTCTGGCATAATGACAACTTTGGTTGTAATATCTTTCTTACTTATCAGCTTAGGAGAATGAGCCATAAAGGGACCTTGAAGAAATGGAGATAGAAAAACTTCTTAAAAAAGAGGCCGAGCTAAAACCGCTACCCGATGAAGCCAACCTAGGTTTTGGCATTCACTTCACAGATCACATGTTCAAGATGGACTATTCCCAGGGAAAGGGCTGGTATGAACCCAAGATAATTCCTTACGACAATTTCAGTCTCGATCCGGCAGCAGTGGTTTTACACTATGGCCAGGCCATATTTGAGGGGCTCAAGGCTTATAAGGGCAAGGACGGCAAGATTCGTCTCTTTCGCCCCGAGGAAAATGCCAAGAGGATGAACAAATCGGCATGGCGAATGTGCATGCCCAAAATCGATGAGCAAGAGTTTCTCCAGGCCATAATGGAGCTTGTAAAAATTGAATCCAGGTGGGTCCCTTCCCAAAAGGGAACTTCATTATACATTCGGCCATTCATGATAGCATCCGAGCCTTTCCTTGGTGTAAGGCCGGCTACAGACTACATATTCGCAATAATTTTGACACCAGTTGGGGCCTACTATGCCGAAGGCTTCAACCCTGTAAAAATCTTTGTCACGGACAAATTTGTCCGCGCCGCCAAGGGCGGTGTTGGCGAGGCAAAAACAGCTGGCAACTATGCGGCAAGCCTCATGGCCTCGGAAGAGGCCAAGAAACTGGGGTTTACCCAGGTTCTCTGGCTGGATGCTGCAGAACGCAAATATGTTGAGGAAGTCGGCACCATGAACATCTTCTTCCTCATAGACGATTGCCTGGTTACACCTGCCCTGTCTGGAAGCATTTTGCCTGGCATCACCCGTGATTCCGTCCTGAGGCTGGCAGCTGACTGGGGCATAAAGACTGAAGAAAGGGCCATTTCCATTGACGAGGTGCTAGAAAGTGCTGAATCAGGCCGCTTGAAGGAATGTTTTGGCACTGGAACAGCTGCTGTCATCTCTCCTGTTGGCTCTTTGTATTACAAGGGTAAAAGCTACGAGGTAAATGGTGGCAAGACCGGGGAACTTGCCCAGAAGCTCTTCAACGAGATAACGGCCATCCAGTACGGGGATAAAGAAGACAAGTTCGGCTGGATAAAGGAGATCTAGATTTAGATCTTCCAAAAATTCCTCGTCACTTTTTTATAACTGCCCGGATGGTTGGAATTATCTCTGAGAACTTGAAGGGTTTGTTTATTACATGCTTTACCCCCAGGGACTGAACCTTGTCCAAATGGTCCCTGTCGAAATAGCCAGTACAGATTATCACATCCACATCTAGTTCGGGGAATTCCTCCTTCATACGCTCCAGGAACTTGAGCCCTCCCATTCCTGGCATGTTAAGATCCAGCAAGATAAGGCGCAGCTTGTCTCCATGCTCCTTGAGATACTCGAGGGCAGCCTCTGCGCTTTCCACAGTATCCACCTTGTATCCTGCCTTCTCCAACATGTTTTTGCCAATATCTCTAATTTGCTCCTCATCATCCACCAGCAAGATGAGTTCATTCTTTGCCTTTTCAACGATGGGTTCGGTTATGGTTTCATGGGAGTCTCCCTCCTCGTCGGCACATGAAGGCAGATAGACGGAGAAAACCGTCCCTTTGCCAGGCTCACTCTGGCATGTGATGAAGCCATTGTGATCCTTGACAATGCCATATACGATGGAAAGGCCGAGTCCCGTCCCCTTGCCCTTCTCCTTTGTGGTAAAGAAAGGATCAAAAATCCTGTCCTTGACCTCTGAAGGAATTCCGCAACCTGTATCGGCTATTTTTATGCATACGTAGCCATTTGGATTCTCATCTAGCTGGGAACCTTCGAAACCGTTTTCATCCTCTGGGAGCTCTGAGATGTGATAGGTGGATATTTCCAGTCTGCCTCCCTCTGGCATCGCATCCCTTGCATTGATACACAAATTCAAAAGGATTTGCTCAAACTTGACTGGATCGGCATAGATAAACCCTGCGTCTGCAGACAGGCGTAGGTCTATTTGAATCATCTTTGGAATGATGCGCTGCAGAAGTTTGGTAAGGGATACGATTCTTGAGTTTACGTCCAGAACCTCCTTCCTGCTCTCATCCTTTCGGGCAAAAATGAGTAACTGTCTGGCCACCATGGAGGCCCTGCTGATGGTCTTCTCCACCTGCCTGAGATAACGGTAGATTTTGGAGCCTTTATCTGCAGCCTCCAAGCTGAGCTGGACATAACCAGAAACTATTTGGAACACATTGTTGAGATCGTGTGCCACCCCTCCGGCCATCACCCCAATGGCCTCCATCTTCTGGGATTGAACAAGTTCATTCTCCATTTGCTTCCGCGCTGTGACATCCCTGAGAAACAGAACACATGCAGGAGCATCCATCAAATCAACCGGAACGAGTGTGTACTCGAACCACCGCTGGGAAAGACTTTCATCAGCAAGTTCAATCTCCTCATTTGTAATGCTTTCCCCCTGGAGAACAGCCTTCTGGTACGCCTCATTGATCACCACGGCCATATCTTCGGGGAATTTATCCAGGCCTATTTCCTCGTCATCAAAGATAACCCCTATATTTTTGAGAATCTCCCGACCACTGGGGTTGCAATAACTGACCTTTCCATCCTTGAGGATGAGGATGCCCTCCTTGGCATTGTTCACCACCGAGGCATATTTGGATTCTGATTCTATGACATTTTTTTTCAGACGATCCGCATATCGTCTCAGGCATTCATCCGCCTTCAGTAGCCGCTTTCTGCCAATGAACTCTTCAAATCTCTTTTTGAAATTGAAGGCAGAGGCAGTGATTAAAACAGCCAGGGATGAAAAAAGGAAAATATTGTTGACCCAGAAGAGCCTTGGTATCTGGTTATGCTCTGAAGCAACGATTATCAAAACATAACAAAGATATAGGATGACAACATGAAACAGATGGGTCTTTACCTCTAACGGAACGATAGAAACAAAACCAATGAATACCATCAACAACCCCAAGTAGTATGGGGTTCTATAGGTATTCACATCCTTTATCATTAAAATTATGCAAAAGCCGACTAAATAAAAACCAAGAATTGCAAGTCGCTTGGAAGTGTTATAGGAGGTGCTTTTCAGATTTAAAACAAAAAGGAGGCATGCCAGTATGGATGCCCCCATTCTATAGTAGAGAAACTTCTGAAAGTACTCAGGGTAAAAGTAGTAGTCCAGCCACGCAAATGCTGGAACTAATATCATTATGAGAAGCAGACCTATTCCAACGGTCTTTCTCAAGATTGGAAATAGATCTGCTTCAAATTCCTGTCTGTACTTTGAGTAATTTTTCAAGTTCCGGAAACTCCCGGAAGCTAAACCTCCTTCCTGCCAACGGCGAAAAGGTTTACTCCCTCCTTTTCATGGAATACATCTACTTGGCCGCCAAACCCACCGGCCTGGAAAAGCCTCTTCATATCTGACTCACTTCTATGAATTAACTTCCATTGCAAAATATGGTCCATCCAGGCCTTGTTTGGATTATTTATTGAAAAATTACTCAGAATCAGAATTCCACCGGGCTTCAAATACTCCCATGCCCTCTTTACCAGGCGTGTAAAGAGACGATCGTCCAGGTAATCGGTAAGACCTGCAGAATATATGATATCCTGCTTTTCAAAGTCGTGTTTTGAGCGTCCAATGGCCCACTTGACAACGTTTTCCTGCATCAATTTGATACCGGCCAGATGAGGGAACACATTTACTTCCATGGCCGTGTAAGTAAGGGCGTCTTTGTCTGCATCGATGCAGAGGGCCTCTATCACCTCGGTCCTGTCGAAACGTGCAAGAAAATCAAAGAGTTCCCTGTTCGAGCCACAGGCCAGGTTCATGATCCTGATCTTGTCATTTGCCGAATATGTACCCCTGACCAGCTTGGACCTAACTTCATCTTCAATTAGGCCAGACAAGAGCCTTCTCCGTTCCCTAACGGCCCTGGCCGGTGGAGTATCGAGGCAGTAGCGATCTATGAGCAGACCGAGGGGGCCTTCTCCATCTGGTTCGTTTCTGTAAATAGCCTCCATCATTAGGAAATCGCCGGCATAGCCCTTTGGCTTGAAGTAGGCCCTCTGGGCAAAACGGCTCCTCATGAAATAGGGGAAGATCTCCTTGAATACATATCCCCAGACATAGTTGAGAAATTCCTCATCGAAGACGTTTCGTCTGGACAAAAGTTCTATATATGCATCGAACTCATCGATAAGCGCCTTGACCCTTGGGTAACAGGTATCAAAGATGTCTTCTTCATCTATCATCTGGATATCATTGGCGATTTCGTACATCGTGCCCTTAAATTTCTCTACCTGTTCCCCCACTTGTCTCCAGAGTTCATGGGTCAAAACATGATCCGGAATGGGTTTTACTTCCTTGAACAGCGGCACCCTGCCGTCGGTGAGAGCGGCAGAATATCCGTTCAAGGGCCTGGATTCAGCCACAACCTGCCGAAATCTCTTACAAATTGAAAGACTAATTAAGTGTACGACCTCACCAAAGAGTATGGGATCCTCTAGTCTCAGGCGGTTAAACTCACGTCTTGTGAGCTTGAGAATATGAGAAGCCTGACTCGCCTTTATGTGTCTTACCCTCGTCGTTCCGTCAATAAATCCGACTTCTCCGAAAAACTCCTTTTCGCCGATAATGGCAACTATAATCCGAGTTCCCTGCTCCTCATAGGATACTTCCACCTGACCGCTAAGCACGTAGTAGAGACTGTCGTCGTCTGGATGAATCTCTAGTTCTTGGCCTGCTTCATAATATTCATCTATTAGATAGGGTTTAAGCCGTGCCAAAATTCCTTCTCGTATGTCAAAATAAACTACATTGCGATCACTGATAATTTCTGCTGTATTCGTTTTCATAGGCCTCTCCAAAGTTGTCCCGGTTGGCATGACGTCACACCCCTTATTTGAGCTCTTATTTATCCGGAATTTGTTATATTTATCGGACGGATTTTTAAAAAACTGGAGGGCTTTTGAGTAATTTTTACAGAAAAACGATGAAATGTATCAATTTTAAGGGATGGATTCCTCGAGGGCTCCCTAGGGAAGGTATCTAAATCCTTAGAAAAAGCGGCGAAGAGAAAGACATCGAGCTACAAGAAAGTAACTCTTTTCTCATATCGCCTGCGACAATTTCATTCCTCCTGCTGTCGCCTCGAGTGGTAAATGTTAACCAAAGACACCTAGCCAATGCCTTTTTCCAGCCCCCAAAGCCGCATCCAAATTTCCTTGCTCAACCTCTAAAAGGGCACGACCCCTTATGTAAAATAGGATGTTGAAATGGCTGAAAAATATTCACAGCAAAATGCGAGACCCTCTTAGAGACCTCTTACAAAGTTAAACAATGAATAAATAAAACTTAAAAATTTTAGGCACTAACCAGATTTTGACACCAGTTTTTTTAGAAATTCACACTTGAGTCTTGCAAAAATTCAAGTAGACTTAGGTGAGTTTTTCAAAAGGGGGAGAGGTAGTTAGGTTAATTTTCCAACCTGCCAATAACTAATAACCTTAAGAAAACAACATAGGAGGTAAAGACGATTATGAGATTTCTTGTATTAGGAGTTATTTTATCATTTTTAATTGCCGGCTGTGCTGGAGTTGGCGTTCAGGTGGACGACCAGCTTCATGCCACAAGAAAGGTCCTTAACGATGCCAGGGCAAAACAACTAGACAAAAAGTGTCCAAAGGCCTACAAGGAAGCAGAGTTGCTCCAGAAGAAGGCCGTAGTACTCTACAAGGCTTGCCGTCCCGAAGATGCTGCCCCAATTGCCAAACAGGCCTATGACAAGGCAAAATCCCTTTGCCCACCTGTTCCTTGCCCAGAGTCATGCAAGAAGCCAGTTCCGATGCCTGTTCCCCAGAGCCCCAAGGACAGTGATGGCGACGGCGTCATAGATTCCCTTGACAGGTGCCCAAACACTCCAAAGGGTGCAACAGTCAACAGGGTTGGCTGCTGGGTTGTTAAGGGGCTCCTTTTCGACTTCAACAAAGCAGATATCAAACCTTGCTACTACAAGAATCTCGATGAGGTGGTCAAGGTATTGAAGGAAAACCCAGATCTCAAGGTTGAGATCCAGGGCCACACCGATAACATTGGATCAGCAGCTTACAACATGAAGCTCTCCCTCAGGCGTGCCCAGGCTGTGGCAGACTATCTCATTGCACACGGCATCTCTCCTTCAAGGCTCACCGTAAAGGGCTACGGCTTTACAAGGCCTGTGGCACCCAATGATACCCCTGAGGGTAGAGCTCTAAATAGAAGGGTTCAGATTAAGCCCCTCTACTAATTGATATATTAGTCACACGAGCTCTCAAAGGGTCGCTGCCAAACTGGCTGCGGCCCTTTCTTATTTTTGGCACTTGCGACATCCCAAAACGAACCCTTTCAGAATCAGAATTCGCAGCCATCACGAAACGAGATAAGTGGCACGGGCCCAATCAAAGGCTGGAACACAAATTTGGAGCCTTAAAAACTTGGGGCAAAAAACTCCTGGGCACATGGGAAAAATGACATGCATCTGGTCAACATGTGCCTTTGTAATCAGAATATTTGAGCATACGCCCTAAAACATCTCCACTCTTCCTATAATGAAAAATTTCTCCTTGTTATAAATTTGACAAAGTCTATTTAAAAATATAGTTAATAGTTGAGTGACAAAATTTTTACTGGTACGAGTTGCCCTTTGCCGTCTTTCAGGGGATAAATAAAAATGGAAAAAGAATCGGTGGATCTTAAAACTCTCAGGGCCAGGGTCAAGAAACAGATCGAAGACGCTGTGCCAGACGTGAGAATCGACTATTGCCTCACCTGTGGCCTTTGTGCCAGCGGATGCCCTGCCACGGGCCTCGAGGACATGGACCCAAGAAAGTTCTTGAGGCTGCTGGTGCTTGGTCAGGATGAAAAAATCCTGAACACCAACTGGATATACTCATGCACCATGTGTCAGCGCTGCAAGTACGCGTGCCCCATGGGGATCGATGTTGGCAGGATTGTCTATGAAATCCGAGGCATGAGGCCCAAGGAAAAACGCCCCAAGAATCTGCAACGCTCTTGCGACCTACAGAAAAAGAGCAACAGCACAGGCATTCCCAACGAAGATTTCGTATGGGTGGTGAACGACGTCCTCGAGGAAGTCCGCCAGAATGAACCCCAGTGGAAGGATCTTCAGGCCCCAATAGACAAGAAGGGGGCCAAATATTATCTCAACCAGAATGCAAAGGAACCCACGGTGGAGCCGGAAGAGATGGTTCCCTTGTGGAAAATCCTCCATGTTGCTGGCATTGACTGGACCTATTCGTCAAAGTGGTGGGATGGTGCCAATTACTGCCTCTTCACTGGCGATCCAGAGGATTGGGAATACACCGTTCGCAAACAGGCCGAGGTGGTGGATGAACTTGGATGCCGATATTACATAAACACGGAGTGAGGCCACATGTTCTATGCAACCCTGGAAGGGTTGCGCCGCTTCAAGATTCCTCACAAGTTTGAATTTGTCAGCATAATAACCCTTTATGCCCAATGGATACGGGAAGGACGCCTCAAGGTTGACCCTTCCTGGAACAAGGATGGGCTCAAGTTCACATGTCAGGACCCTTGCAAACTGGTAAGACAAGGCCTTGGAGACCAGGTGGCTGAGGATCTACGCTTTGTCATCAAGGCCGTGGCTGGCCCGGAAAATTTTGTGGACACTTGGCCCAGGCTCTCCAACAACTACTGCTGCGGAGGCGGCGGAGGAGCACTTCAGGCAGGTTTTGTAGAAAACAGGCGTAAATATGGCAAACTGAAATTTGATCAGCTTGCAGCCACAGGTGCAGACGTGGTTATCACCCCTTGTCACAACTGTCATTCGCAGGTCCTGGATATTTGTGAATTTTACGGCGGCAAATGGAAGACCACTCACCTGTGGAACTGGCTTGAAAAGGCCCTTGTCCTGGAAGACAAGGCTAAATAGCGGGGAAGGAGTCAAATGAGCACACCAAAAGGTTCAGTATTGGTAGTCGGTGGAGGCATAGCCGGTGTGCAGGCGGCCCTCGACCTGGCAGACAGCGGTTTCTACGTGCACCTGGTGGAGAAGAGCAGTGCCATCGGTGGCAGCATGTCCCAACTCGACAAGACCTTCCCAACCAACGACTGCTCTGCATGCATCTTGTCACCCAAACTGGTGGAGGCAGGCAGGCATCTGAATATCAACCTTCTCACACTTTCTGAGGTGCTGGACGTAAGTGGCGAGCCTGGCAACTTCACTGTAAGGGTCAAACAAAACCCAAGATATGTGGACCCGAACAAGTGCATCGCCTGTGGAACATGCGCCCAGAAATGCCCCAAAAAGGTTCCAAACGAATTTGACCTCGGTCTGGGAAAGAGAAAGGCCATCTATCTTCGCTATCCACAAGCCGTTCCCCTGAAATACGCCATTGACCCAAAGGCATGTATCTATCTAAACAAGCCTGGCAGATGCGGCTTCTGCCAGAAGGTATGCCCCACAGGAGCAATAAACTTTGACGAAAAGCCCAAGGAGCTTTCCCTCGAGGTTGGAACGATAATCCTGGCCCTTGGCTTCAAGCCCTTTGATCCAACTTCCCTTGACTTCACTGGTTATGGCAAGCTCAACAACGTTGTCACCAGCATGGAGTTCGAGAGGCTGCTCAGCCCCTCCGGGCCGTGTATGGGGCATCTTGAACGGCCATCTGACAAAAAGGAGCCCAAGAAGATAGCCTGGTTGCAGTGCATAGGCTCCAGAGACATCAACAGGGCATGCCACGGCTACTGTTCATCGGTCTGTTGCATGTATGCAATAAAACAGGCCGTAATAGCCAAGGAGCATGCACAGTCTGGAGATCTTGCCTCTTCTATCTTCTACATGGACATGAGGACCCACGGCAAGGGTTTTGAGGCCTATTATGAAAGGGCCAAGGAGCAAGGCATAGAATTTCACAGGGCACGCGTCCATACGGTCTTGCCTGCGGAAAATGACAACCTGACACTCAGATATACCGATACGAAGGGCAACGTCCACGAAGAAGAGTTCGAGCTGGTGGTACTTTCTGTTGGCCTCGAGACAGACCCTGGCGTGATGAAACTGTGCCATGAACTTGGAATCCAGCTGGATCAGGACAACTTCATCTCCACCACCCCGTTTGCACCAGTTGCCACCAATCGGCAAGGTATCTACGTATGTGGAGCCGTCTGCGAGCCCAAGGACATCCCACAGTCCGTCATGGAGGCAAGTGCCGCAGCCTGCAAGGCCCAGGAACTTTTGAGCAAGGCCAGATGGACAGAGACCAAAAAGAAGGAATTCCCACCTGAAAGAAATGTGTATGCCGAGCCTCCGAGGGTGGGGGTCTTCGTATGTTCCTGCGGCATCAACATTGCCAGCGTCGTGGATGTAAAGGAAGTAACAGAATACGCAAAGACCCTTCCTGGAGTCGTCTTTGCACAGAACAACCTCTTCACCTGCTCTCAAGACACCATCAACCAGATGGCAGAAATCATAAAACGGGAAAGACTGAACAGGGTAGTTGTGGCATCGTGTACCCCAAGGACCCACGAACCACTTTTCCAGGAGACCCTGCGGGAGGCTGGCATAAACAAGTTCCTTTTCGAGATGGCAAACATCCGCGACCAGGATTCCTGGGTTCACCAGAATTGGCCGGAAAAGGCCACAGAAAAGGCCAAGGACCTTGTACGCATGGCAGTTGCAAAGGTGCTCGGAGACGAGCCCCTGCCCTACAACCAGTTGCCAGTGACCAAAAAGGCCCTCGTGATTGGCGCAGGGGTTGCCGGCATGGTGTCTGCCCTTTCCCTTGCAGACCAAGGCTTCCCTGTGTGTCTCGTAGAGAGGAAGGATCGCCTCGGGGGGCATGCAAGAAAGTTTTTCCGCACGTGGCAGGGCCAGCCCATGCAGGAATACCTTGAAGAGCTGACAAAGCGCATCGAGGATCACCCGCTGGTGGAAATAGAGCTTGGAGCAACAGTAGAGGAGGTCTCCGGCTCAGTTGGCCAGTTCAAGACGCGTCTTTCAAATGGCAAGGATGTGGAACACGGCGTGGCCATAGTCGCAGTTGGTGCTGAATCCTACAAACCACGAACAGGCAAATGGAACTACCTTTACGGGAAGAATCCAAATGTCTTTACACTCTTGGAACTGGACCAGCGATTTATCAAGGCAGACAAGGCCCTTTCAGGGTTGAATCAGGCGGTTTTCATCCATTGCGTAGGCTCGAGGGTGCCAGAGCGCCCCTATTGCAGCAGGGTGTGTTGTACCCACGCCATAGACCAGGCCCTGAAGCTGAAAGAGCTAAATCCGGACATGGATATATTCATGCTCTATCGTGACATCAGGACCTATGGAAAACGTGAGCACCTTTATCAGGAAGCACGGGAAAAAGGAATAATCTTCATAAGATACGACCTGGAGCACCTGCCAGTTGCCTCTGAAGAGGATGGCAACATAGTCATAGAGGTGGAAGATCAGATAATTGGCGAAAGAATCAGGCTTCATCCAGACATCCTGGTGCTTGCCTCTGGAGTAAGACCAAGGGACGATGTGGGCGAGTTGTCCAAGCTTTTCAAGTGCGCCATGACCCAAGAAGGCTTCCTGCTCGAGGCCCACATGAAGCTTAGACCAGTGGATTTTGCCACAGACGGCGTCTATCTGGCAGGTCTGTGCCACTACCCCAAACCCGTGGAAGAAACCATAGCCCAGGCCCAGGCTGCAGCATCCAGGGCGGCAATGATTCTGTCCAAGGATGCTGTTCCTGCAGAATCCATAACAGCCCAGGTAAACCCCATGAAGTGCACAGGATGCGGTGTGTGTACGAGGGTATGCGCCTATCATGCCGTTGCAATCGACCAGAACAGTGGCAAAGCAGCGGTCGATACAGGGCTTTGCAAGGGGTGTGGCGCCTGTGTTGCAGGCTGCAGAAGCGATGCAATAACCCTTAGAAACTTAGGAAATGAACAACTAATGGCAGAGGTAGAGGCTGCCATGGAAGGATAGCGACTGGAATAAGACACTATGGAGACGGGAAAAAATTCTGACTGGGAACCAAAGATTATTGCCTTTCTCTGCAACTGGTGCAGCTATGCTGGAGCCGACCTGGCTGGTGTCAGCAGGTACCAGTATCCACCGTCCATAAGAATAGTTCGGGTTCCGTGTTCTGGCAGGATAAGCGCCAATCTCATACTCGACGCCCTGAGATCGGGTGCGGATGGCGTGCTGGTGTCTGGTTGCCACCCAGGCGACTGCCATTACATCAGCGGGAACCTGTACGCCAGGAGACGCTTTGCCCTGCTGGAAAGGTTTCTTGAATTCATTGGAATCGAGCCTGGCAGGGTCAACTTCACATGGATCTCTGCCTCAGAGGGTGAACAGTTTGCTAAGGTGGCCCAAGAAGTCACAGAGCGTGTCAAGAGGCTTGGTCCAGCCAGGAAACTGGTAAAGGAAATAGAGTCATGCCCAGCATAAACGAAAAGATTACCGAGGAAATCAGAAAGTTGGCCAGCTCCTTGCTCGACTCGGGCACAGTGGCTGCGTTCCTTGGCTTTACAAAGGGCACTCTACCAGGCAGGATGCAACCCTTTGTTGCCCGCAAGCCTGAAGATGCCCAGAAACTTCATTGGAATAGCTTTTGTGTGGTCAATCTTGCCAACTATCTTCCAGCCCTGCTCAAATCCTTTGAGCCACCAAGACGCCCCAATGATCCGCCTCCTGAAGGCCCGCTCCCCAAGGTGGGCGTGCTGGCAACGGGTTGCTGGTCTAGAAACATGGTTGTGCAGATCCAGGAAAACCAGATAGATCGCGACCGTGTTGTAATAGTGGGTATCTCGAGCCGAGGTATGGTGGACAGGAAAAAGCTCTTGGAAAAAGTTGGTGGGCGTGAAATAACCTCCATCGATGAGGATGACCACTCCCTTACTGTTACAGGCCAGGGCTTTGAAGAAAAAATCAACAGATGGGACGTTGTGAGAGACAACTGCCAGACATGCGTGCATCCCGACCCTGTAATTTACGATGAACTTATAGGCGAGCTTGGTGGAGAGAGGAAAATCCCAGACAGATTTCGCCAAGTGGATGAGATAGAGGCCCTTTCCATTGATGAGAGATGGAGCTGGTTTCAGAATGAAATAAGCTCTTGCATAAGATGTTACGCCTGCCGTAACGCCTGCCCCTTGTGCTATTGCCCCACATGCTTTGTCGACGACTCACGGCCTCAGTGGGTTGGCAAGAGCATAGACAAGGTGGACACAGCCCTATTTCACATACTTAGGGCATATCACTGTGCAGGCAGGTGCACTGATTGCGGCTCTTGCGAAAGTGTATGTCCAATGGGAATAAGAATGAGACTTTTTACCAAGAAGCTTCAAAAGGATGTGCTAGAGCTCTACGACTTTGAGCCTGGACTCGACCTGGAGACTCCCCTTCCCCTTTCCACTTATCGGATGGATGATCCCCAGGATTTTATACTCACGCATATCAAGAAGGGTGAAGAAAAGTGAAACCTTTAATCCTTGACAAAACGCGTGTAGGGGAATGGTTAGATTGGTTGTCTAACGAGGGCGAGGTCTTTGCCCCCATGGATACGGGCAAGGGCTATGTTGACTGGAGAAAGGTGGAAAATGGCCATGAGCCTGAAATATCTCCAGGTGTCCCCAAGGGTTCCATAAAGACCTTCTTTTTCCCACAGCCAGAGCCCCTCTTTGAATTCAACGCTCGCCCAAAGGCACCAGACGCCTTTATCCTAAAGGAACCCCACTGCCCAGGGCAGCAGCGCATCCTTTTCGGTGTAAGGCCATGCGATGCCAGAAGTGTTGCTCTAAACAGCCTTCCATACG
This sequence comes from Thermodesulfobacteriota bacterium, assembly GCA_013154175.1. Taxonomy (GTDB): domain Bacteria; phylum Desulfobacterota; class Dissulfuribacteria; order Dissulfuribacterales; family QOAL01; genus JAADCZ01. The sequence continues at coordinate 15,047 of JAADCZ010000154.1, forward strand.
AGGAAGATCCATATTTCCAGAAAAGGAAACAGAATGTCGTCATAATCGGCTATCTCTGCACAGAGCCTTGCACCACTTGCTTTTGTGAAGAGACCGGGGGCTCTCCCCTTGGAACAGAGCAGATGGACGTATCCGTCCTGGACATGGGAAGCAGTCTCTATGTGTCTGCCCATTCGGATAAGGGTGAAAAACTGCTGGTTTCTGACCTCTTCAGGGCTCCAACCGAGGAAGAAAGTGAGAAGGCCAAAGGCCTGCTTGGTAATGGCCAGACGAATCAAAGCGACGAAACCGCCCAAAGGCTTCGACAAAAGGAGCTGATGGCACTATATGACGCCCCCTTCTGGCAAGAGGTTGCTGACTCCTGCATTAACTGCGGAACGTGCACCTTCCTGTGTCCCACCTGTTACTGTTTCGACATACAGGATGAGACCCTCAGGGGCAAAGGCAGACGCATCAGATATTGGGATTCATGCATGTTCCCGCTATTCACCCAACACGCCTCGGGGCATAACCCCAGGGGAGACAAAATAAAGAGGGTGAGAAACCGCTTCATGCATAAAT
>JAADCZ010000078.1 GCA_013154175.1 Thermodesulfobacteriota bacterium
ACGCCGCCCCTTTTTCTCTTACGCTCTGCGGTTTCCATATGCAGGGTGAACTTTAATTGGCTATTACAATTTTGCAATATTTTTTGCTGACCAGTGGCTGGGCCGCCGAACCTTCATGAGGCATAATCTGGGCCAAGGGATGAGTGGTGCCCTGTCAAATATCAGATTTTTCAGCAGGGACCTTGCGGGCATGAAACGGAGGGTCTTTCAAGGCACGCCCACAAGAGACTTAAAATTTATGTTTATCTTTTGTGAGATATTTTTGAATCCGTCTATGCTTGATCCTCTTGGATTCAGATTCTTTGAGTTCTATTAGCCTGTTATCTTTGTAAGTGACAGTCAGGCTGCCGGTCACCCACTTTAATTCAACGCTAATCCTTGAATTTGGTTGCCACGTTCTTATTTGCCAGAACAACTGCCTATCAATCTTTCTGACTGGCCCATATTTGCTAGACAAGATGCCGGAAAGCCTATCTGTCATCTCTTTTGTCTGCCCAGCAAGCAACCCGTTAAAGCTAACTGAAAGTGTGTGCAACACCTTACTCCTTGGTGTTAAAAAGAGGTCAACAGTAGCATGACGCCCGAGAATTTTTGTACGATAATAAAAATGGGTTGTCTTTTTCGCATACTTGTAAATAACTGGATTGAACCTTTTGCTTATTGAAATTATTCCATAATTCAAAAGGGGGATATCATGCTGCCTCGCTGTCAATATTATTTCCTCGACATCCATACCAGATTGCCAGATGTCAAATTTAAAGCCTCCCTTTTTGACCTTTTCTCGGGCTTTATTTTGTTTTATTTCAAGGACGTCATTTGAATCAAAGGAGATGATTTGCCCATTGATTGAGCAAAAAACCCTGCCTTGCTTCACCCACGTCTTGTTGGCAGTAATCCTGTTGCCATTATTGAGAATCACAACGTCGGCCAGGGAGGATCTCGGCCCCAGACACAGCAAGATACAAATAATGAAAAACTGATATCTTAGTTGTGAAAACAACATGTTACGACCTTTGAGATCAAGGCTTCAGCCCACTCCATTAGAACGCAGCCCGAAAGGCTTGTTACGCCATGATATCGATATTTCCGCCTTTTCCATTAATGGGAACCGAAACAGACTTGGCCGGTTCATGAAGGTTTTGGGATACCTTTTGAACAGATTGCAACAGGATATCCACAGCGGCCGAGGCCTGGTTGTTGGCTGTGGCAAGGGTGGAAAGCTGGGCTGATGTATAGGGAGCTGATCCGTTTTGAATTTGCATATGAGCCTCTGGAAGAAATTTGAATCTTGGCAAGTTTACATGCCGTGTATCTATTGAAATTTTCGGCTGTTTTTTGCTTGAACTTGAATTTAGTCCTTCAGTGGGTCAACGCCTGATACATGGCCGTTTTTCTTAAATTCCCGTCCCACGACCTCGGCCAGCTCCTTGATTCTCTTCTCCAAGAGCCTGAGACCCTTTCGGGCTTCGCGACATGATGGATTTATTTTGAGTGCCTTGTCGAAGGCCTCCCGTGCCTCCATGAACCAGCCGCCTTCCAGATAGCTCTCACCTGCCAGACAGTATGCCCTGTCGTAGCCATCTGGGAACAGGGCCTCAAGGAGTCTGGAAGGGCCGTCACCATAGGGGCTTAGACCATTTTGGGCAATTTCCTGAATATTCAACAAAAAGCGCACCAGGAGCGGGTTTGAGCGCTCCCTCTTCATCACCTGAAACAAATGCCCCTCTGCATGTTCGAACAGCCACCCTATTCTGGCGATTCCCTTCTCTGCCTCATGGGTCATCTCCTGGAAGAACTCCTGTACGACCTTTGTCCCTATGCCATTGAGTATTGCCGCTGCCTTGTCTGGAAAGGTGGCCTGGTAACGCTCAATCATGTAGGCATTTTCCTTGAGCTTCATTGCTTCATGGAAAATTGCCCCAATCATCCAGTCGAGCATCACGCCTTCACTGTCATCATCTGACGACTCTTCACTTCCCCATATGAGGTGGCACAGATCCTTTAGAATCCACAACCTGCCCTTTTTCTCCTCGGAGCCTACCCAGCTGTCCAGGCCGCCGTAGCGGATACCTTCCTGGTTTGCTTGCCTTCTGAGCTCCTTGAAAAAGGCGTAACACTCAAAAAAGTCTTTAACGATATTCTTTACGAAAAGCTGATGCCTTTCGTTAAGCCATTCCCGTTCCATATTTTCACCATAAGTTACAGGAATCCTTACACGCCAAGGCCAGAGCCTTCCCCTCTTCTAAAAAGATAAGTCTTTTTGCTGCCATTTGCCGCAAAAAGGCCTCTTTTTTTTCATACGGGATTTCAGGGACCACATCAAACAGCTGTTCAAAGGAAACAGGCTCGTCTGCGGCAAGGTACAGTTTGCGTGAAGGGCCAGAAAGGCGATGATTGAGGACCTGCCCCTCAGGCAGGACCTGCTTGATCAGAAGAAAGTCTCCTCCGTCTCTGTATGTGAGGGCCGAAGCCCTTATGCCAAGCTTTTTTCTTTGCTCAATAAAGTATGCCAATTTCTTTTCGACCGGCCGCCAAAGTCCCTCCTGCCTCGTCCTATCCCCGCTATATTCAAGGATCAATGGCACGAGTGCCTCTGCAACCTCGGCGGGGAAGAGCATCTTGTATTTCCTGTCTGGCCTTACGAATCTTATGCCAAATTCCTCTTGCTCCAAATATGCGGGGCTTTCCATGCCCAGCCAGAACTTTACTGGCTTTAGGGGGGCAAAGGGCCAGGCAAAGTCCAGGTTTTCCAGTGTCTCCTCCACTTCCTCACGGGTGGTTCCTGGAAAACAGGTGATAAGATTCGACTGAAGATCAATGCCAGTTTCTGCACAATTCTTCATTGCAGCAAGGTTCTGAATGGCAGTGGAACCCTTTCTCAACTTCTTTAGCACCCTGGAACTTAGGGCCTCGATGCCTATCTGTACGGTCCTTAGCCCTCCACGCCTCATGGTTGCCATCTCTTTTTTCGAGTGCACAGCCCGAAGCTCTGCAAAAATGGAGTAGTCCCGTTTGTGAAGGCACAACTGTTCAAAAATCTCATGGGCACTACGCCTTGGAAGGCAGTTATCCATAAAGGCAAAGTCTATGGCCGAATACCTCCTTGATAAAAAATCTATCTCAGATGCTACCCTTTGGGGCTTCTTCCATCTGTAACCCTTCCACTGAAGATTCAGGTTGCAGAAGGAACATCTGCCCCACCAGCACCCTCTCGAGGCCTCAACTGGAAGCACAACCTGTATGCCCCCTGCCCCCTTTAAGGTTGCAAGCTCCCTGAAGTAGTCATCATAGTCTGGAGGAGGAAGGGTATTTAAATCCTTGACCTGCTCCTTTCCATTTGGGCTGGAAGAATCTGAGCGACTCAAAACTGCC
>JAADCZ010000007.1 GCA_013154175.1 Thermodesulfobacteriota bacterium
TTACAAAATCCTTTATTCCATCCATGCCTGCAGAAGGGGGAAGCATCCTTAGACCACTCATATTCTCGCTTCCACACCCCTTGGGCAAAAGAGTGATGGTAAAGGTGTCCCCTGGCACCACTGAAGTGTGAACGACTGCAGGGGTGTTGTCCCCGCTGTTCTTCCTTGTGATTGGGTCGCACACAGAGGAGCGCAGATACCCCTCCTTTGTTCCACGTGCAACGCCTTCATTTACGGCCGCTATCAAATCGCCCTCCATGACAAGGTCCTGTCCAATTTCAAGAAACACAACGTCAATGCCTGTATCCTGGCAGATTGGAACCCCAGACTGCCTTGCCATTGCTGCGTTTTGGGCAAGGATATCCAAGATGGCAGCACCTGTTGGGGAGGTCTCCGCCTTCCTTGCCTTGTTGAGCACTGAAATAACGTCTCCTGGAAGGCACAGATTGGCCTTTTTGACCAGGGAAGCAACCTCTCTGGTCACATCAGAGGCAGAAACTTTAAAGGTGCCCAATTTTCAGGAATCCTCCCTTTCAAGCCTGGTGAGAAGCTCTATCAGATGCTCGAGCTGCTGCCTTGACCGGCACCTTATTTCCACCTTCCCGCCCCTCTTGCCTGGAACGACTCGAACAGTGGCCCCAACTATCTCGCTTAGACGATTTGACAAAAACTCGATATCCGGGTCCACTTCCTTTTTTGTCTTGGGTTGGCTGCCTGAAGCCTCTTTCATCCTTCTGGCAAGCTCTTCTGCCTGCCGCACAGAAAGGCCAGCCTTGACTATCCTGTCCCGAAGCTCCTTCTGGGCCTCCTCGTCTTCAAGCATGAGAAGGGCCTTTGCATGGCCAGTTGTCAGGGTGCCATCCAGAAGATCCTGCTGAATGGACTCTGGCAGGTTCAGAAGCCTTATCATGTTGGCAACTGTGGACCTGTCCTTTCCCACCCGTTCAGCCACCTTTGCCTGGCTGTAACCAAGCTCATCCACCATGCGCTTGTAGGCCATGGCCTCTTCGATTGGGTTCAGATCCTCCCGCTGGATATTTTCTATCAAGGCCACCTCCAGGGCCTCATCAGGGCTGTAATCCTTAATGATTACCGGCACCTTCTTGAGGCCGGCAAGCTGGGCTGCCCTCCAGCGCCTCTCCCCTGCAATTATGTTGTAGGTGCCGTCCTCCTCACTCACCACCAGGGGCTGGATGAGTCCCTTGTCCCGAATGGAATCTGCAAGGCCCTTGAGTGTTTCCTCTTTTATCTTCATGCGGGGCTGCGAAGGGTTGGGCCTAATCTTCTCAATTGGACACATGTAAAATCCAGAGGCCTCTGCCTCGAAAATCTCTTCAGAGGAAAGGAGTGTGCTCAACCCCCTTCCTAGTCCGCCTTTCTGAGTCATGTCTTCCTCCGGTTCCTTTTGAGAAATTCCCTGGCAAAGGCCAGATAGCTCTCTGCGCCCTTTGAAGTTGGGTCATAAAGGAAAATGGGCTTTGCGTGGCTTGGGCTTTCGCTCAGCCTGATGTTTCTTGGGATGGTCGTCCTGTAGACCAGGTCACGGAAGTGCACCCGCACCTCTCTGGCCACCTGATAACCAAGGCGCGTCCTGTGGTCGTACATGGTAAGTAGAAGGCCCTCTATATGAAGCTTTGGATTGAGCCTCTGCTTGACGAGGCGTATGGTGTGCACGAGCTGGCTCAAGCCTTCCAGGGCATAGTATTCACATTGAAGGGGTATGATTACAGAATCTGCGGCAGTAAGGGCGTTTACTGTCATGAGCCCAAGGGACGGGGGGCAATCCATGATAACATAGTCAAAACCGTTCAAGGTCTTAAGGAGTGCCCTCAGCACTATCTCCCTTTCATCCATTGATGCCAGCTCGAGATCAATGCCCACAAGGTCCGTGTGGGCAGGGACTACGAATAAATTTTGCTGCGGCGTGGGTACAATGGTCTCCTCAAGGCCTGCATCCCCAAGCATTACCTGATAGATGCTTGACTTGACCTTATCTGGCGGCACCCCAACCCCACTCGTTGCATTGGCCTGGGCATCGCAATCCACCAGCAGTACCTTTTGCCTCAAAATTGCAAGGCCTGAAGCCAGGTTGACTGCTGTAGTGGTCTTACCAACTCCACCCTTTTGGTTGGCCACCGCTATGAATTTGGTGCTTTTAGAGGTTTTTTCCGGCATTTTCAGTTAAAATTACTTGTCAAACCACAAGTGTGGAACAATATTATAAACAAAACCTTGACGCGAGAGGTGCATAGACTATAGCAAAGATTTACGGAAACACAAAAGGACTTTCTCCAAGCCAGAAAAAGGCCCTGGAAAGAATCTACAGGCGTAGGATTCCCCCTTCAGATATCATCACCCACGAGCTGGCCAGGGAGCTGGCCAAGCAGACCACCCAACTCTCCAGGCAGGTGGCCATACTGGTGAACAGAAAGGGCCTCATCACCCATGTCATCTGCGGAGACCAGCATGGCATCTTCATTCCAGATCTGGAAGAATTCCGTCGCGGAGCCTTCAGGCTAAAGGGTCTGCGCTGTATCCACACGGTTCTGTCCCAAAACCGAGGGCTTACCAACGAAGACCTGACAGACCTTGCCCTTCTCCGCCTGGATGCAATGATGGTCATAAACGTCAAGGATGGGCTTCCCACGGCCTTTCACCTTGCAAGCCTGCTTCCTCCAGACAGTGACGGTCATAAGTGGAAGACCGAAACCTTTCGCCAAATTCGGGATATTCCCTATCGATTTGACGAATTTATCAAGGAGCTTGAACAAAACATCGAACGCACTTGCAGACTCCGTGCCGTTGAAGGGGCGGAGGAGCGGGCAATCCTTGTACACGCTGGCCCCAAGGGGGAGGAATTTGCCAAAAGGAGCCTGGATGAACTTGAAAGGCTTGCAGAGACATCAAATGTGCAGGTGGTGGAAAAGGTCTACCAGCGCGTTGTCAAATACAACCCTGCCCATCTCATAGGTAAGGGCAAGCTCAAGGAGATACTCATCTCCGCCCTCTATCTCGGGGCGTCAATGGTAATCTTTGATCAAAACTTGACCCCGGTGCAGGCCAATAACATCTCCCGCATGATGGATCTAAAGATAATCGACAGGACCCAGCTCATCCTCGATATCTTTGCCCGTCATGCAACCACCAAGGGAGGTAAGCTCCAAGTTGAGCTTGCCCAGCTAAGATACGCCCTTCCCCGTCTCGTTGGTAAGGGTACGGCCATGTCAAGGCTCATGGGCGGAATTGGCGGAAAGGGCCCTGGTGAAACAAAGCTTGAGGTGGACAGACGCCGCATCAAGCAGCGCATCTCATCCCTTGAAAAATCCCTGAAGGAGCTTTCAAAAAGACGTG
>JAADCZ010000096.1 GCA_013154175.1 Thermodesulfobacteriota bacterium
GAAATGTTGGCGTAGGTTTTGCAAGTTTTCAAAAAAATACGCCATGTCTTAGAGATGCCAACAATCCTGAAATGTCTTCTTTTAAGGAAAGAAGGGAAGAGCCCAGGCGCAAGGTGGAGCTTTTGGTCGTCTTTACACAAAAGGGGCCAGCAGATAAAGGATCTGAATGGATAGAGGGGACGATCCGGGATGCCAGTCCCAAGGGGGTAAGAATCTTTGCACCAGTGGTGTATGAACCAGACGACATTCTTGAACTTTACTGTCTTCTCCCAAAGGGAAGTGATCAACTTCAGGGGGGCCAAACCTTTTACAGAATGGAGGGCAGGGTGGTGTGGCGGGATGAATCAAGGGGGCAGATGGGCATAGTATTCATCTGATTTCGACTATTTGATGATTGCGTACTTTTTCATGCGGTAACGCAGGGTATTTCTGGTGATGCCAAGGAGTTTTGCAGCCCTCACCTGATTCCACCCCGTTTTTTCAAGTGCTTCAATGATCAAGTGTTTCTCATGGGCATGAAGGTCCATGCAAGAATCGGCCTTTGGAGGCTCATTGCCACAGGTTCGTATCTCTTCAGGAAGGTCATCATGGCCTATTTGATCCTTTCTGCATTTCAAGATCATGCGCTCTACGACATTTCTCAGCTCCCTCACATTGCCAGGCCACGGGTAGCACTGCATCTGTTGGAGTGCTCCAGGATCTATGGTGAGAGGGCGGCGACCGAAACGATTACAAAAATATTTCAGGAAGTAGTCCACAAGGAGCGGAATGTCCTCCTTTCGCTCCCTGAGTGGCGGGATGTGAATATTGAATATGTTGAGCCTGTAGTGCAGATCCTGTCTGAAGCGTCTTTGCTCCACCATGGCCTTCAAGTCCTGGTTCGTGGCCGAGATTATCTTGACATCGCACTTGAAGGATTTGCTACTGCCAACAGGGGTAATCATCTTTTCCTCAACAGCATTTAGAAGCTTTGGCTGAAGTGAGAGGGGAAGATCCCCAACTTCATCCAGAAAGAGTACACCCTTGTCTGCCTGCAAGAACTTGCCTGTTCTGTCCTGGGTAGCCCCGGTAAAGGCCCCTTTTTTGTGGCCAAAAAGCTCGCTTTCAAGAAGGTCCTTTGGAATCGCAGCGCAGTTTACCTTTACAAAGGGCTTGTTGCGCCGGTTGCCCATTGCATGGATGCCACGTGCCACGAGCTCCTTGCCAGTTCCGCTTTCTCCAGTGATGAGAACAGAGGTGTCTGTGTTGGCCACTGCTGCCATGTCTTCCAGTACCTGCCTCATGGGTTTGGATGAGCCAATAATTTCCTTGGGGGTAACTGTGGTACCATGCCTTATCACATTTTGTTCGAGGGCCTTGGCGACTATTGCCTTCACCTGGTTGTTGTCAAAGGGCTTTGTCAGATATTCAAAGGCCCCCTTTTTTATGGCCTCCACTGCAGAGGGAATGGTGCCATAGGCTGTCAAAATAATGAGAGGAGCCGAAAGGCCCGACTTGTTCTTGAAGTCGAGGATTTCCATTCCGCCCATTTTGGGCATTTTAAGATCGGTAAGCACTACGTCGGGCTGCCATTTCATCCATTTTTCAATTCCATCCTCGCCGCTGTCGGCAGTCATGACCTCATAACCTGCCTGCTCCAGCATCAGTTGCAGGATGCGACGCATCTTGGCCTCATCGTCTATTACAAGCACCTTCTTTCTCTGTTTCTCCATGCCTAAGGACCTCCTCTCAGCAGTAGGCCCGCCTGTGTGGTTGGCAAGGCCATTCAAACAAGGCCTCCAACAGCGGCGTGAGGCCTTTTAGGAAGCCAAATGGTGACAGTGGTGCCCATGCCTGGTTGGCTTTCAAATTCGATGAGGCCGTTGTGCGCCTCGATTATCTGCTGACAGACTGCCAGGCCAAGGCCAAGCCCGTTTTCCTTCGTGGTGAAGAACTTGTGAAATACCTTCTGGGCCACGTCTTCTGGAACACCGTGGCCACTGTCCTGGATGGTGACGAAGATTCCCTCCTCTTGTTCATCTGGCTCCAGGGAGATTTTTATCTCACCGCCCTGAGGCATGGCCTCTTCGCTGTTTTGAATAAGATTCATGAAGACCTGGCAAAGCTGTTTTTCATCTGCATAGATCGGGGCCCTGCCTGAAGAGCCAGAGATGGTGATGGTGACCGAATCCCTGTGATCCGGGCCCTTTTGCCAGTTTTCTATAAGCTGTTCCAACACCTCATCCAGATAGAGTTCCTTGAATGCCGGAGGCTTGAATCTGGCGTACTGGAGCAGATTGGTTACCACCTGGTTTAGCCTGTCTGCCTCCTCGACTATGAATTCCAGGACTTCCCTGTCCGAATCCTCGTAGTTGCGCCCCTCTGCCAAAAACTGGGCAGAGCTTCTTATGATGCCAAGGGGATTCCTTATCTCATGGGCAACCGTTGAGGCCATTTCCCCAAGGACAGCCATTTTTTCAGACTGTATGAGCTGACTGTAAATTTCCTTGAGCTGCTGCTTGCTGTTGGCAAGGGATTCGTACATGAGGGCATTTTCCATGGCTGTGGAAACATGGGTTGCCAGGGTGGAAAGGGCCTGCAATTCGTTGGAAGAGTAGGGCTGCCCGCCCCTTTTAGGCCCAAGGAAGTAGATGCCCAGAAAGTTGGTGATGCTCTTCAATGGAAGGGCCAGGACGAAGCCTGCCCTTTGGATTTCGGCCAGTTCTTCAGAAAGGGCCTCATCACCGGGGTTTGGTTCATCGCACCGGATGAGGTTGCAATCTGCCTTTTTGAGCTCCCGCACCACTGCACTTTGGGACCACGGGTATTTGCCAAATCGAAGGTGCTCTGGAAAGAGGCGGCTTCGCCTTCCTTCAAGGATCATGACGCATCCCCTCGTTATACGGAAGTCTGCAGGAATTTTTTCTATAAGTAGCTTAATTAGTCTCGATAGTTCCAGTAAAGAGGCAACCTTTCTGCTATATTTATGCAGTAGCCTGTCATAATTGATTTTATCTTTAAAAAACGCCTTGTCTATCCTGGATTTCAATTTATTTTTCGCCGGGTCGAAAAGGATGGCGATGGTCAAGATGTAGATGAAAAATGACCACTGTGTCAGCAGTCTGTTGCCCCAGAAAAGGTGTTTGTACAGGAGGAGAAGGGCAACATAGGAAATGACCAGGGCGGATATCAGCAAGAAATAGGTGACAGTCGACCGGACGATGTCGTCGATGTCCATCAACTTGAATCGAATCATGGCAAAGAGAAAGGACAGGGGAATGAGAAAGGCGAAAAGGACCACAAACTTGAATGAACAAAAGGGCGAGCCCAAAATGAGTATTGGCATGAGATAAAAGACTAGATATGGAAGGATCCCGGCCATGCCACCCAAAATCAGCCATTTAAGCTGGTTCTTTATTAAATGATTCTTAGTGTTTAGAAACTCCCGCCCTGTGGATACCAGGGTGAACAATACCACAAAGGGAATGTGCCAGAATCTGAACCTTTGAAGGCCGCTGTAGATTGCCCCTTGGGGCCCCTGGCTCAAAAGGGCAAGGATGACGGAAACTGCAGGAGGTGCGCCATATATGAGCAAACCCCTCAGGGGCCTCATCCCCATGAGCTGGCACTGTTTCACCGGAAAGTTGCACAGAAAGTGGGTCCAAAGGCTGAAGCCAAGCCAGTTGGTTACCATTGCCATGAAGAATATCATGGAGATGACGTAGGGTGGCTGTACACCAAAGCAAAGGCCCATGTCATTTATCACATTTAGGGCAAAGACTGCGTAACAGGCAGCAAAGAGCCCTGCAGACTGGCCAGAAGGCGCATAGAGGTAGGCAAAGCCTCCGCAGCCCACGAGACACAGGGCAAGGAGCAGATATGGCCAAATGGAGTGGACAAAACCAAGAAGATTGATAGGCTCGTAGGCCAGTGAATATTCGAGAATCTCCTGGCCCCTTTTGACCCTTATCTTTCCCTCAAATGGCCTGGGCTTTCCATTTAGCAGACTGCCCAGGCAATCATTCACCCCGAGTCCATCGATGGAGACTATGAGGTCACCTGTGGAAATGGGGCTTGCAGAATGCCTCACCTCCATGACCTTGAAGCTTCTCGAGCCAAGCTCCATGGAAAAGCCGCCATCTCCGGTCTTCGAAATGTGTAGGGCAAGAAAACAAGCCCACAGAAAGGGAAGGGAGCACATGAGGCCCACCCAGATGGGGCCAGAGCCGCCCTTTTTGCCAAAATGGTGTTTCAATTTTCCAGTGGCCCAATGTGGAATCAAATTCAAGTCCACCAACCAACCATGCTTTTAGTAATAATACAGACACGTATTTTAAGGCGCATTATTAATTTTTCGCTATTGTTTGAAAATGTAAAATATGCACCACTTTTCACCAAAAGTGGTGGAAATGCACCAGTCATTTTCCCTTAATCCCCTCTTGAGACAGGTAAAACCATAAAAAAACACCCTTTGAAGGCCATTTTTGAAGGCAATTTCTGGCCCCTTTGTTTCCGTCCGGGTGGTATGGGAGATGCAAATCAATTAGACAGGCAACTAAGCCTTAAAACCGTGGGGAGGTGGCTAATGAAGAAGGTATTCCTGTTTTTGTTTCTGTTCTTTTCCTTTTATCCCGTTAACTCTGAGGCCATTACTTGGGTGTCCAACACCTGGTATGTGAAACCAGATGGTTCAGACCCTGTTGGCTGTACAGGCGGAGATTCTTGGCAGACAGCCTTTGCTACAATACAAAAGGCCATTGATTGCTCCCAGGATGGGGATCAAATATGGGTTGCTCAAGGGACTTATTCACTTTCGTGGTCAATCAACTTGAACAAGGCAGTAGCCCTTTATGGTGGCTTTTCAGGAAACGAGACCTCTCTTGATGAAAGAGACTGGGAGAGTCACAAGACAATTGTCGATGGCAATGGGCAAACCCGTTGTTTCTACGTCACTGCAAATGGAAGGATAGATGGGTTTGACATCAGAAACGGAAGACTTTTGGGACAATTTAATGGTGCAGCAGTTTTCAACCAGTGGGATATAGCTTCAGTAATAGCCAATTGTAACATCTACAACCATGAAGCCTGGGAAGGCGGGGCAATTTATAATGGCATTAGATCATCAGTATCTATCATAAATTGTAAGATATATCAAAACAGGGCACATAATGGAGGCGGTATATATAACGCTGATGAATCAAAGACAACTATAAGATACTGTGATTTGTTTGACAACAGTGCTGATTATTATGGAGGCGCAATATTAAACCATTACTCAGAGCCAACAATAGAATATTCAAATATCTACAGAAATAGAGCAGGCTGGTATTCAGGAGCAATACAGAATCATTCCTATGATGATAAGAGTCCTGTATCTCCGATAATAAGAAACTGCAACATCTATGACAATAATGCCACGGAATATAACGGCGGAGCAATTGAAAGTTACTATGCCAATCCAATAATAGAAAATTGTAACATTTTTGGAAATAAGGCAAAGAATGGAAATGGCGGTGCTATTGCGAGCCGATACTCTTCTCATTCTCAAATCATCAACTGCAACATACACGACAATGAAGCAAATTATGGAGGTGGAATATATAATGAAAATTCAAGCCCTCAAATAGAAAACTCCATCATCCACGATAATGTAGCCAATAATCGAGGCGGGGGCATTGGAAATCACGGAGAGTTTAACAACAACATCACCACCATTGTCAATTGCAACATTTATGACAACAGTGCCGACTGGTCAGGTGGAGGAATTCATAATGCAGGTTCGACCCCGCTTATTGTCAATAGCAATATCGTCAACAATGAAGTTACAAGCTCTGCCTACGACTATAAGGGAGGCGGAGGAGTCTATAGCTATAACTCTGCATCTACCACCATAATCAACAGTATTCTCTGGGGAAATCTATTTCTTGGAAGTCCATCACAAATTGAAAGTTATAACAGCACCCTGTCCGTCACCTATTCCAATATTCAAGGCGGTTATCAAGGTACTGGAAATATTGATACAGACCCTAGCTTTTCAGAACCAGACAGTGGTGATTTTCATCTGCTTTTGGGCTCTCCATGTATAGATGCAGGGAACAATAATGCTTCCAGTCTGCCAGAAACAGACTTTGAGGGCGATTTTCGCATTCTGGACGGAAACATGGATGGAAACTCCATTGTGGATATGGGTGCAGATGAATTTGTTTTTGAACCACCAGTGTATGAATTGGAGCTAGGGGTTGCTGCTGAAATGGGATCGGGCGGATGGATTTGGGGCCAAGCGTGCTGTGGCGACTACGGTGAGTGTTATGAATTTCAGTGTTCGGAATACCTATGCGTGGAAGAGATCCAAATGGGTTGCTCTGTACAGATGGAGGCAATAGCTTATGATGATTCAGTGTTCATGGGGTGGGGTGGCGACTGTTACTCTGGAAGCTATAGCGAAGCCTACATCGACTATATGGACGGTGACAAACAGTGTGTAGCCTTCTTCTCGCCATTGAATTTCCCCCCTAGTGAGCCTACGAATCCAAGCCCTGAAAACGGGGCAACTGGCGTTCCCTATGAAAATACCACCTTTTCCTGGCAGGCTTCAGATCCAGATGGAGACCCTCTCACCTACACCTTCTATCTTTGCGGATTTTGGGACCCAGAAATAGGCTGCATGGATACGGTAGCTGATGTTTCAGGGTTGCGCACGCCAATGTTTACCCTCGATGAGCCCTTGAGCCCTGGTCATGAGTACATGTGGTATGTGGAGGCGTGTGATGCAAGTGAGTGTGTCAAAGGGCCATATTGGACATTTGTAACTGAAGCTTCGCCTGAAGAACAACTCTGGATGGATATAACAGATGAAATCGCCCAGAGCCGTTCCCGCACCCTTTATGACAGGCTCAACAGGGTCTTCTTCACACTTATAGACCTGACCAACAATTCTGGTTTCAACATACAAGGCCCAATCCGCATGGTGCTCTTCAATAACACCTTGGAGCTTTCGTCAAACGGGCCTGGGATTCATCCAGATGGTTACACAGAGGATGGCCATCCCTATTTCATAATCGTTCCTGAAGGAAGTGAATGGAACCAGGGTGCCACTATTGAGGATCTCAGGGTCGACTTTGCCATCTCGAGGGAACGACTCGACTTTGATCTTAAATTTGAGGTCCTTGTCTCACCACAGGTCATAGAGGCGCCAATGTAGGCCTTTGCATCGTTCAATCTTAAGTAGGAGGGAGAAAGAAAATGAAAAAGATCAAGAGCCTAATTTCAGCCATATTGTTCACGTCGATGTTGACGTTCGGCCCTGCAGCAAGTGTTGTGGCAGGAATCGTAAACGGAGACTTTGAAAATGGAGACCTTAGCGGCTGGTCAGGAGACCTCATTACTGCTGGCACTGTTGATCCAAATACTGACCCCCATTTTACAATTGTCCCAAATGCTGGACCTGATAACAGTTACGTGGCCCAGATAGTCTACGACGGAGACGACAACTGGATTGTTTCCCTTTATCAGGATTTCACCCTGGATTCCTTGCAGCCTTCTCAAAGCATGACCATGAATTTCTGGCTCCAGTGGCAGCCAACAGACAGCGGACAGGATGTAATTTCAGTCACCTTGTCGAACAGCAGTGGGGATACGGTCATTGATCTTCTGGATGGTGTTTCCGACAATGCACTTTTAAGTGGAGTATGGGTAAATGCGGACATAACAAGCTTTGCAGCTCAGTTTGGTGGCCAGCAGGTAGAACTGAACTTCAGCCTCATGGACTACGATTACGCAGCTCCAGACAGACTGAACATAGACAACGTGGCAGTGACAGCGAGTCCGGTACCTCTTCCAGGCGCGGTGTGGCTTCTGGGGGCAGGCCTTGGTTTGGTGGGATTAGGCAGAAAACTGCGTATCTCATAGGTGGCTTAAGCCTTAACTAGGCAAAAAGATTGATAGGAGGGGGTATGCTTAATCTTTTCAGACTTGGTGTCTTTTTACTCATTGCCTTTTCACTGTTTGTTCCCCGCCAGGCTTATAGTGCAGGTGTCGTGCTGCCTGGAACGACTGAACTTGCAGACAGGGGAACTTGGTCGAGTCCGGCCCTTTGGTGGCTGGAGGGGGACTTTACGAGTCCAGAAGGCGAGCCCTTTCTGATTGGAAAGAGGGGCTACGATTACAACTATCTGACTGTGGACAACAACTACAATTTTACTGCCAGCGACGATTTGTGGGTTGGTTATACCGGCTCGCAACACAACCGGTTGGACATCCATGCTGGTAGCAAGGTAGAGGCAAAGGGCTCGGTTTATGTTGGTCAAGGAAATATCATGTACTTTGGAAGGGAGAATCAGCTCACTGTATCTGGTGCCGGTGCTGTGCTTTCTGCTGACGATCATATTCGAATAGGTTACGGAACCAGCTGGACTTCTTCTGATAATACCTTGAGCTTGCTCGATGGTGGCATTGCCATAGTAGATAGCAACAAGGATGGCGTTGGCGAATTATATCTGGGGTACCACTGGGCCTATGGCAACACATGGCTTGAGCTAAGAAATGGTGCCCTCTTTATGTATGGAGACAAGAGGCAGGAATTTGTGGATAAGGAAATCCTGACATCCATCAAGGTGTGGGATGATGCCAGCAATGAGTTTAAAAGGGTGGCAGAATATGACGGCACCACATGGGTCACCACCGAGTACATTGACCTGCTTGGTATAGACTATATCGACAGCCCGGCTGTCGCCCAGGATCTTGGATTTTCAGAGGATTTTGTCGGCTTTACAGTCCTTCACGATGTAAGGCCAGTGCCGGTTCCATCAGCCATCGTCCTTCTTGGAGCAGGCCTTGGCGCCCTTGGGGTTTCTAGAAGGTTTAGGCCAAGTAAATAGCGTCTTTAATGAAGGTATCGGAGGTTGAAAATGAATATTCTAAGGAATTTTTTGGGCATAGTATTTCTGGCCATGTCCTTGGGATTTGCAAATACAGGTTTTGCAGGCCTTCTTTCAGAAGGATTGGAGATTTATCTCCCCTTTGACGGCAATGCCGAGGATATGGCAGGTACTCCCAGTCAAGTAACAGAAACCAATATAAGATATGAGGCAGGAAAGTTTGGAAAAGCCGCAAGATTTGACGAGATTAAGGGCGCGTATGTTTCCATTTCAGCAGTAGATGTAAATACAAACGATTTTACGGTATCGTTCTGGTTTAAGACCAGCGACATCGACGGGTACATGGTGGATGCAAGACAAGGTGGACAAGAAACTGGATTTTACCTAATTTCCTTTCCTAACCCCAATTCTGGCATCTGGTTCGGTGTTCAGAATGGGAGTCTAGGGGGCCAAACCTATTCATTGAGCGGCCTGGATGATTCATGGCATATGGCTACCGGTGTTAGAAGGGATAATTCCATAATGCTTTTCATAGATGGGATGCTCGTTGATGAATATACTGGAGACAGCGTGCTAGACATAGACTCACCGCCCATAACCATGGGGAAAAGATATATACCTGATAGTCGTCTTGACCACTACTACGACGGTTTGATAGATGACTTTCGTTACTACAGCAGAGCGCTTGATGAAGATGAGGTTGCTGCCCTTTATCAATACAACCCTGTTCCTCTGCCTGGCGGTGTATGGCTCCTTGCTTCTGGGCTTATTGGCCTAGCAGGGGTAAAAAGGATGCGTCTTGCCAAGAAGTGCTGATGGATGAGCCCACAGCTCCATCAGGAGGTTAAAAATCACTGCATTGAAATAACCTTCTATTAAATTTGAACATGTTCTCGTCATTA
The DNA here is from genome assembly GCA_013154175.1 of Thermodesulfobacteriota bacterium. Lineage (GTDB taxonomy): Bacteria > Desulfobacterota > Dissulfuribacteria > Dissulfuribacterales > QOAL01 > JAADCZ01. The sequence continues at coordinate 9,758 of JAADCZ010000096.1, forward strand.
TTCGCCTATCTTTGATTTTCATTGATTAACTCCTTTTCTGCCAGTGTATCGGGTCTTGCGCCAGGCGACTTCCTGGGGTAAGGCCCTTTCATATTTTTAGAGGTTACCCAAGCTGGATAAATGGTGTTATCCTTTGCAAAAGGAACAGACCATGGAAGGGGCAGGAAAATGGCACACGTGATAATAGCAGGCGGGGGTATGAGCGGGCTTTCCCTTGCCTGGTTTCTCAAAAATAGCGCAAAGGGGTGGAAGATAACTCTTCTCGAGGCAGACAGCAGGGTAGGGGGCAAGGCCTGGACCGAAAAGAGGGACGGCTTTGTCATTGAAAGGGGGGTAAATGGCGTTCTTGATAATAAACCCTCGACCCTTGAGCTTGCTGCCGCACTGGGCGTAGCACCACTTAGGAGCAATGATGCCTCGCGAATCAGGTTTGTGGTTAGAGACGCAAGGCTCGTTGCCCTTCCTTCATCACCTGGCCAGTTTTTGGCGTCCCCTGTCCTTTCCTGGTGGGGAAAGGCGCGCCTTATGTGTGAGCCCCTTATTCCGCCTGCGTGGGACATAGAGGATGAATCCCTTGCCCAGTTTGCCAGAAGGCGTCTTGGGGATGAGGCATACAGGTATCTCATAGACCCCATGGCCTCTGGGATCTATGCAGGCAACCCTGAAAGGCTTTCACTGAAGGCGTGCTTTCCGCGAATTCACGAGCTTGAGATGGAATATGGAAGCCTGATTTGGGCCATGATAAAGCTTCAGGCCCAGGCAAAGAAGGCTGGAAAGTCCGGGCCCAATGCAGGCCCTGGAGGGGTCCTCACCTCATTTCCAGGAGGCATGGAGGATCTTGTAAGTGGTCTCAGGGAGGCCCTAAGGGACGTGATTGACACAAATGCCAGGGTGGAGGAAATCGCCCCGGAAGGTGATGGGTGGCAGGTCTCAGTGCAGGATGGCCGTTCATTTTCAGGAACCCATCTGGTACTCTCCCTTCCGGCATTCGAGGCGGCACGTATTGTAAAAAACAGTCTTCCAAGTCTTTCAAGGCTCTTTTCCCATTTCGAATACCCTCCCATTGCCGTATGTGCCTTTGGCATAAGGAAGAACCAGCTTGATAACGCACTCAATGGATTTGGCTTTCTTTGCCCACACTGCGAGTCAAGAAAGGTCCTTGGGGCCCTGTGGGATTCGTCTGTCTTTGAAAAGAGGGCCCCTGAAGGCTATCACCTTGTCAGATGCCTCATGGGGGGCATGAGAAATCGCCACATCCTTGAAAAGACAGATTCCCAAATCATGGATCTCGCCCTTACCGAGCTAAAGGAGCTCATTGGCCTAAGGGGCGAGCCAGACATGGCAATGGTCTTTAGATGGAAACGTGCAATCCCCCAATATCATGTGGGCCACCTCCGGCTCCTCGAGTCGATAAAAGAGGAACTGTTGAATTTTCCCAACATCTTTATAAGATGTAACTGGATAGGTGGGGTGAGCCTGAACGACTGTGTTGCCAACTCAAAACTCGTTGCTAGTGCCATTGTCTCTGGAGACGACTCTGTGCGCTTCTAGAAATTAAAGGTCAACCTGAAGCTCCAGGCAGTGCCCTTTGATGGCGGTGCAACCGATTGCTATTAGATCTGTTGTTTTCCTGAATCCATAATGAAAACTGCTAGTTGACGCTGGCCTCTTCCCTTGCTAAAGGGCGAGCTGGCCCTTTTTGTGACCGCACGCGAAGTTTTTGTTCCCTGGCATCTAAAGGGAGAACCATACACACATCCTCAAATTCCTGCTTACTTGGCCCACGCATATTGCAGTTTCCGCCCCCCTCAGTTTGGTGCTAACCCTTGTCTTTTCAGCATTTGGGGTGCATCTCCACCTGTCTTGTCACACCCTGGACCCTATTTTGCAATCGTTAGGAAATTGCAATTGCATTCGAGTTGGGTGTCGACATCCAGAGTATTTCGTCAGAAAAAACCAAAGAGAAAAAGGAGGATCGTATGCAACAAACGGCCAGAGCTTTTTCGTTCCTAAAAATGGTAGTCCTAATAACTTTATTACTACCTTCTTTAGCCTTGGCTGCAACCCTCGAGGTGCCAGGGCAATATTCCACCATTGCGGATGCAGTGGAGGCTGCCCAGGACGGAGACGTAATTCTGATTTCCCCTGGGAAATACACTGCGGACCACCTGGATATTCGAAAACGGATAACCATAGCCTCCCTTTACTACACCACCGGGGACGAAAGTTATATCAATAACACCATTATCAACAAAGGCGCCCACTGCTTTGATTTCAAGAGCGGCTCCACCGGGGCGAAACTTGTGGGCCTGACCTTTACGAATACCACCGACACAATCAACCCCTACACCCATGTGGATATAGTCCACAACAGGTTCATCGATTGCCCTGGAGACATCATCGATTACGAAGACGGCGGTGGAGGCTACTGCGCATACAACTACTTCGAAAACTCGAGTGACGATGCCATAGACCTCGACAATGCCGTTGACGTAATCATCGAATACAACGTGATAATGAACTCCGGAGACGATGGCATAGAGGTGAGGCTCCACGAATACAGCGGCCCCACCCTCAACATCATCATTCGCTACAATGAAATAGGCTACAGCCATGAAGACGGCATACAGTTGATAGACTACGACGACGACTCTGACCGCGTCTTTTACATACATCACAACCTGATTCACCATACCTACATGGCTGCCATTGGCTGCATGCCAGATGGAAACACCAGGGAGAACTATGGTGGCTCCTACATGGTGGAACCAGTCTATCTCTATAACAATACCCTGGTGGACAACCACTATGGCCTCACAGGTGGCGACAACATCATTGCCATCAACAACATCATAGCAGGCACTGAAAAAAGGGCCATGTACAAGGTGGATGGTGACTCAATTGTCGACTATACGCTCTTCTACGACAATGGCACCGACTATGAGAGCTGCAATCTCAAAAGCGACGGGACATTCTTCTACGAAAACCCCGATCTGGACGATTCCTACAGGCCCCAGGAAGGCAGCGTCGTAATCGATGCAGGAACGGCCCACTACTCATGGAACGGCGCCGAGATAAATGTGACAGACTACCTGGGCGATGCCCCGGATCTTGGTGCATTTGAGGCAAATTCCACTTCTTCCACTGAAAACAAGCCCCCGGTTGTCTCGGCTGGGGAAAATCAGGTCATCAAGGCCCCAGATACAACCGCTACCCTGAACGGCTCTGTCAAGGATGACGGACTGCCAGAAAACTCCGAGCTGGTGATCGAGTGGAGTGTCGTGTCGAAGCCAGAAGGGGCAACAGTGACCTTTGACGACGTCCATTCTCCAAGCACCAACGCCACCTTTTCCCTTCAGGGAACCTATGTGCTCAAGCTTTCTGCAAGTGATGGAGAGCTTTCCTCCTCTGCCAATGTGGAGATAAAGGTGGTTCAGGACGGAGACGGCAAGTCATTTACCATCACTGCCCCGGCAACCCTGTGGCTCGAGGCAGAGGACTATTCCTATCTCTACGAGGCCAAGAAGGTGGATGATGCAGATGCAGAAAAGGGCCAGGCTGTGGAATCCCTTTCAGACAGCGGCATATCTGCAACAGAGCATCTGATTGTTACAACGGTGGAGAATCAGGAATATTTCATCTGGCTCAGGATGCTTGGCTCAGATTCTGCCAACGAGACACTCTACGTCTCCTGGAACAATGGGGATGAGGTCCCTGTGACATTGAAGGAGACAGAGGGCTACCAGTGGGTAAGGATGGATGGTTCCTTTTCCTCATCTGCCGGTATCTACCCCCTGCGTGTGCGTGCTGACAAGGCTGGCATGCGCTGGGACAGGATCGTCGTTACGACAGATTCAAACTTTGACCCAGAGGCAGACTATGAATCAATAGACGTGCGAGTGTCTGCAAATAATGACGATGCTGAGGAACGTGAATATGGCTCCATGTACCTCGATAGTTCTGACCTAGAAATGGTTCAGGACAAGAGTCATCACCAGATTGTGGGTATGCGCTTCGCCAATGTAAGCGTGCCTCAAGGGGCCATAATAAAGGCTGCATACATACAGTTTACCGTGGATGAGACAAGTGATGACCCAACCCAGCTGGAGCTAAGGGCAGAGGCATCTGACAATGCAGCCTCCTTTAGCGATACCGACTATGACATCTCATCCCGTGCCACCACCGAGGCCAAGGCCTCCTGGACCCCACCAACCTGGGACAGGGTAGATGAGGCAGGGGCTGCCCAGCGCACCCCGGATCTGAGCGCAGTCATCCAGGAAGTTGTGAACCGCCAGGGATGGCAGGCAGGAAACAGCCTTGCGATTATCGTAACCGGCTCTGGCAAGAGGGTGGCAGTCTCCCATGACAAAGATCCCGACAGGGCCCCGCTTCTCCACATCGAGTATGCAACCGGAGACCAGGAGCCCGTTGCAACCTATTCCCTTTCCGTATCCACAAGTGGGGGAGGGCATGTGAACAAGGAACCAGACAGCACTTCCTATGCTTCTGGAAGCAAGGTGGTTCTCACAGCGGTTCCAGAGCCTGGCTACAAGTTCAGCGGCTGGAGCGGTGATGCGAATGGAACAGAAAATCCAATAACCATCGTCATGGATGGCGATAAAGACATCACTGCAACCTTTGTCGAGGCTGACACCACGAACATCCTCAGGGTGCCAGAAGACTATGAAACCATAGGCGATGCCGTTGATGCAGCCCAGGATGGAGACACCATCCTCATAGCACCTGGAAGCTATGAGGCAGATGACATAGTTGTAACAAAGAAACTCACCATTGCCTCCAACTACCTTCTCAGCAAGAATGAGGCAGATATTGAAAACACAGTTATAAATCAGGGAAGCCACTGCTTTTTCTTCAAGGAAGGTGCAGAAGGAAGCACAATCACAGGGCTCAAATTTGAATCGAGGCGGGACCCTGTTGAAACAGAGGTGCATATAAATGTGCTCCACAACATCTTCTACAAATCGAGCCATGATGCCATAAGCTTTGATTCAGGAAGCGGCGGCTACTGTGCATATAACATCATTGAAAGGTCCTCGGATGACGGAATTGACATAGATAACGACGTGGACGTGGTGATAGAGGCTAATCAGATCCTTGAATGCGGGGACGATGGAATAAGTATGAGTCTGAATCACTACACAGGGCCCGTTCTCAAGACGGTTATACGGGGAAATGTCATCTCTGGAAATGATGATGACGGCATTGATATCAGGCCTGCAACCGGAGTGACAGACCGCAGTTTTGAAATCAGCCGCAACATCATAGACCACAATGGGGACGTCGGCCTCATCCTCAACAGAGATGAAAACGGCGCCCAAATGGCTGAAAAGGTCCTTTTTTACAACAACACCGTGGCAGACAACCGGTATGGTGTGGTTGGCGGCGCAAACATGCTTGCCATCAACAACATAGTCACTGGAAACAGTGAGCGCGGCATGTACAGGGTCACAGATGATTCCGTTGTTGATTACACTCTCTTTTTCAACAACGGAACCGACCATGTGGATGTAAACCTTGCTGACGGAGGCGTCTTCTTCTACGAAGACCCGCTCATGACCGCAACCTACA
>JAADCZ010000043.1 GCA_013154175.1 Thermodesulfobacteriota bacterium
CCTCTTTAAACTGCCGGTAGCTTGCCTTGGTATGGAGACTGAGACAGATGAACCGCAGCGTATCCTCATCACGGCCATTGTTCAGGCCAGACTCTATCTCGTGAAAATATTTATTGAATTCCCGGCTGCGCAACGAAGCTGTTTCCTGCAGACAGGAAAGAATGGATGCAGCCGGAGTTGCATGAAAGACAACAGTCGGCATGATTCCGGCATCCTGCTTGCCAACCTGTCGATGAACAGCTACACATCCAGTCAACAACATCCCCACGCCCAGTAAAAAGCATATAGTTTTCATAAAATGACTCATACATGTATTGGCAGAACAACGGAGAAACGGGCTCCTGATCCACTGGAAAGCAGACGTATGGTTCCACCATGGTTCTGTACATATTCTTTTGCTATTGCAAGTCCGAGGCCGGATCCTTTCACAATAGCTTTTTTTGCCTCTTTCCCCTGAAAAAAAGGAGAAAAAATTCTTGACCGATCCTCCCTGTCAATACCAACCCCGGTATCCTCGACCAGAAGAATGGCCTGATTTCCCTCTCTTTTCAGGAGAACCCGGATAGCGCCCTCATCGGGCGTAAACTTGACCGCGTTGGACACCAGATTATCGACAACTGTTTTCAGTTGCTCCACATCACCACGAATCTGAATCGGGGCAAGCTTGATATAAAGCGTAATACGGCGGGCCAGCATTGAATTCTTATGATCTTCAACCACAGTGCTGACAATTTCATCAAAACGCAGCTCCTGCATCTGCAAAGGCTCTTTCTTGGCCTGTGACATGTTGAAGTCAAGAATGTTTTCAATCAGTTTCTGTAACTTGTTGCTATTTTTATCCAGAATAGCAACAACATCTTTCTGGGATGCGTTCATGGGCCCAACGACTTCATCCCGCAGCAGGCCGGCACCCTCTTTGATCGAGGACAGGGGCGTTTTCAACTCGTGGGAAATGTGGGCAATCATCTTGATTTTTTCCCGGTCCAGTTCTGCCAGACGTTGCCGGAGCCAGTCAAGCCGCTCACCAAGCGCCTCCAGGTCACGCGGTCCTGATACGCGCACCGGGGTAGTGAAATCACCATTACCCAGGTTTTCAATTCCCCGGTCCATCTGCCGGATCGGCCTGAGAATCAAAGTGGTAAAAAGCACGAGAAAAAGGAAGCTGAATCCAATCAATCCCGAAGTCTGCCAGGTAAGGGTCTTTTTCCCTTCACTGACTTTCTGACGTAAGAGAGAAACCTCATCACTGATAAGTCGGTTACTGAGACGGATCAATTTATTGGTCAATGCATCTACGTCCTGATATCTATCCAGGGCCAGAGAGAGCTCTTTTTTCCTCTGCACAGGCCCGCCAGAAAGATCATTAAGTACAGCGACGATGTAGTTTTCTCCTGCCTGTATTTTAAGTAAGAGTTGCTCAAGGTCATTATTTCCAGCTGTCAGAAAAAGATGGGCAAAGGCATCTGACAGATCACCATGGAGCTGATTGACAGCATCAAGGAGTGCTCTTTCGCCCAGCACATTATACAGCCTGGCCTTCCGTTCCTGATCCCGGAGGAGATCTGCTATTCTGCGAACACTGTTGGTTCTGTCTACAGAAGTATAAACGGCCAGGGCGCCCTGTTTCAACAGGCTGTCCATGATCTGGACTGAGCTGAATAACGCGGTCAGAAGCGGCAGAACAACAAAAAGAAATCCTGTCAACAACAGCGTGAAAAAGGATCGGGGTCGATAGAATTGCACGGGAGATCACCGGGAAAGAAAGATATGATCCAGATACAGTACACGTGAATGCGGCTCTCTGGCAACAAAAAGCATAAATGATTCAATCGCGCTCATGTCCATTATACGGTTGGAAGGCGCCTGCCGGACAGACGCAAGCGATACCTGAAAGTCATTCCAGCCGGCACGCAGCAACAACTTCCTGTTGAATCGGTCTGCAAACAGACTGCCATATTGTTTATGCCGTTTATCATGAATACGGCAATGGAGGATGATCGTCTCTCTGGCAGGATTATACACAGAAAAATGAAGAGTTTGGAATCCCCGCCAGTCATGGGGGAAATAAAAAAGCGAAACTCCTGAATAGTCCGCTGTGGTCAACTGGACACGAAGGCTATGCCGGCCTGTGCGTGCGTACTTCCCACTTCTGCCTGTCCGATCCGCCGGCATGAAACGTGTTGCCTCAAAAGGAGTCTCAAAATCGGCCAGGATCGGAAACTGCCTCGCTGCCAGCCCTTCATCGATCAGGGCAGTAACAAGTGGAATTGCAGAAAAAAAAAGCAAAACAACAAGCATAATGCCGAAAAATCGTTGCAGGGGAAATGACAGGGCAATGGCCTGGCAGGAGAAGATCCCGACACAAATGCCAAGAATATCCCGATATACATCCCAGCAATCGACTGAACGGCCACCGATGCCGCGCTGGACTATTTCAATCAGGATCCCGACGATGACTCCTGCAGCAAATAGAACCAGGACAAATTTCTGGTCCACTGGCATAGCGCGCCGCCAGGCCAGATTACAGGCAAACACCGTGGCAATTGTGAAGAAAAGGATATGGCCCAGATTCCAGACGGCTTTGTAAGATCTGGGGGAATGATATTCGGGACCGTACCAGAAAAAAAAGGGAAAAATCAGTACAAGCAGCAGGCCCAGAAGAAAAAGGATCTTGCCGCCTTGCCGGCATGCCTTGCTGCCGGAGCTGTTTTCCGCCTGTTCAGTATACGACACAGTGACAATGGATACAGGTGGCCTTGCTGCCGCTATCCGGATGCAGCAGGGGCATCAGGCAACATATCCCTGCTCCTCGAGATAAAGAAATATTTCCTGGACAGCCTCGGCTGGCGTCATCTTGGTCGTGTCAATGACGATTTCTGGATTCTCCGGCGGTTCATAGGGATCAGATACCCCGGTCACGCCCTTGATAATACCGGACCTGGCCTTGGCGTACAGGCCTTTTCTATCTCGCTGTTCACAGACTTCGAGCGGAGTGGCCACATGCACTTCTATATATCCCCCATAACGGCTGATCAACTTTCTGTTTGCCTGCCTGGAAACTTCATAAGGGGCAATGGGCGCGCAGAGGGCAATCCCGCCATTTTTGGTGATCTCACTGGCAACAAAGCCAATTCGGGTCACATTGAGGTTACGATGCTCCCTGGAAAAGGTAAGTTCCGAGGAAAGGTTCTTTCGAACAATATCACCATCCAAAAGGGTGACCGGCCGGTCACGCATCTCCATGAAACGCACCATGAGCACCTTGGCAATGGTCGATTTTCCCGATCCGGAAAGCCCGGTCAGAAAAACGGTAAAGCCCT
>JAADCZ010000020.1 GCA_013154175.1 Thermodesulfobacteriota bacterium
CAGAGAATCTGGTATCGTTCAACAGATTGGCAAAACCTTTGAGGCCAATTTTCCCCTTTCCAATATGTTCATGTCTGTCAACCTTTGAGCCAAGCTCAGTTTTGGAGTCGTTCAAGTGAAAGAGCTTTACCCTCTCCAGGCCCACATCTTTGCTCAGGGCATCGATGGTGCGTCTGTATGCCCCTGGGCTCCTGATGTCATAGCCTGCCGAGAATATGTGGCATGTATCAACACAAACCCCAAGCCTGTGGCTGAAGGCCGAAGCCCTTATTATCTCGGCAAGCTCCTTGAAGTCGCTTCCGATTCCAGTGCCTTGCCCGGCTACGGTCTCCAAAAGGATTCCAGTGCGGTTTTTGGGGCCGGCAAGCTCAAAGGCCTTGTCGAGATTTGCAACGCAATTTTTTATTCCCTGGTCTATGCCCTTGCCGCCATGACTTCCAGGGTGAAGAACCACCCAGGGGATGGAAAGAAGGGAGCACCTCAAAAGTTCCTGGACAAGGGATTGGGTTGACCTTTCTGCAAGGTCCTCTTTCCAGGTGGCAAGATTGATGAGATAGGAGGCGTGGGAGGCAACAAAGGGTTTGTCTGCCTTTTTAAAGGCGGCTTTGAAATCTTCTACTTCATGTTCATCAAGGGGTTTGGCCTGCCACTGCCGCTGGTTTCTGGTGAAGATCTGCATGACCTCCCCAGAAATCTTTTTCATACGGTCAAAGGCCGTGGCTAGCCCCCCTGCAACTGATACATGGGCCCCCAACTTTGGCACGTCCCCCCTCCTTGGTTCCAGTCTAGTTGAAACTGGGTCGTACTTGGTGCCTGTAACGCCTTTATTTAAATCAGACTATGATGATATATCAACTTAAAAATATCAAAATAACGAAAATTTTTGCGTATTGCTCGATTTCTAACTGCCTATGAAATTAAATTTTTTAACGAATGGGGCCATTGGGGCAGGAAAGTGGGTGTGTGGTTTTTTCTCGAAAAAGGCAATTTCCCTGGATTAATTGGATTTTTTCTGACATATTTCCAAAAGGAAAAGAAACCGAATTACCCGCGGTGGGTAAGGGTGGTTTTCTTTTCGAAAGGATACTATTTGATGCAATTCCCAGAAGTCGAGTTTGGGAGCAGGGCAAGCATGGAATCTGCCCTAAGAAAAATCAGGCGGGCAATGAAGTGTGACAGGGAGGCTGCAAGGGCCCTTCTTGTCATCTCAAGCAAGATGGAAGGTATATATTCGGAGCTGGAGCCATATTTTCGTGACTATATCGAGCCTTTTTGTAAAAATTGTCCCACTCCTTGCTGTGTTAACAGACACGGGTTCCCAGATTTCGAAGACCTGATATTCCTAAATGCCTGCGGTCGAAACCTCAATGAGTTTGATTTTGCCTGCGCCGATACAGACATGTGCCAGTATCTAGGCAGCAATGGATGCCGTCTGGCCCGATGTGCCAGATCATACAGGTGCACATGGTATTTTTGCGACGAGGTATTGGACAGATTCGAGTCTGAACACTCGGCATCTTTCATGAAATTTGACGAATTGATGCACAAACTGGCAAGCGAACGGGCAAAGCTAATCAAAAAGTTTGAATCTCTCTGGAGCCATTTAGCATAAGGGATTTTGCCTTTGACCCCCATGGAAGTCGAGGCAAGATGGCCTGTTTCTGGTCTCTTTTTGGCAAAGTCCTGAAAAGAGATCCTTTAAAGGTGGGAAAGCCCGGCCTGTTCTAAGATGTAGACCTTACATGTAAGAGTGAGATTTTCTGTGTAAAGCCGCTATAAGCGGTATGTGTGTGGAACCACAAGTGGCCAAATATGGGGAAAAGGGTTTAAATATTGTTACCTTTTCAATAAGGCTGCCATAGAGGCGGCCTCTGGCGAGGCACCCTTGTGCCACACACTTGTGCCAGTTGTTGGCCAGGGAATTTTTTAAAAGGTGAGTAAGTGTCATGCTAAAAAAGATATTCAACGAGATAATCAGGGAGAAGGGAAAACCCTTTCTGCCAGCTGATGCAGTGCGTTTTCAGCCTGTAGATTCCCATGTGGATGTGCAAGAGCTCTTCGAGCACCTGAGACTCCACCTGGGGCACTTTCGTCAGGTCACAGAGGAGAATCCCTTTGCAAATCCCATCCTTCTCCTTTCAGTCTATCTTGCCAGATGGATAGAGCGGGGCAAGCTGACCTTCTCTGCAATTGAACAGCTAATTCAGTACCTGGACAGCAGGGCCTTTGTTTCCAGGGCAGAACGGCTCCACAGATACGTTGGCAAGGTGGACCCTGTCGAGAATCTCAGGAGCATAGAAAGCTTTTTGTCTCAAATTCCAGGGGGCAAGGATGGAAGCGACGCCTTTGAGGCCTTTTCCACCCAGGTAGGCAGGGAGATTTTTGGAATCGTCATTACGGCCCATCCGACCTTTGCCCTAAGAGAAGACCTCTTGCGCATCCTTTCAGAGCTTGCGAGCGGCAGAAACATGGCTGGAGCCGCCCTGTCCGAAGAGCAGATACGAGAGCTTTTGATAAAGGCACTTAGATGTGAGCATCTCTCCGACCCGGACATTGACCTCGAAAAGGAGCACAGGCTTGCCCTCGAGGCCATTGAGAATCTGCAGAGGGCCCTTGGACGTCTCTACGACCTGGTCTTCAAATTATCAAAAGAGCTCTTTCCCGACAGTTGGTGGAAGGTTCGGCCACGTATAATAACCCTTGCATCATGGGTTGGATACGACCTGGATGGGCGCAGGGATATAGCCTGGCCGCAAACCTTTGCCTTCAGGCTCCAGGAACGGAAACTGGCCCTTGAAAAGTATGCCAGGAGCATACAGACAATAATCGACTTGTGTCCAATCGAGGACGAGAGTGAGGAGCTACGGGGCATTCTGGCAAAGGTATTGCGCATCCTCATGGAAAATGTATCGGAGCTCAGCGAGGAGATCTCTGTCTTTCAGGCCATTTCCCTTCGGGACGAAGAGGGCCTGGAATCCCTCAAGGCCATCTCCCGCAAGATGTTCAGCAGGCTTTCAACGAGGCTAACGAGTCCGGGAACATTGGTGGAGCTGGTGGACAAGGCAGTGGAACAGGCGGAAAAGTATGAGGAAATTCGCCACAGACTCTGCCTTTTGAGCACCGAGATTGCCAACTACGGCCTGGGTGTCTCCCACATCCATGTGCGCCTAAATGCCAAACAGATACACAATGCAATCCGGGGGCTCATTGGCATGGAGACAGACCCTGAGGACCCGAGCAGCAAGCAGACATACCTAAAGGCAGTTGATCAGCTCCTTGGGGGTGTCAGGCCCGTGTCCATAAATTTTGGCTCCATTATGGCCGAGCGCACCACTGCCAAACGCCTTTTCATGTTGGTGTCGCAAATCCTGAAATATGCAGATTCAGAGACACCCATACGCTTTCTCATTGCAGAGACAGAAAGCCCATTTACCTGTCTGGCAGCCCTATATTTTGCCAGGCTATTCGGTGTTGATGAAAAGATAGACATATCTCCACTATTCGAGACGCCGCGGGCCCTCTCCAAAGGGGCGCGAATAATCAAGGAGCTTCTTTCCAATGAATATTACCTGGAATATGTGAAAAAGCGTGGCCGACTCTGTGTCCAGACTGGTTTCTCAGATGCAGGTCGTCACCTTGGTCAGACAGCGGCCTCCTTTGCCATAGAAAGTTTCAGGAGGCAACTGGCAGAAGTCCTGGAAGGGTTTGGCCTTGGGGGAATAGAGCTTGTCATCTTCAATACCCACGGGGAATCCATTGGAAGGGGAGCGCATCCAGCGGATTTCCATTCACGACTTGCCTATGTCATGTCTCCCAGAAGCAGGGCAGAATTAAAGGCCAGCGGAGTCAATGTGAAAGAGGAGTTGTCCTTTCAGGGCGGGGATGGATATGTCTACTTCATGAATCCAAGTCTGGCCCTTGCCGTATTGGCCAGACTTCTTGAGTTTTCCTCAAAGGCAGACAGAGGGGAAGATCCTTTCTATCAGGAATGGGACTATGTGTTTGAGTTTTTCGCTACCATTCGCCAGTTCAACGAACGCATAATGGCCGACCCTGATTATGGAGTGCTCCTGAATGACTATGGCAAATATCTGTTATATCCCACGGGTTCCAGATCCGTTAGGAGGGAGTTCGAGATAAAGAAGGTGCCAACGGTTTCAGCAGCCCAGATAAGGGCCATTCCCCAAAATGCGATCCTGCACCAGCTTGGACTGCTCGCAAATACCATTGGGGGCGTTGGCATGGCAATCAAGAAGAATCCAGAACAGTTTTCGTGTCTGCAGCAGCAATCTGAAAGGTTCAACCTCCTGCTTTCAGTGGCAGAGTATGGTCTGTCCTTTTCAGACTTCTATGCCTTCATGGGCTATCTAAACATTATTGACCCTGGTTTTTGGCTAATGGCAGCGGCAAAGGCCGCCAATTCACAGCACGCCCACGAACTCATTAAGGTCGCGGACTTTCTGGAACACTCGGTGAGACATGCCGATTTCGCCAGGGTGGGGCGCATTTTCTACAGGGATCTCCTGGATCTTACTGAAATAATGGGAGAACTTCATTGTCAGGACGAGCAGCATGGCATTTTCCCATATTCCAGAGACGGCCTCTGGATGGACAATGAAATGCGCGATCACCTTGAAATCCTCCATGCAGTGAGGCTTACCCTTATCTATCAAATATTTACCCTGGCAGTGCAGGTGCCTGAATTCAGCCCCCAGGCCGGGATTACCCGCGACGAGGTCATAGAAAGAATACTTCATCTCGATGTTGAAAGCGCGGTAGGCGTGCTTAAAAAGATTTTCCCCCTGCTTGAATCCCAAGAGGAAACCCAGGACTTTGGTGAACGTGCAACCTACCAGACAGAGCAGTATCTAGGTTACTTCCAGGAGCACCAAAACATCTTCAACCCAATGGAGTCACTCTACAGACTCATTCAACGCATAAGCGGAGGCAATACCCATATTATTGGGGCGTTTGGTTAAGGTTATTAAATCAGTAGAAAGAAATGCAAAATCTGAGTAGGGAAAAAGAGTAAAAATCTTTGTCCTTCAAATGAGTGGATGTCATAAAAAGCGCTGGATCAAATGGATAAATATACAGCCCCCGATATTTTAAGGTCAGCACTTGTCACCATAGATACTCAAAATGACTTTGTACTGCCTGGCGCACCAGCTGAGATTCCAGGAAGTGTTAAAGTCATTCCAAACATGGTCGGAATCCTTAGAGAGTGCAGGAAGAAAGGGGTGCCCATAATCCATGTAGTCAGGTTGTATCTTCCAGATGGGTCCAATGCAGATTTATGCAGAAGGGGGATGATAGAATCTGGCAAGAAAATCGTTACTCCAGGTTCTGACGGTGCAGAACTGGTGGATGATTTGAAGCCCCATCAATTTCAGTTGGACCCAGACATACTCCTTGCCGGAAAGTTTCAACAGATTGGTACGTCAGAATTTGTTATTTATAAACCCAGGTGGGGAGCCTTTTATAAAACGGATCTAGAAGATTTTCTAAAGTCTATGGAGATTAACACTTTAATTTTTACCGGATGTAACTTTCCAAATTGCCCCCGAACTACAATTTATGAGGCAAGTGAACGCGATTTTCGTGTCGTGCTTGTTGAAGATGCGGTTTCAGGGCTCAATCAAAAAGGAGTTGAGGAAATGGAGGCCATCGGGGTGCAAATGATGACTACAAGCCAGTTCCTTGAATGTCTAAAAGCCCGATGAGCCTGAAGGTCAACTAATTTTTCATCTTCCATTTTGGTCTTGTGCTCATTTCGGTGTTGCCTTTGGTACTCTGCATGTTCATCTTAAATACATTGGTGATACGATATTGGCCTTGCCTTGATTTTCATCTCAAGGTTGCAAAAGATTTTCATCCAACAACCAAATAGACAGAGGCGCTTTCCATGTCAAAACACTCTAATCACGTTTTCCTCCTAGGCCCTTCCATTGTCAGAAAGTTGATCCAAGTCGGCTATGCCCTTTTTTGTTTGTACATAGGCTGGCAATTTTACCGGTTTTACCTCTGGACCATGGATCTTGGCCCTTATGTTCCAAGGCCAGCAGCAGTAGAGGCATTTTTGCCAATTGGTGCATTGGTGTCCCTTAAAAGACTTGTACTGACTGGCCACTGGGACATGATTCACCCTGCAGGGCTCAGTTTCTTTATTGGAGTTCTCTTCGCAAGCTTCTTGTTTCGAAGGGGATTTTGTGCCTATGTTTGCCCTATAGGGCTTATAAATGACGCATTAGCATGGCTTGGAAAGGTTGCCAGAGTTAGGCTAACACCGCCACGGTTTGTGCATATCGGTCTTTTAGGTCTCAAATATCTACTTCTTGGCTTTTTTGCATGGTCCATTCTCGTGAAAATGGATCTAGGTGCCATAGATTCCTTCATGAGGTCTCCATACAACCTGACTGTTGATGCCAGGATGCTGCTCTTTTTTCTTCATCCAAGCACCACTTCGTTAATTGTGATGGGCGTGATAGCGGCGTTGTGTATCTTTTTTAAACATTTTTGGTGCACCTATTTATGTCCCTATGGAGCCTTGCTGGGCATTCTGTCCATCTTCAGCCCTGTTTCAGTGAAGAGAGTGGAAGGTGAATGCAGGCACTGCAAAAGATGCCAAGAGTCATGTCCGTCCTCCATCAGGGTATGGGAAAAGGAGACCGTCCGGGTGCCTGAGTGTATCGGATGCATGGAATGTCTGGATTCATGCCCTGAAAAGGGTTGCCTGAGCCTGAGTCTTTTTGGGAGAAGGAGTCTTCCCTGGTGGGTCATGCCCCTTGGGGTCGTTGGTGTTCTGTTACTGACCTGGATACTGGCCAACTTTACAGGCCATTGGCACACCATGATTCCTGATGAAAGGCTCAAGGTGATCTATAAAGCGCTCTTAGGCCATATTTAACCCGGACTAAATTTCATATTGGTCTTGAAATACATTCATTTACCTAACGCGGTGAATGAATGGCTCTGCCATTTTGGGGCAAGGTGTGACTAACGCTTTCTGAGCCTTATTGACAAGGGTGTTATTTCTACCAGTTCATCATCATTGATGTATGTGATGCATTCTTCCAGGCTCATCTTGACTGGAGGGGTCAAAATGACGGCTTCATCCGAGCCAGCAGCGCGCATGTTTGTGAGCTTTTTTCCCTTGGCAGGGTTGACGACGAGGTCCTGTGGTCTGCAGTGCTCGCCTATTATTTGCCCCTTATAGAGTTTTTCTCCTGGGCCAATGAAGAGCTTTCCTCGCTCCTGGAGGTTGAATAGGGCGTAGGCCACACTGGTGCAGTTTTCCTTTACCACAAGTACTCCATTGACTCTGTTTTGAATGGTGCCGGCATGTTCACCCCAGTGGGAAAAGATGCTGTTCATTATTCCCATGCCCCTGGTGTCTGAAAGGAATTGGGCCCTGTAGCCAAGAAGGCCCCTGGTGGGAATGTCAAATTTCATATAGACCATCTGTTCCCTTGTCTCCATTTCCTTCATCACACCCTTGAGCTTGCCCAGTTTTTCTATGACGACGCCTTGATAGTTTTCATCCACCTCAACTGTTAGTTCCTCATAGGGTTCAAGTAGTTTTCCATTTTCCTCCCTCATGATTACCCTGGGGCGTGTGACCTGAAATTCATAACCTTCGCGCCTCATTTTCTCTATCAGTATGGAAAGATGAAGCTCACCCCTTCCTGAGACCTTGAAGCCAACGGCATCGCTTAGGGGTTCAACATCCAGGGCCACATCTGCAAGGGTTTCCCTTTTGAGTCTCTCTTCGAGGTGTCTCGAGGTTACGAATTTGCCTTCCTTGCCTGCAAAGGGGGAATCATTTGGAATGAAGTTCATGGATATGGTTGGAGGGTCAATTTCAATGAGGGGAAGGGGAACGGGATGTTCGGGGTCGGCAAAGGTTACGCCAACTGTGACGTCTTCCATTCCGGCAACTGCGACTATGTCACCAGCAGATGCCCCATCGATTGGAACCTGGCGATTGCCGCTGAAACCAAATATCTTGGTTATGCGTACAGGCTCGTGAGAGCCATCCCTTTTTATTACCGTAACCGTATCGTTTATGTTGACAGTCCCGTTGGACACCTTGCCAATGCCCAGACGGCCAAGGTAAGGCGAATATTCGATGGAATTTATTTGAAGCTGAAGGGGCAGGCTGGGGTCTCCAGAGGGCGGTGGCACATGTTTGATGATCATTTCAGAAATGAGGTCCATTCCCTGGCCGGGCACAGGAGTTTCATCAGGGTCTGAAACCATGAATCCTTCCTTTGCAGAGCCGAAAACCACAGGAAAGTCCAGGATGTGATCCGGCGCGTTGAGTCTGGCCAAGAGATCAAAGACCTGATCAACGCACCAGTGACACCTGGCGGCCTCCTTGTCCATCTTGTTGACAACGAGCAAAATGGGCAGATTGGCAGCAAGTGCCTTTTTTACTACGAAAAAGGTCTGGGGCATGGGGCCTTCCTGGGCATCCACCAGGAGCAGGGCCCCATCTGCCATGCGAAGCACCCGTTCCACCTGCCCGCCAAAGTCTGCATGGCCCGGAGTATCAATGATGTTGATGCGATAGTCCTTGTAGGAGTATGCGCCATTTTTTGAAGCTATTGTGATGCCGCGCTCCCTTTCCAGATCCATGGAATCCATGAGCCTTTCTTGCACCTTCTGGTTTTCCCTGAACATGCCACTGGTTCTAAAAAGTTGATCCACCAGCGTTGTTTTTCCATGATCCACATGGGCGATAATGGCGACGTTTCTAATTTTTTCCTGATGATTCATGACTACTCCTGCAAAACACGTAAATGAGTCACACTAAGCCTGCTTCAGGTCCGGCTGCCACGCGGGAATGCGTCCGGTGGAAACCAACTGGATTTCAGCTGTTTCTCTGCCTTTTTGTATGAAGGGGAAATGGTGCTGACAACTCCAGGGGGTGAATGAACGGGCTGACTTTATGACTGGCGGCATAATAAACAAAATGTTACGAAATACAAGGCAAATTTGATAGTGTAGGGGCAAGATGGTCCAGGGGGCGAGGCTGTCTAGCGAATTGCTGTTTCCAAGCGCCTGACAGGGAGTTCCCAGACTGAAGTAGCATGGCAAGAATTCTGAAGAAAAAGATAATTAAGATTAGTGGGCTCGATGTCGAGGTCCACTGGAAGCATATAAAGCACATGTATCTGCGCGTATGTGCTCCAGATGGTCATCTCCTTGTGACAGCTCCTGCCGAGGCCGATATTGGTCATATCCGTGACTTCGTCAACCAAAAGGCCCCGTGGATCCTAAAGCGCATGGAGATGCTTATTGAAAAGGCGGAAGACAAGATTCCCCACTTGTCTTCGGGGCAGGTTCACCAGTTTCTGGGCAAGTCTTATGAGCTTGAGATTCGGCATGCCAGTTCCCCCTGGGTGGAGCTAAAGGGTGACAGTCTGGTGCTGACTGTTCCCGAGTCTTTTCCCAAAAGTGCCTATTTTGAGCTGTTAGCCACGTGGTATTCGTGCCAGCTGGAGGATATCCTCGTCGAGATGTTGCCCTACTGGGAGGAGCAGTTTCAGGTAGGTGTTGAGAAGGTTACAATAAAGATAATGAAATCCAGATGGGGCAGTGCCAATGCCAGGAGGCGGCGCATCTCCATCAATCTCGATGTCATAAGGTTTGAAAAGCCGTGTATCGAATATGTGTTGGTCCATGAGATGGCCCACTTCTTTGAACCAAATCATGGCGAAGGCTTCAAGACCCTTATGGATGAGATGTTGCCTGGCTGGCGGGAACTGGACAGGAAGTTCAGAAATGATTCACCCAGGTTTTATCTGATGAAATAAGAACGCAAGGCATTTGATGGAGAGCACGGGTTCGAGCAAACCTTTAACCAATGGTCCAGGGCCCAATAGGGCCAGGACGTTTACGGTACTCAAAGACGTGGCCGTACCAATTTTGGTGGCCTTGGTCATTGGGGCAGTGGCTGGCCTGGGAGCAGTGCTCTTTCACTATCTCCTAAAGGGCGGAAGCCTCATCCTGTGGACGACTGCAGAGGAGATAGCCCGTGTGCCCGTTTGGCTGAGATTGCTGGTTCCTGCCGGTGCCGGTCTGATGGCTGGCCTGGTTATCTGCAAGTGGGCCCCTGAGCTTAAAGGCCCTGGTGTTCCCCATGTTATGAAGGCCCTGGCCCTCGAAGGGGGGAGGATACGACACAGGGTCACCATTTTGAAGACCTTGGTAACCTCGACATTGATTTCCGCAGGGGCATCGGTAGGAAGGGAAGGGCCCATCGTTCAAATAGGGGCATCCATCGGGTCAACCATTTCACACTTTTTGTCCCTTAATCTTGAAAGGAGACGCCTTGCAGTGGTCTGTGGTGCTGCAGCAGGGATGGCCGCCACCTTTCAGGCACCCATTGCCGGAACCATGTTCGCGGTGGAGATACTCCTTTTTGACCTCGAGGTCTCCTCCATGAGCAGCATAGTCATTTCTGCAGTCACCGGAACAGTGGTGGCAAGGCAGATCTTGGGTGAGCGGGCAACCATACATCCTGCAAGTTTTGCCCTGGTGAGCCACTGGGAGTTGCTGGTTTACTTCGTCCTTGGAATTGCCGCTGGCATTGCCAGTCTGATGATTATCTGGAGCCTCTTCGGACTGCCGCGTCTTTGGAAGCGTGTGCCTGGCCCTGAATGGATAAAGCCTGGTATCGGAGGGTTGCTGGTCGGCCTGATAGGTCTTTACATACCCCAGGTGCTGGGTGTGGGCTACGGTGAGATTCTAAAGGCCTTGAATGGTCAGGTCCTACTTTCGGCAGCCCTGGTTCTCTTTTTTGCCAAGATAGCGGCCACCAGCATCTGCATAAGTTCAGGAATGAGCGGGGGGATATTTGCCCCGTCCCTTTTTGTTGGAGCCATGCTTGGAACCATGGTGGGCGGGGTGGCTGCACAGATTCTGCCCATTCATGGGCTGAACCCTGCATACTACGCCCTCGTGGGTATGGGGGCAGTGGTGAGTGGAACCACCCTTGCGCCAATGACAGCGGTATTAACCATTTTTGAGCTGACTTACACCTATCAGGTGATAATGCCCCTGATGGTTGCGTGTATCCCAAGCCTTCTTCTGGTGCGCATCTTCCACGGCTACTCTGTGTACGAAACCAAGCTCCTCCTCGAGGGAATAAACCTGGTGCGGGGCCATGAGGTTAATAAGCTGCGCAATATGCGGGTGGCAGACTTCATGGCACCAGTTCACGAAGTCGTGTATGAAGATATGCCCTTTACCAAGCTGCTGGAACTGTTTGAAAAGAGCAACTTTCCTCACTTCCCAGTACTTGATAGGAGTGGGCGGCTTGTGGGGGTTGTAACTGTTCGTGATGTCAAGGATCTTCTGATTCATCCTGAAAGATGCCCTCAGGACCTAAAGGTGAGGGATGTCATGACTCCAAACCCTGTGACAATTCGTGAAGATGACAATCTGGAGACGGCTTTCAATATATTTGCCCTGAAGGGTTTTTCGTTTTTGCCTGTCATGTCAAGCAAAGAGCCTGGAAAGGTGGTGGGTATCTTGAAGGAGGCGGAATTTTTGAATGCCTATCATGAGCAGTTGGCAAAGGAGAGGATTCTTGCAAGGTTATCTCCATTCAATCTGACCAATATTCGTCCAATCAAAAATTCTTAGAATTTTACAGATGTGGTCTTAATAATCTTTTTTGATTAATGTATGATCCACGGAACCCGATGCCAGATTTAATAAAAAAAGAAAAGGAGGAGAAAGAAAATGGGTTTGTTGAAGGAATTTAAGGAGTTCGCCGTAAGGGGTAATGTGGTCGATATGGCCGTTGGTATCGTTATTGGTGCTGCTTTTGGAAAGATTGTTTCATCCTTCGTGGCAGACGTTCTCATGCCGCCAATTGGCTTGCTGCTGGGCGGGGTGGATTTTACAGGTCTATCCCTTACCCTGAAGGAGGCTGCGGGCAAGTCTCCTGCAGTGGTGCTCCATTACGGCAAGTTCATTCAGTCCGTGGTGGACTTTACCATTATCGCCTTTGCGATTTTCTTGGTAGTCAAGGCCATGAATAGTCTCCAGAGGAAGAAGGAAGAGGCACCCGAGGAACCACCAAAGCCATCCAAGGAAGAGGAACTTCTTACTGAAATTCGCGATATCTTGAAACAAAAATAAAATAGCTTGCATTCCAAAAAGAAAAGGCCGTCCCAAGACGGCCTTTTTTATTGTCTCTTGATCCCAAAGTCTAAAGCCTGAAGCCAGAGATGGCCTCCTTCAGTTCACTTGACAGGTTCTGAAGTGTGGAGGCTGAAAGCGCAACCTTTTCAGCGCTCTTGGCAGTTCTGTCGCCGGCATCCACGATATTTTGACTCATTTTTTCAAGCTCTCCTATCTCTTGGCTCGTGCTCTGGAGGTTATGGCTTACCTCATTGGTCGTGGCAGTCTGCTCTTCGACAGCTGCAGCAACACTGTCTGAGAAGTCTGCCACCTTCTGGATGGTCTCAACGATTTTTTCAACTGCCTTGTTTGCCTCGTCTGCTCCGCCCTGGATATTCCTTACAATTTCATCGATCTCGTTTACAGAGTCAGAGGTCTGCTTGGCCAGTTCCTTGACCTCATTTGCAACGACTGCAAATCCCTTTCCTGCCTCACCTGCCCTGGCTGCCTCGATGGTGGCATTTAGTGCCAGGAGGTTGGTCTGTTCTGCAATGGACCCAATAAGCTTGCTGACCTCACCAATCTTGGAGGATGCCTCGAGGAGGCGATTGAGTACCTCTCTGGCCCTCGCAGCCTCGTCACTTGCCTCTTCAGCGGCAAACTTCGTGTCGTTCGTATGCTGGCTGATTTCTGCCACAGCACTCGTCATCTCTTCCATGGCGTGGGCAACGTTTTGTACATTGGTTGCAACATCTGTTGTGTATTCATTCATGGCCCTTGCCTGGGAGTCGGTCTGGGAGGCAGATTCAGCAAGCTCCTTGGACTCGCTGCTCAATTTCTCAGATTCGTTGGTAAGCCCCTGGGCAGCCTTGTGGATACCTGAAATGAGATTTTTCAGGGAGGAAACCATGATGGCAACGGCTCCGTAGATGCCCTTGCGGTCCTTGGCATCTCCAAGATCCACTGAGAAGTCGCCCTGGGAGATTCTCTTGGCAATATTCTCCAGGTATGCCGGTTCTGCCCCAAGGGATTTCATCAGGTTGTTCGTAATGATGATTGTGGTGGCAATACACAGTAAGAGCCCTACGACAAACATGGAGATGAGGAAGATGTTGGCCCTTTGGGCTGAAAGTGCCATGGCATGGGTGCTCTTGTCTATCTCTTTTTGGATTGTCTCTACGAGCTTGTTGATCAGGGCAGCGTTCTCGTCACCCAGTTTGTCCAGCTTGTCATCAATAGCAAAATAAAATTCATCATCTAGAATGCCTTTTTGGATAGCTGGAATCAGTTCATTATCTATTATTTGAAGAGCTGAATTTAGGTTGTCTAATACCTTATTGATGCTATCTCTTTCGAACTGGGTATCAGCGACAGACAAGATTTCGGCTTTTTGGTCGTGAATCCAGTTCTTGAGTTCTTGCAGCTTTTCAGCATGCTCTTGTTGCATTCCATTGTCTTTATCAATGATGATGTCCATGCCCACCAGGGTTAGCATGATACTGTGAAAGTTCAGATCCTTTATGTCTAGCATCTGTTTGTAGCGTTTTTGAACCTGCAAGTCCCCTTTTTTAAGGACCCGTACCTGGACAATTGCAACGATGGAAGCAATCAAAAATGTAGCGATTAGCAAACCAAAACCTGTGGCTATCTTTGTTCTTACAGAGATGTTCCGAAACATTTGACCCTTCTCCTTTTTGCACCCACCAAAAAAGGTGTATGAATCGAAATTTATTTAAGAATTAAAAGAATTGGTCTGGCCGAATAAAAAATTCTGCTCAGACTTCATTTTTTATATCGACGGTTGGATAAAAAAGATAAATGAAACTATTGCAAAATTTTGGAATAAACGACGTTTAATGCAGCTAGTGGGAATATGAAAGCGTGGTAGCACTAAGGCTCCAGGGCAATTTTATAATTTTGGTTATTAGCAAAAATTTTTCCAAAATTTTTGTTAATCTTTTTGGTTTTTATTTTTTATCGTGCTAATAATCTTTGTGGTGGAAATATCCTCCTCAAAAGGGATTCTGACTACCTCGCCGCCCCTCGAGAGCACAAAATCCGCTCCAACTATCTGATTTATTTCCCAGTCCGCCCCCTTTACGAGGATGTCTGGCTCAAGCTCCTCGATGAGTTTTTGAGGGGTCTCCTCGTCAAAGAGTACCACAAAATCCACAAAAGCCAGGGCAGCCAGAACCGTGGCCCGGTGTTCCTGGGAGTTGATGGGCCTTGAAGGCCCCTTGATGGCCCGGACGGACGAGTCGCTATTTAGCCCGACCACAAGGAAGTCCCCAAGGTTCCTTGCCTTTCTCAAATAGGAGACATGGCCAGGGTGCAGTATGTCAAAGCAGCCATTTGTGAAGACAAGCCTTTGGCCGGCCCTTTTCCTTAGACTCACCAATCTTTTCAGTGTGGACAGGGAGCAGATTTTTTCCTGAACCGGGTAATTCCAGGCACCCCTAGGCCATGAGGAGTTGAAAAAGGACCTTGCACTCGGGATCTGCTCGAGGACGATCTTGGTAACAAGGAGTTCCTCCTTGCGTTTATCCGCCTGGCAAAGTATTTGCCCACTTGGGGCAACGACAATGGATGATCCTGCAAGTTCCACTCCCTGGGATACCCCGCACGCATTGGTGGCTGCCACGAAGCACTGATTCTCCATGGCCCGGGCCCTGACCAGGGTGATGAAATTGTCTTGGCGCGAAAGGGGCCAAAGGGCTGAGACAACGAGGAGTTGGCAGCCACTCCACGAGTACCTCCTGGCAAGTTCGGGAAAACGGATGTCATAACAAATCATTGGGCCAATGGCCACCTGAATGCCAGAAAGGTTCAGAGTTGCCAAAACCGGCCTTTGCCCCGGAGTGAAATGTTCCGGTTCTTCAAAAGGGGGGAAGAGGTGGAGTTTGTCGTAACGAATGGGCTCGCCATCTGGGGGGATGACAAAGAGTGAGTTTCTGGGCCTGTCTTTATCTGGAGCATAGGGAAGCCCTGCCATTATGGCGATATCGTTGGACTGGGCGTTTTCACGCAGTATGTCCAGGATGTCGACTGTGACAGCTGCTGCGG
>JAADCZ010000130.1 GCA_013154175.1 Thermodesulfobacteriota bacterium
CCTGTCTGTTGCAGGGAACGGCTTTTACAGGGAAAATGCATACCGAAGGTACTCCAACAAAAGAAAAAACTCAAGGGGGATCCCGGAAAACAGCCGAGCAAGTTTACACCAGATAAGGTATGGGAAATCAAAAAAGCACTATATATAGTGCTCGTATCCATATGAAACATGCTATCTCATTGTTTTTTAAGAAAGAAAAAAACAAAAAAACAGACCACCTTTCTTGACAAATATTTTTTTTTATGACCTAAATAAAACCAGACCAATAATTTGTACTCGATACAAGAAACTCATTTTTACTCCAATCTTGAATACAACTACCTGCGTCACGGGACACATATCGTATGGCAACTAAAGAGCAACTGGTCACCGGGGTAGATATAGGCTCCTCAGCGGTCAAGGTCTGCAAACTCCAGAAAACAGGCAAAGGATATACCATTGTGGCCTTGGGCAGCGCGGCTCTGCCGCCCGGGTCAGTGGAAGATGGAGTACTGCAGGAACCCGAAGAGGTAGGAAAAATTGTTGCCAGCCTGTTCAAGAATCTCAAGATAAAACACCACACCAAGGTCGGAATTTCCATCTCCGGATATTCAGTCATCGTTAAAAAGGTCAACCTTGAAGTCATGGATGAGGATGAACTGGCCGAGTATATCAACAGCGAAGCAGAGCAATACATCCCATTTGATATCGACGAGGTGTATCTGGATTTTCAGGATCTCAAAACAGGCGGGCCGGACAGTGAACGAACCGATGTTATGCTGGTTGCTGCCAAAAAGGATGTCATTGACGATTACCTGGAAATGCTGCAGGCCCAGAAGCTCAAGCCTGTCCTGGTAGACGTGGATGGATTTGCCCTGGAAAATATATGGGAAACCACGAGCCACTCAGAGGAAAATGTCGCGTTGGTGGATATCGGGGCCACAAAGATGAACATCAACATTATCACGGGCGGCGCATCGGTACTGGCCAGGGACGTGGTCGTGGGCAGCGAACAATTGACCGACCAGATAGCCAACGTGCTCGATATAGATTACGAAGAGGCGGAAAAGATAAAACTGGGCCTTGTACCCTTGCAAGACCGACAGGAAGAGGTGGAAAATATCTTTAATCAGACCTGCACCCAGTGGGTTCTTGAGATGAAAAAGGCTATTGACCTGTACATGGCCAATAACCCGGAAAAACCTCTCAATCGGCTTGTTCTGAGTGGAGGCGGATCCAAGGTAAATGGCCTGATTTCCTTTATCGAACAGGAAACGGGCCTGGAAGTTGTCTCTTTTAATCCGTTTGTGCACATGAGTTTTAACAAGAAGAAAATTGATCCGGATTACATTGACGCCATTGCGCCGGAAATGGCTATTGCGGCGGGCCTTGCCATTCGCCCAGCTGATTTTTAGAGATCATGGTACGCATAAACCTTCTTCCCGTCCGGGAAATAAAACGGAGAGCCAGAGCAAAACAGGAAATTACTCTGTTTGGCTTGGCACTGATTGCTTTTCTTGTTCTGCTTGGCGTTATCGGATTCTTTCAGGCCAGCAAGGCGAAACAGCTCAAGATGGAGCTGACAAAAATTCGTCACGAAAAACAACGCTACAGCAAGGTATTAAAACAAATAAAACAATTAGAGAAGGACAAAAAAACCCTTGAAAAGAAAATTGACATCATCCACAGACTGAAAGCAGAGTCATCACTGACAGTCCATATTCTGGATGAAATAGCCAACCGGACGCCCACTAAACGTATGTGGCTGACCTCTTTGAACCAAAAAGGAGGAACGCTGACATTAAAAGGCATGGCGCTGGATAACCGTACCATTGCCGGTTACATGGAATCACTGAAACAATCTCCATATATTAAAGATGTCAATCTGACAAACTCCTCACTGAAGAAATATGCGGGCCGAGACCTTAAGTCTTTCTCGCTGACCTGTAGTGTCGGAGTGCCACAGCAAACAGAAAAAAAGAATACTCCTAATTCAACAAAAAATAATTCCGCTAACGCCACGCTCAAACAGCATGGCAACATGGCAATGAAAAAATTCGCCCGGTCCATGCATGTAGTGCCGGGAGAGGAAAGAGTCCGTGCCATTACAGAACAAAGTAAATAATCAATTTTGAGTCCATGGCCACCAGTAATACAGCAAATAAGTTCGATACTTTTATAGATGAGAAGTACATTCCTCTCTCTACGAAGGCCAAAATCGGCATTGTCGCGTTGGCGCTCGCCATTCCGGCAATCCTTTTTTACTTTCTCTACTATCAGGGCCAATCACAAACCATTGAAAGATTGCATACTCAGGTTGCAAAAGCACGCAAAGACCTGAACAAAGCCCGTAAGGCTGCCCGCAACCTGCCAAAATACAAGACGGAAATAGAGAAAACCCGCAAAGAATTTGCCGAAGCTGCTGTTGTGTTGCCCAAGACCAAGGAAATCCCGAACCTGCTTCGTTCCATTTCCGACCTCGGCAAGGGAGCGGGCCTGGATTTTCTCTCGTTCAAGCCGGGCAAGGAAAACCCGAAAGAATTTTATGCCGAAATCCCAATAAATATTTCCATCCGTGGGCCATACCATAACATGGGGTTTTTCCTGGATCAGGTAAGCAAGCTGGACCGTATAGTCACTGTAAACAATATCAGTATGGGATCACCCAAAATGGAAGGGGGGGAAATGCTCCTCAAATCAAATTGCAGACTGGTGACCTATCGCTTTACTAATGCCAAGCCAACCAAAAAATCTTCCAAGAAAAAGAAGAAAAGAAAGAAATAATTTAATCCTGAATGGAACTTTCCACCATGCCAACACGCCATACTGTCAAATTGATTCTATCGAGCTTACTGCTTACCTGCGCGGGGATAGGATTGCCACATCATGTTGGTGCCAATACGCCCAATAATGACGTGCTTGAACCGGCTCTGCCACTTTCCGGAATAATGGAGCAGGATAAAGGACAGGAGTTTGAATACGTGCTTGAGGGACGGCCAGACCCCTTTGTCCCATTCATCACAAAAAAGGCCGCCACTCCCAAACTGGATCCCAACGAGATTGTCGAAGAAGATATTGAGCTTACGGGAATGCGCCAATTTGAACCCGGTCAGCTCCGTCTGGTGGCAATACTTGAAACACCGCGCAAAAAAATCGCCATGGTCGAGGATGTTACCGGTCGTGGATATACCATTAATGAAGGCACACCCATTGGCCGCCATGGCATCGTCAGTCAAATTACCCGTCAGCAGGTAATTATTACGGAAACCGCTCATACCCGGGCGGGTA
>JAADCZ010000030.1 GCA_013154175.1 Thermodesulfobacteriota bacterium
AGGCTTGCAAAGTGCAAAACCATTGACCTTGAAATCCCTGCCTCATCCCAAATAGTCCTGGAAGGCTATGTAAAACCCCATGAAAGAAGGGTCGAGGGCCCCTTTGGAAACCATACAGGCTACTACTCAAAGCCTGGCGAGTATCCGGTTTTCCACGTAACTTGCATCACCATGAGGAAGGATGCCATCTATCCTGCAACAATAGTTGGGCCGCCACCCCAGGAGGACTGTTTCCTTGCCAAGGCCACTGAAAGGCTCTTTTTACAGGCCCTTAAAAGGTGTATTCCAGATATTGTTGACATCAATCAACCCGTCGAGGGCATATTTCACAACTTTGCCTTCGTCTCCATAGACAAAAGATACCCCGGCCATGCCAGAAAGGTTGCAAACAGCCTGTGGGGCCATAGGCAAATGATGAGGTGCAAGATAATATGCATCTTTGACAAGGATGTAGATGTGCAGGACATTGGCCAGGTCCTGTGGCGCATTGGCAACAATGTAGAACCTGAAAGGGATGTATTTTTTACCAAGGGCCCGGTTTCCTTTCTGAACCCTGGCACTGGCTCTACTGGTTATGGAACCAAGTTGGCCATGGATTGCACCAGGAAGTTCAAGGAAGAAGGCCTTGCGGACCACTGGCCTGAGGATATGAAAGTGAGCGAAGAAGTCAGGAACAAAATCAACCGCATATGGAGCAGGCTTGGAATTGAATAGACGAAAAAATCTCCAAAAGACCAAAATGGCAAGGGTAATCCTTGGAGTAACAGGGGCCAGTGGCTCCATTTATGCCCTAAAGTTTGCCCAGATACTAAAGGATGCCGGGGTGGAGCTACATCTAATCTTTTCTGAAACAGGCCTTGAAGTGGCACGATTCGAACTTGGCCAAGAAGGATTGGTCGAACTTAAATCCCTTGCCCACAAAAGATACGATGCAAAGGAGTTCTGGACTGCCCCTGCAAGCGGCTCCTCCGACTTTGATGCAATGGTTGTTCTTCCATGCACCATGGGGACAATGGGTGCAATTGCAAACGGCATATCCAGCAACCTCATTCACCGGGCTGCGGACTGCCAGCTAAAGGAACAAAGGCCCCTGATCCTTGCCATACGGGAAACCCCCCTAAACGAGATTCACATAAAAAACATGCTCCGCCTTGCAACTGCTGGAGCCACACTGTTCCCTGCCATGCCAGCCTTTTACACAAGGCCCGCAACCATCGACGAGTTGGCCTTCTCATTTGCAGGAAGGATCGCACAGTTTCTTGATATCGAGGTAAAGGGCTTACCTGTCTGGACACCGAATAGCTAAAGCTGCCCAGAAGAATAATCCCTTAAATTTCAAATAGATCTTCTACATCTATCCTTTATCGAGCTCTCCGCACACAAACAGAACCCCTCATTTCTTAAAGGCAGTCCGAAGGGGAAACACTCCATTTTCAAAGGATTTTTCAAATTTGCCCCAGCCGCGATCCAGCTTCGTGCCCCTTTTGCATTATACGGCATATTTATTGCGTGAAAATTTTTCCAATCATCAATAGAAGGCATGGAGTAAAATCATGAGGGAAACAAAACTGGCCTTTTTTACTGTAAAGACACTGTCTTTTTTGCTCTTAGGAACAGTTTTTTGCTTTCAGGCAAGGATTTCCGAGGCATCTGACAATGATTCTGACCCGCCAATTGTCATCTCTACGTTTGAGGCTGCGCCAAACCCTGTGCCCAATCCCCTTGAAAGCGTAAGGTTTACCATACAGGTTACCTCCACTAGTTCACCCATTAGCTGTTCAGTGGACCTTGGAGACGGGTCAATTGAAAAGAAATGTGACCCATTCACCCATTCATATCAAAAAGCCGGAACCTACAATGTTTCACTGGAAGTAACCGACACCCAGGGTAACAAGGCGACCAAGACCATCACCCTTACAGTGGCCGACAAGGTACCTGCCAAGGTAACCGGTCTTACCATATCGCTCGTGTCAAATGAAAAATCCACAGATGGATTTCAGGATTTCATATCTGGCAAAGGACAGGCCCCGACCCTCCAGGAGTATCAACAACTGGGCATTACAGGGGTTACACTCAAAAATCTTGATGGCATAAATTATTTTTTAATGGAACACTGGCCCTGGGAGGTTGATTCTCCTGAGAAGTTGCAGGCATTAGTCGACGAGTTCAACCAGACAGAAAGGGGGATAGGTGCAAATCCCGTTGAACCCACACCCGCCGCCAAGGGTACCCTCTTTGCCAGCCCAAGCGGTTCTGGTGACCAATGTTCCCTTTCCGCTCCCTGCTCCATTGGCACCGCCTTCTCCAAATTAAAGGCGGCAGACGTATTATTCCTTCGGGGAGGAACCTACACCATCTCATCGGTACTTAGGGTCGGAGCAAGCGGCAGCGAAGAAAATCCAATAATAATCGAAAGTTATCCAGGCGAGTGGGCAGTCCTCCAGGGGCTCCACGGCCCAGGTGCAGACCTAGATGCCAATGTGCGCATCAATGGTATCTCCGTACCACGGGATCAGTCCCACGTCTATATAAGACGCCTCGAAGTCAAGGACATGGGCTGGGCAGGCATTGCATTATATGGCAGCTACAACCTGGTTGAAGGGTGTAACATTCACCATAACCTGACATCGGGTGTGGTACTCTATGGTGGCGAATGGCATGAAGACCGCCCCAACTACCAAATCCCCTACCCAAACGGCTTCAACATTGTCAGGGACAATGTGATTCATGACAACTCCGATGCGAATCTGCCCTCAAAGGGTGGAAACTCCGATGGTATCGCAGTATCTTCGGGGCGTTACAACAAAATCTGCCACAATACCGTCTATTCCAATTCAGACGACGGCATAGACCTTTGGCGCTCGAACTACTCATACGTGGCCTTCAACATCAGCTTCAAAAATGGCCTAGCCCTTGGAGACGGCCAAGGTTTCAAGACAGGAGGAAACCTCAACCCACAGGCAACGAACGGCCTTGGCGCCAATGTGCAACACAACATTTCGTATCAGAACAAGAGAAACGGATTCGACGTCAACGCAGGCAAACAGGTCACGTTCAGATACAATACCGCCTGGAAAAATGGCAGGGCCGGCTTTGTTACAGACGACGACACCACGGTTGAATTCAATATCGCAGCAGAAAATGCTTCTCCCACCCAAATAAAACAGGGCCACCACTCGAATTCTTGGCAAACTGATGTCGAACCAGAATTTGTCTCAAAAGACCCTTCATCCAAAGACTTTTTAAGGCCAAA
>JAADCZ010000111.1 GCA_013154175.1 Thermodesulfobacteriota bacterium
TATCTCTATGCTCAGCCCGGCAAAAGGGTAAGCCGCATGCAAAACTACCTGCCGATTGGTAATACGTATCTGGCGGATTCGGAAGCCCGCATCTTCGAGGAGTTTTTTGGCCTGCATGGCCTCAGGGTGCTCCCCCACCTTCTGCTTCCACAATTTCTCCTGCAGGGGCTTTAGCAGCCGCTCCACTTGGCTCCGTTCTGCCCCGAAAAGGCCCTGAATCACGATCTGGCTCCAGGCGTTCCCTGAACGGTAAAGATGGAGGGTGGCGGGCTTCCGGGCGTCACCGGCGGCAAACTTGAGTTGAATGCCGGCTCCGATCTCTCGCCCGCCGATCACTGTATAGTTGCCCTCTTCGAGAAGGGCGACGGCCTCTTCCACCAGAGGATAGCGTGCTATCAGTTCGTCCAGCTGGTCAGCGCCTTCCAGCAAGGCGAGCAGCCTGCTGCGGATGCGTCGGTGAATTTCGCCTGGCGAGGTATCGCCGTCCACGACAATGATCAGATCGCCTCGGTCGCGCAGGTATTGAATGGCCTTCATATAGTGCTCGCGGATGGTTTCGATTTTCTCCAGCGCGGTTTCGTAGAGTTCGAAGTGGTAGCCGCGCCCCTCTACAATTCGCTCAAGACAAAGGCGCGGAGGGGTATCCACAAAGAAGGTGACGTAAGGCCGAGGTACAGGCTCATGGATTTGGAACAGCCAGTCGAGGCTGATGTCGGCGTTGAGTGTTTGGTAAGCAAAGGACGAGAGGTAATAACGGTCTGAGAGCATAATGGCCTTGTTGTCTTCTGCCAATCGAGAGACAAAGCCTTCGGGCCCATGGGCATGGTCCAGACGGTCGGCGAGGAAAAGTAATGCCAAGGCTGGATCGGCAAAGGTTAGCCTGCCCTGTAACGCCTGGCGCAGCCACTTGCCTACAGGCCCCTCAGAAGGCTCTCGGGACGAGAAAACACGATAACCTTGCCTGCGAAGCCAGGGGATAAGCAATTGCAGTTGGGTGGTGCTCCCCGAGCCATCCAGCCCTTCAATCACCACAAGTTTGCCGGAGGTTTGTGGAAGTTTATGCATGGTTTAACATCCCAACAGCAGAGAATGTAACAGGTCGGTGCGGGCGTTGGGGGCCAACCGGGCATAAGCAAGAGGAGTCAGCAGGGCGGAAATTTTCACCTGAAACACTTCTAAGTCTTCAAGGTCCAGCGCGTCCAAGAGAAAGGGCCAGCGTGGTCTTTCAGGTGGAAAAGCATGGTGGCTGTCCCAGAATTGGCGCATGGTTTCCATCTCTTCTTTCAGGCCAACAGGATGTTGGCCTGAAAGGCTTCCATGTTGCTCCAGTTCTTCCTTCAAGTGGGCATACATCTCTCGGCCCCCTTCGGTAACCTCCAACCCTCGTTGGAGCAGTTGCTCTTGCGTATCTAACCATTCTTCCCAGGCATCTGCATTTTGCAGTGGGCCTTCTATCAGTAGCGTTTTGGTTTTGGAGGCAGGGAAGGGCCATAAAGTGCTGTAAGCCTGAATTTCTTCTGTGGCAGGTGCGTGTTTACGCCAGCCTCGAATAATACGTGCTGTTTGCTCAAAACGCCAGGCTTCGCTTTCAAAGTACAAGATCCAAGCCTCTAAGGCCGCTTTGCCGTCGTGCGCATAATTTTTGAGATAACGTTGAACACGCCGGATTGCTGCTCCTTTTTCGCCTTCCAATTGGTCCAGGCAAGCCTCATACAGCTCTTGTGTCGTTAGGGGATTGGTGAGTTGCACGAGGTTCGAAAAGGTTTCAGTCCACGCGGGGCTGGTTCCCAGATGATTATAAAGTTCGTTCCAGAGGGTATTACCACGTTCTTTGATATAATTTGCGGCGAAATATTCTTGAAAGGTGGAGTGCAGAAAAGAGTATTTTTCTGCGACCATTTCAATTAGAATGCCGTAATTCTGTTCGAAATTTCTCAATACCTTATCTGCCTGTCGGGGATCATATTGCTCGGCTGCCAAAGCATTTTTTAAGATTTGCAATACGTCTTTTTTAGGGATTTCCCGCCGTCCTTCGCGTAGGGCCTGAAAAGCCACCTCTTGGAAAAAACTCTCTTTGAAGGCGCGACTAAGTCTTTCCCCGTTGGGAAGGTCTGCTGGCGGGCGGAGGCCGCGTACTTGGCGCCAAAGATAGAGCAAAGCGTCAGTGGCTTGGCGATAGAGCTCTACCCGTTTGCTTACCAGTTCCTGGTAGGTATCAAAGGTCAGACAAAGCAGGTTGAGCATCAATGGCAATTTAGCGAGATCTTTCAAGGCAGGCGTGCCCTGTAATTCGCGCAGAAATTGTGCTGACCTGTCAGTTTCTTGTTTGGTTCTGTTTTCTTGGCCCTGTTTGTTTTGGGTAAGACGGGCAACCATCCCAAACCATTTTTTGCTATATTGTTGAATTTGGTTTTCATCAAAGGGAGCAACAAGGTAAGTGTCGAATGTTTGCAAACGGCGGGCAGAAAGCCGACTACTCACAATAATTGAAGTGTGAGGGTAACGGCGGGCTAATCGTTGGAGGAACGCCCGCATATTTTCCCGTTGTTCGGAATCGTCAATTTCATCCAGACCATCAAAGAGGAGTAATACTTCTTTAGAGCGGAGCAAGACTTCGGTGAATGCGTGGATCCTTTGAGGGTCACGAGATAACCACTTTTCAAAGGAAGGGGCCAGCAACTCATAGAAATGATTCTCAAAAGCTTCGATTTCTGCTTTTCCCTTTTCTTCTTCCCGTTTCAAAGTGTCCGCTAAAGTATGTAAAGGGATAAAAACAGGAAATGCACTTTGGGCTTCTTTTTGTTCTTCGGGGAAAAGCGCACGCCATGCTAAAAATTTCAATAATGAAGTTTTGC
This sequence comes from Thermodesulfobacteriota bacterium, assembly GCA_013154175.1. Lineage (GTDB taxonomy): Bacteria > Desulfobacterota > Dissulfuribacteria > Dissulfuribacterales > QOAL01 > JAADCZ01. The sequence goes on from JAADCZ010000111.1 coordinate 2,856, forward strand.
CTGCCCCGGGTTTCCCTAAAATAAATAACCGCGCCTCTGGTCTCTTAAGCAGTGCACGCCCTGCAATCTTTGGCTGGCGAGGGTGGCAGCGAGAGGCAAAATTGTCGGCAGGGGGGCAGACATTGACTTCAATATAAAATTCTTGTAAGGCGACTTTATTTGTGTCTGGGCCGAGGATATCCATGGAGAGATGGTGTTTCCGGAACTCTTCACGATAGGTTTCAAATGCCGGGATCCATCGTCTATTTATGTGCCATTTGGTGGCTTCATGACGGATATCCTCTGCCAGGCTATCGTTATCGAGTACTGTCTTCAGCGCGGCGATGATCATTTCCGCCCACATTGAATTCCTCCTATCCTGTGAGAGTACTTTGCAGGTG
>JAADCZ010000123.1 GCA_013154175.1 Thermodesulfobacteriota bacterium
AGGCGATTCATTGGAAACCAGCCATCCGCTGGTTTATTGACCGGATACATGTCATTCGTCCCATCAGGTTTGACAATATCCGCCGCAATGAGGTGGCTGCCAGGATTCCCAAACCTAATCCAGCCACGGTCATGAGCACTGGAAAGAGGCTGTATTATCTTGTTGATGATGGCGATAACCGCCAGCAGCGGGCCGCAACCGTGCTGCGAGATGTGGAATATATTATTGCAGCCCATTTCGAGCTGACAGACAAGGCTGGACCGGAAGATAATCCAGGCAAGCATCTGGCCATATTTCAGAGGAGAGCTAAAAAAGGGCAGTTTTTTCATCAGCCCTGTTTAGGATGCCGCGAATTCCCCGCTGCCTTCGAATTTTTCGAAGGAGATCCACCCGTATCCTGCTATCAAGGAGAGAAAAGAGAACTTGGCTATATGCTGTTGGATATTGATTTTGCCAACAATATGACGCCACTGTTTTTCAAGGCGGTTATGGAAGATGGCATTATCTCTCCACCCCGGCCTGATAATCGGGAGGTGCGCTCATGATTCTGCAGGCACTCAATAGTTATTATCAGCGGTTGCTTGATGATCCAACAGTAGACATCCCAACTCCAGGGAGCAGCCGGGAAAACATTTCCTTTGCCCTGGTTCTTGCCCAGGATGGCGCGCTGCTTGACGTGGAAGATCTGCGTGAGCAGGCTGGAAAAAAACTCCGTCCCCGCAAAATGATTGTCCCTGCATCTTTCAAACGATCAGTCGGAGTGAAAGCTAATTTTCTCTGGGACACGACCAGTTATGTGCTGGGCGCGGATGACAAGAGCAAGAAGCCTAAACGGCTGCAACAATGCAGTCAGGCCTTTCAGGATCAGATAGATGAGTTCTGTAGTAAGAGCGATGATCCGGGGCTGGTTGCGGTACGCGCCTTTTTATCCGGAAACCAGAGAGAAAAGGTGATTACCCGAGAAGATTGGCCGGAGATCAGCGGGAGTAACGTGGTTTTTCGATTGGATGGTGTACCCGGTTTTGTCCATGATCGCCCTGCGGCCCAGGATGCCTGGGCACAATGCAGAGCTAGCCAGGAAGATGGGCAAACAGGCCAATGTTTGATCGAAGGTTCAGAGCAACCCCTGGCCCGATTGCATCCATCCTTAAAAGGAGTTGTAGGTGCACGAACAGGCGGCGCTTCTTTGGTATCGTTCAATAAAAAATCCTTTGAATCCTATGGGAAAAAACAGTCGTTCAACGCACCGATCGGTCAACAGGCCACCTTTGCCTACACCACTGCTCTGAATTATCTGCTACGACCTGACAGCAGGCAGAAAATTCGCATTGGCGATATGACACTGGTGTTCTGGGCTGAACGGGAAACAGCTGCGGAGACCCTGCTGGCTGATATTTTTGAACCACCGCAAGATGATCAGCTAGAAAGTGAAACGGTTAACGACCAGACCACAGCAACAAAAATCCGTGATTTACTTCATGCCATTAGCAAGGGTGAATCAGTGGTTGATATCGTACCTGGTCTTGACCCTTCAGTTCATTTTTTTCTCCTGGGCATATCTCCCAACGCAGCCCGGCTCTCCATTCGCTTTTGGGAATATGACACCTTGGGAAATTTGCTAAACAGAATCGGCAAACATTTCTCTGATATTCGCATTGTGCGTCAGTTTGACCGGGAACCGAAATTTCCGCCGCTTTGGCGTTTATTGCTGCAGACAGCCGCTCAAGGTAAGGGAGAAAATGTCTTGCCGCTGCTTGCAGGAGGCATGGCTCGGGCCATGCTTTCGGGAGCGCACTATCCAAACAACCTGCTCCCTGTTGTTCTTGATCGGATCAGGGCAGAAGGAACGGTGACCTATTTTCGGGCCGCCTTGCTTAAAGGATATCTTATTCGCAATACAACCATACAGGAGGTGTCAATGGCACTGGATACGGAACGTACAGACAGATCCTATGTTCTGGGGAGGCTTTTTGCCGTCCTGGAGAAGGCGCAGGAAGATGCCATACCCAATACCGGGGCTACCATAAAGGATAAATATCTGGCATCAGCTTCGGCAACCCCTGGCCTTGTCTTTCACATGCTGTTGAAAAACAACGCCCATCATCTTGCTAAGCTGCGCAAGGATACGGAAAAGCAGAAGTGGGCCTTTGGATATGAAAAAAAGATTCAGGAAATCATGGATAAACTGGACGAGTTTCCCAAGACCCTTTCAGCAGAGGAACAAGGTTTGTTTATGATCGGCTACTATCATCAGCGCAAGGATCTTTTTACCAAAAAAAATGTGGAGGAAAAATAATATGAGCGCAATTGCCAACCGTTACGAATTTGTACTGCTTTTTGATGTGGAAAATGGCAATCCCAATGGGGATCCAGATGCTGGCAACATGCCCAGGATCGACCCGGAAACCGGCCACGGCCTGGTTACTGATGTCTGCCTGAAGAGAAAGATTAGAAATCACGTAGCATTGGCTAAGGATGGTTTGGCGGGTTATCAAATTTACATTCAGGAAAAATCCGTGCTTAATGAAACAAACAAGTTGGCATACCAAGAGTATGATCTCAAGCCCGAGAAAAAGAAATTGCCTAAAAAAATCGAAGATGCCCGCAAGGTGACAGGTTGGATGTGCGCCAATTTTTATGATATCCGGGCTTTTGGCGCTGTCATGACTACCGAGATCAACTGTGGCCAGGTACGTGGACCTGTGCAGCTTGCCTTTGCTAAAAGCGTGGAACCGATTTTGGCACAGGAGGTAAGTATCACCCGCATGGCAGTGACAAACATTAAAGACCTGGAAAAAGAACGAACAATGGGCCGTAAGCATATTGTTCCTTATGGTTTGTATCTGGCGAAAGGTTTTGTTTCCGCTCCGTTGGCCGAAAAAACAGGGTTTAGCGATGAGGATTTGAATCTGCTTTGGGATGCGCTTGTCAATATGTTTGAACACGACCGCTCTGCGGCCAGGGGAGTGATGTCCAGCCGGAAACTTTTCGTCTTCAAGCACAAGGATAAACTCGGTAATGCGCCTGCTCACAAGCTCTTTGATTTGGTGAAGGTGGAGCGGAAACCGGATAGTGAAGGCCCGGCACGAAGTTTTTCCGACTATGACGTAACCGTAGATGACATGCCAGCTGGAGTTGAGTTACTCGAAAAACTTTAAAACGAGCTGAAAAATGGCTTTTGAGCAAGGAAAACTCATCCTTTATCAATCTGAGGATGGCAAAGCAGCGATT
>JAADCZ010000006.1 GCA_013154175.1 Thermodesulfobacteriota bacterium
GCCAATGAATACAGAAAATACAGATACGCATGGATAGCATCAATCTTTGCCCTGATTGGACTGTGGCTGATTAAACATGCATGGCTTATAGCTCCCCAGAGCTTACCATTAAGTTAATTTCAGGAGGGTAATATAAATGAAGACCACAAGAAGAAGGTTTTTAAAAGGGGTTGTTGCATCAATTGGTGGAGCGGCAATGGCAAAAGGTGTAATTGAAAAAATAACTCCTTCTGCAACTGCAGAGGATAATACAGATATAACATTTACCCCTTATAGACTGGATTACTACCCGCCATTTGAGAAGTGGAACGGCTGGAAGGAACCGGAAGGAAATTACTGGAAGCTGAAAGGTGGAGTTCTCAGGGAAGGGGTTAAGATAATTGATTATATGATTATTCCAACGGTCTGTAATAACTGTGAAGCGGCGTGTGGTCTAACAGCATGGATTGATAAAGACAGTATGGTCATAAAGAAATTTATGGGAAATCCTTTCCACTCAGGGAGTAGGGGGAGGAACTGTGCAAAAGGCTACGCCACCCTTGCCCAAACCTACGACCCTGACAGGATTCCTTTCCCACTGAAAAGAGCCCCCGGTTCAAAAAGGGGAGAAGGTAAGTGGGTCAGAACCACATGGGATGAAGCCCTTGAAACCATCGGTAAAAAGATGAAAGAAACCTTGAAGAGGGCTATAAAAGGTGGTGATGAGCTTGCCAGAAAGATGGTTATGTATCACGTTGGAAGACCCAATGAATCTGGAGGATTTACCGCAAGGGTTGTATGGTCGTGGCAGGTTGACGGTCATAACTCACATACAAATATATGCTCCGCAGGTGGAAGACTTGGGGCGATAGCTTGGAGCAGTGATGACAGACCCTCACCTGATTTTGCAAACTCAAGGCTGATATTCCTCTCTGCATCCCACGCCGCAGATGCAGGACACTATTTCCAACAACACGCTGGTTATATAGCTGACGCAAGGGCAAAGGGAGCAAAGCTGGTTATAATGGATCCCCGGTTGTCTAATTCTGCAGGTATGGCTGACCTGTGGCTCCCTGTCTGGCCCGGAACAGAGGCAGGGGTTTACCTTTCTATGATAAGCAGACTATTACAGGAAGATAAATACAATAAAGAGTTTATGGAAAGATGGGTAAACTGGAAAACATTTATAAAAGATAAAAAATACCTTGATTATCTCCTTAAAGAGGGCAGAATATCAAAAATTCCTGAAGGTGAGACATTTGAAGATTTTATAGCTGTTTTAAAAGACCTTTATAAAGATTACACCTTTGAGTGGGCATCACAGGAAACAAAAATTCCAATAGACAGACTGGAGAAACTGTATGAGATGATTATCTGGGCAGGAGACAGAATTACTTCATACTTCTGGAGGGCACAGGCGGCAGGAAACAGGGGTGGATGGATGTCAGCAGGTAGAACCGGCTATTTCCTCCTTGTTGTTACAGGTGCTATCGGCGGTATTGGTGCAAACGGATGGCACAAATGGCATGTCCTTGGTGTTGGTGGCAAAGGAGGAAAAGCCACACTGAAGGACAAACCTCAGCCAGTCAATGCGTGGAATGAACTGCTGTGGCCACCGGAATGGCCTCTTTCAACCTACGAGCTTTCCTTCCTCCTTCCACATCTACTTTCAGATGATGAATGGAGGAAAAAATGGGAAGCAAGGGGACTGGAAATACCGGATAGACTTGATGTCTGGATTTCAAAAATTTACAACCCGGTATGGATTAATCCAGACGGCTTTAGATGGATAGAAGTTTTGAAAGATGAAAACAAAATGGGATTGACTGTGAACCTGTCTCCCACATGGTCAGAAACAAACTGGTTTGTTGATTACATACTCCCTGTGGGACTTGGAGGAGAAAGACATGACAACCAGTCTGCAGAAACAAAACCAGAAAGATGGACGGCATTCAGACAGCCTGTTTTAAGGGTTGCCCTAAAAAAAATGGGCTGGAAACCTAAAGTTCCATGGAGAGCTACCCTTGAAGCCCACAAAAAGGTTGGACTGGGTGAAGTATGGGAAGAAAACGAGTTTTGGATTAACCTTGCATGGGCGGTTGACCCTGATGGTAATCTTGGTATAAGGCAATTCTGGGAATCAAAGAAAAATCCCGGTAAACCAATAACTATAGAAGAGTGGTATGATACTGCCTTTGGCACATTACAAAATCTCAAAAAAGTATCTGAAAAACTCGGCTTAACCCCTTATGAATATATGAGAGACAGGGGTGCGTGGACGGAAGAAACAAATGTTTATAACGTCCACGAAAGGGAAATACCTTACGACCCACAGATAGATGCCTACAGGTATAAAGGCAAATGGATACCAAGAAGCAAACTGACAATAGACCCGGATTCTGGTGCTGTGTACCTGAAAGGTCATGGTGAAAATCTCCACTCCGAAAGGCACACAATCGGCGTTATGAAAGATGGAAAGCTCCTCCACGGATTCCATACACCAACAGGTCTGCTGGAGTTTTACTCAAAAACATTTGTTGAATGGAATTGGCCTGAGTATGCAATTCCATATTATCCAAAAACAAAAGAGGAAAGGCAGAAACTGATACATGTTGTTACACACGTCCACCACGACCATATGGTAGAACCTAACGCATTCGTCCTCAATCCGATTTACAGACTGCCTTACAACATCCATACAAGGTCTGTAAACGCAAAATGGCTTATGGAAATCTCCCAAAACCACAATCCTGTTTGGATTTATGAAGGAGATGCAAAAAGGCTGGGGATAAAAAGGGAAGATCCAATAAGGGTAAGGGTGGTTGATACTGTTTCGGGAATAGAGGTTGGATACTTCGTTGGAATGGCAATACCAACACAGGCAACAAGACCCGGTGTTCTTGCCTGCTCCCACCACTCAGGTAGATGGAGAGTTAGAAATACTGTTAAAGTTGAAGGGTTTAATCAGGAACTGACAATAATGAGCTACGGCTCAGCCCACGCCCAGATAAACAACCCCCAAAAACACATATGGACTGTAAGATGGAAAGAAGGCGTTTACAGGCATGAAGTAGAAAAGAAACACAACGAAAAGTGGCTTAAGTGGCCTTATCCGGAATTTAACAAGGACATAAAAGAAGTGTGGTGGAACGGTGCATCAGGTGTATGGCAGAATGCCGTATTCCCAGCCAATCCAGACCCACTTTCAGGTATGCACTGCTGGCACAAGAAGGTACTGGTAGAAAAGG
>JAADCZ010000053.1 GCA_013154175.1 Thermodesulfobacteriota bacterium
TCCACCTGACGCTCATAGGCCTCCTTGAGCATGGACTCTATGAGCTCTTTCAACTCTTCAAGGGAGGTTGGTTTGGGATCTACGTCCTTGATGCTCTTTTCGACGCCATAACGCACCCGCAAGGCCTCATCCAGGGCATCCCAGTCCCATTCCTCAGGGCTGGTCTTGTCGTCGAAATATGTCTCGGCAAGCCTTTGACTAATCTCTTCGATGTAGGCGTATATCTCTTCCCTGAGGTTTTCGCCCTTCATAATCTGCTTTCTTAGGGCGTAGACGACCTCACGCTGCTTGTTCATTACGTCGTCATACTCAAGAAGATGCTTCCTTATCTCAAAGTTGTGGGCCTCAACCTTTCTCTGGGCATTCTCAATGGCCTTTGACAACATGGGATGCTCAATGGGCTCTCCCTCTGCCATGCCCATCTTGTCCATGAGGCCTGCTATCTTGTCGGAGCCAAAAATCCTCAGGAGATCATCTTCAAGAGATAAATAGAAACGGGATGAACCTGGGTCTCCCTGACGACCTGAACGGCCCCTCAACTGATTGTCAATACGCCTTGATTCGTGCCGCTCGGTTCCCAGTATGTGAAGACCACCAAGCTCCCGCACACCTTCTCCAAGAACAATGTCGGTTCCGCGGCCAGCCATGTTGGTGGCAATGGTTACCCTGCCCTTTTCTCCGGCATGGGCAACGATCTCGGCCTCACGCTCATGGTGCTTGGCATTTAACACCTCATGGGGAACCCCCATCTTCTTCAGGAGGGCTGAAAGTTTCTCGGAATTTTCCACGCTGGTAGTACCCACGAGCACAGGCCTGCCCTTTTCATGCATCTCCTTTATTTCCTTGGCTGCTGCCTTGAACTTCTCTTCCTCGGTGCGGAAGACAACATCAGGGTAGTCCTCCCTGATCATGGGCTTGTGGGTAGGGATGACGACTACGTCCAGGTTGTAGATCTTCTTGAATTCCGCTGCCTCTGTATCTGCAGTACCCGTCATGCCTGCAAGCTTTTCATACATGCGGAAATAGTTCTGGAAGGTAATTGAGGCGAGGGTCTGGTTCTCGCTCTCGATCTTCACCCCTTCCTTGGCCTCGAGGGCCTGATGGAGTCCGTCGCTGTAGCGCCTTCCAGGCATGATACGGCCGGTAAACTCATCGACTATGATTACCTGCCCATCCTTGACAATGTAATCCACATCCTTCTTGAAGAGCTTGTGGGCCTTCAAGGCCTGCTGGACATGGTGCAAGAGCTCTGTGTTTGCCGGGTCGTAAAGATTTTCAACCCCAAGGAGCCTTTCACACTGGGCCACACCTTCCTCTGTTAGGGTAACTGCCTTTGCCTTTTCGTCTATCTTGTAATGATCTTCCTTGAGGAAGGGGATTATCTGGTTTACCCGGTAGTAAAGCTCTGTTGACTCATCAGATGGCCCAGAGATGATGAGTGGGGTCCTTGCCTCGTCAATCAGGATGGAGTCCACCTCGTCCACGATGGCATAGTAGAAGTCCCTCTGGACCATATCCTCCAGGGAATATTTCATGTTGTCCCTGAGGTAGTCGAAGCCAAACTCATTGTTTGTCCCATAGGTTACATCGGCTTGGTAGGCCTTTTTTCTTTCAGCGTCATCGAGGCCGTGCACGATCACTCCAACGTCCAGGCCAAGGAAGTTGTAGATCTTTCCCATCCATTCGGCATCCCTCTTGGCCAGGTAGTCGTTTACTGTGACAACGTGCACTCCACGTTCGAGCAGGGCATTCAGATAAACTGGCAAGGTGGCCACAAGGGTCTTACCTTCACCAGTCTTCATCTCTGCTATCTTGCCCTGATGAAGAACAACGCCACCAATCAGCTGCACGTCAAAGTGCCGCATTCCGAGAACCCTCTTGGAGGTCTCCCGCACAACGGCAAAGGCCTCGGGCAAAAGGTCATCTAGGCTTGCGCCCTGTTTTATTTTTTCCTTGAAGTAAGGGGTCTTTGCCTTGAGCTCCTCGTCTGAAAGCTTCTCTATCTTTGGCTCAAGGCTGTTTATCTGCTCCACGATGGGCATTATTTTCTTGATTTCTCTGTCGTGTTTCGTTCCAAAAACCTTGGTTAGTACTTTGCCAATCATATGATCCTCTTTGTATTCAAACTTCTATCAGAAGGGCTGTTTCATCACATTCTGGGAACTTTGGGCATTTGACACAGTCGGCCCATATCTTGTGGGGAAGTGCAGATTTGTCCACTTCCTTGAAACCCAGTTTCTTGAAAAATTCTGGCTGGTACGTCAGGGTGAACACCCTGTAGATTCCCAGGGCCTTGGCATCTGAGATACAGTATTCCACAAGGCTGCGCCCTATGCCGCTTCCCTGAAAGTCCTCACGCACAGCAAGGGATCTCACCTCAGCAAGATTCTCCCAGCATACATGAAGTGCCGCCACTGCTATTATGTCCCCTTCACCATTTTCTATGACTGCATAATCGCGCAAGTGGTCATACAAGTCACTGAGTGAACGGGGCAGGAGCAGTCCCTTGTCTGCAAAGTGGGACAGAAGCCCGTGAATGAACTTTACGTCCCATATTTTCGCCTTTCTGATTTTCATTAGGTATTCTTATTCTTATCGAAAAAAACGACAATTTGCTCTAGCTTCCTAACAAAAATGTCGGACCAACTAGGAGTCAAAAGCCAATGTGCTCTTATTAATGTTTCTGCCGCTTACACTAAATTAAGGATTGAAACAATGGAAATCCATGTCCAAGAGTGCACACCTTTGAAGACATTGAGGTCTTACTGGGTCACCTTTGTGACGTAGGATCGGATTCCTTCCTTGGAGGCAAGTTTTATGGAGGCCCTTTTTGCTTCCTCGAGACTCTTGTAGCGGCCAAGATATACCCTGTACCATATTCCCTTTCTTCCCAGGTCGGCCCTTCTTATCCGTACGTAATAGCCCTTTTTCTTCCACCTGCTGGCCTCTTTCTTGGCCTGGGCCATTGTACGGTAGGAAGCAATCTGCAGGGCAAATGGCCTGGTTGTCTCTGTAGCCTTCTTGACGATCTTCTCGGTCTTAACCTCTTTCTTGGCTGCCTTCTTGACCGAGGTCTCTTTCTTTTTTGCCTCTGTCTTAACTGCCTGTGTCTGTTCCTTGGCCTGTTTGGTCGCCTCTGTCACAGCCGCAGCACCAGCGGCAACCGCCTTTTTGGTGCTGGTGCTGATGTTGTCGGTAGAAGCAGTATGGGTTCCTGGAAG
>JAADCZ010000102.1 GCA_013154175.1 Thermodesulfobacteriota bacterium
ACCCGGAGATAGAAATAAGCGGATATGGCACTGAAAAGCACTGCAAATATGACTATCCAGGTGTAACCCGCATGTAGGGCTGCCAAAAAGAGGTTGAATTTGCCAATGAAACCCGCCGTGGGTGGAATGCCCGTTAGCGAGAACATGAAGACGAGCATAAGGCCTGCTGCCAGGGGATGGGATTTTGCCAGCCCCTTGTAATCATCCAGTGCCTCTCCAACCAGGCCTTTGTATTGCAACAAGATAATGACAGCAAAGGCACCCATGTTCATAAAGAGATAGATGAACAGATAGTTCATGGTGGCAGAGACACCCTCTGGTGTGCCTGGCAGAAAACCAATGAGTGCGTAACCTGCATGTGCAATTGACGAGTATGCGAGCATCCTCTTGATAGAGGTCTGGCAAAGGGCCGTTATGTTACCTATTGCCATTGTGAGAAAGGCCATGATTATAAGGGCCGTCATCCATTCTGAATGGGCACTTGGGAAGGCCTGCATGAGTACACGGCCAAGGGCTGCAAAGCCTGCTGCCTTTGGGCCTACTGACATAAAGGCAGTAACTGGCGTCATTGCGCCTTCATAGGCATCTGGCGTCCACATATGGAATGGAGCAGCGGCAACCTTGAAACAAAAGGCAATAACCACGAGCCCAAGCCCCATCATGAAGGCGGAATTATTGGTCAGACCCTTTTTCGCCATGGCATCGGCAATGGCCCTCATATCGGTGGTGCCTGTGGTACCGTAAAGATAAGACAGACCGAAAAGCAGCAGACACGAGGCAAAGGCGCCAAGGAGTAAATACTTGGTGGCTGCCTCGGACGCCCTTGGATCTGTCTTCAATAGCCCCACCAGGCAGTAAACGCTAAGTGCCATCAACTCGAGCCCGAGATAAAGGACCATCAGGTCCGTGGCCGATGCCATAATCATCATGCCAACGCATGAAAATATCATCAGGCTGAAAAACTCTCCAACCTTCCTCACATTCATTATTTCAAGGTGTCGTAGCGACATCAAAATGGCCAGAATCAGTCCAAGGAGGCATACGACCTTGAAGAAGGCACCAAAGCCGTCAGCAGTGTACATGCCATTGAAGGACAGGCCGTGGGCCTTCGCCACCATCAAAACCGTTGCGACACTACCGGCAAGGGCAACTATTGGCACAACGTAGCGCTGCTCCTTCCAGATGATATCTGCCAGTATCACAGCGCAGCCAATGATGGCCAAGAAGATTTCCGGTCCTAGAGGTGCTACTATGGGTAATGAAAATCCTGTAACCATGTCTCAACTAGCCTCCTATGAATCGAAGGGCACATTCAATTATGCCATGCGAGTTTGCCTGTAGGCCTCCTGTAGAAGCGTTGACCTGCTCGAGCAGATGGGCCACAGAGGTGTGCATATAACTCAGAAAGACATTGGGGTAGATACCTATCCAGAGTATGAGCACCAACATGGGCAACAGGGTGACAAGCTCCCTGCAGTTCAGGTCTCTAAGGCCCAGGGCCACCATTTTGGGATTCTTTTCCATGAAAAATACCCTCTGATACAGCCACAACATGTAACCGGCACCTATGATTATGCCTGTGGCTGCAAAGAAACCGGCCCATGTCTTAGAGGCGAAACCACCCAGTATGATGAGAAATTCTCCAATGAACCCGTTGAGCCCGGGAAGGCCGATGGCCGCCATGGTAAATACCAGAAACAGACCTGCAAAGATTGGTGTTATGGATGCAAGCCCGCCATAGTCAGCAATCTCACGGGTGTGTGTCTGTTCATAAATGATACCAATGGAGAGGAACAAGGCGCCTGTTACCACACCGTGGTTCACCATCTGCAAGATGGCCCCCTCCAACCCCTGGTAATTGAGGGCGAACATACCCAGGGTGACAAAGCCCATGTGACTGACAGAGCTGTATGCAATAAGCCTTTTCATATCGTCCTGGCCCAGACAGATAATGGCCCCATAGATAATGGCGATAATGGACAGCACCAGCATGGGAACCATCATGGCCTGGGTGGCCTGGGGCAGCATGGGCATGGAGAAGCGCAGGAATCCGTAGGCCCCCATCTTGATGAGGATTCCAGCCAGAATGACCGAACCTGCTGCAGGGGCCTCTGTGTGGGCATCTGGCAGCCAGGTATGCACCGGCCACATGGGCACCTTGACTGCAAAGGCTGCAAAGAAGGCCCAGAAGAGAATCATCTGGAGCTTGAAGGGATAAGACTGTGATGAAAGCTGGAGTATGTCAAAGGTGTGCCCACCGTGGAAGTAAAGGGTAATGATGCCGATTAGCATCAAGACACTTCCAACCAGGGTGTAGAGAAAGAATTTGATGGCGGCGTACAGTCTGCCAGGCCCTCCCCAGACGCCGATAATCAGGTACATGGGGATGAGCATGGCCTCCCAAAAGATATAGAAGAGGAAAAAGTCCAGGGAGCAAAAGACCCCTATCATCGCCCCTTCCAGGAAGAGGAGAGAGGCAAAGAATTCCTTGACCTTTTCGGTTATGGCCGTCCATGAAACCAGTATGCACAGGATGGTTATCAGGGTAGAAAGCAGTACGAACAAGATACTGATCCCGTCTATCCCCAGATAATAGTTCACATTCCACGCTTCTATCCAGGGCCTCTTCTCAACGAACTGCATCAAGTGCGTCGTCTTGTCGAACTGGAACCATAAGGGAATAGAAAGCAGAAATTCCACTATGGCTATGAGCAGGGCAAGGCGCCGAACGTCATCCTCATGGGAACGCGGAATGAACAGCAGTGCCGCTGCCCCTATCATAGGCAGAAATATTAGGGAACTGAGTATTGGAAATCCGTAATCCATAATTCGCTATTCCTCCCCTTGGGTTACATGAAGATCCAAAGAAGTATGAAGGCCCCCAATGCCATGACGCTTCCATACTGTTGGACTCTTCCAGTCTGAAATCTGGACAGAACCTTACTGAACTTGCCAATGAGACTAGGCACTCCGTTGACCACACCCTCTATGATCATGCCGTCGGTTATGCCCCTGAGAATCTTCCTACCGCAGTTGATAGTGGGCTGTACGATGGTTGCGCTGTAGAACTCGTCCACATAGTACTTGTTGAACAGAATGTCGTAGAGCTTTGGATACTTTTGGGCAAGCTGCACAGGTATCTCAGGCCTGACCATGTACATGACATAGGCCACATAGATTCCTGTAAGCCCAGCAGCCACTGAAATAATCATTAGGGTCCATTCGGTGTAATGGCTCAGGTGCACCTCCGGATGCCCCACGACACGACTCAGGAAGTGGGCCCATCCATTCTCTCCTCCGAGCACCTCAGGCACCCCGACCCAGCCTGCTGCCAGTGCTCCAATGGCCAGGAGGGTGAGGGGAATCGTCATGGTAAGTGGAGATTCGTGCAGATGCTTCCTCTGCTCCTCGGTACCGCGGAATTCCCCGTGGAAGGTGAGGAACAGCAGCCTGAAGGAATAGAAGGCTGTCATACCGGCGACCACCGTTCCTACGAACCATGCAAATTTTCCTGCACCGACAGGAGACGCAAAGGCCATTGCCAAGATTTCATCCTTACTGAAAAAGCCAGCAAATGGCGGAATTCCCGAAATTGAAAGGGACGCTATGAGAAAGGTGAAATAGGTGATTGGCAGATACTTTTTGAGTCCACCCATCTTCCTGATATCCTGCTCATCGCTCATGGCGTGGATGACACTACCTGCACCGAGAAAGAGCAGGGCCTTGAAGTAGGCGTGGGTGTAGAGGTGAAAGACACCGGCACCATAGGCACCGACACCGCAACCTATGAACATGTAAGCGAGCTGACTTACAGTGGAATAGGCGATCACCTTCTTTATGTCCACCTGGACGAGGGCGATGGTTGCAGCAAAGAAACAGGTGAGTGCTCCAATAATCGTCACCAGATTCATGGCTGCGGGTGACAGGCTGAATATGGGGTTGCAACGTGCTACCAGGAACACACCTGCCGTAACCATGGTAGCCGCATGGATAAGGGCACTGACAGGTGTCGGACCCTCCATGGCATCGGGAAGCCAGACATGGAGGGGTATCTGTGCCGATTTACCCACAGCCCCACAGAAGAGCAGTATGGCCATGAGGCTTATTACATCGAAGTCGAAGCCCAGGAAGTTGAAGGTCTGGCCTACGGCCTCATGAACATGGGAAAAGACGGTGTCGTAGTGAACCGAACCGAAAACCAGGAACACTACTATGATTCCCAGGCCAAAGCCGAAGTCTCCAAACCTGTTGACGATAAAGGCCTTCTTTCCAGCGTCTGATGCCGATTTCTTGTGGTACCAAAATCCAATGAGGAGATACGATGAAAGACCAACGGCCTCCCAGCCGAAGTAGAGCTGCAGGAAGTTGTTACCAAGCACCAGCATCAACATGGAGAAGGTGAACAGGCTGAGATATGAGAAAAATCGATAGTAGCCCGGATCATCGTGCATATAGCCCACGGAATAGATGTGGACCAAGGTGCTTATGGAGGTTACCACGATGAGCATGACAGCTGTTAGCTCATCCAGCAAAAACCCCACAGATGCCTTGAATTTTGCCGACGCAAACCAGGTGTAGAGGTCTGCATTGATATGGGTGCCATGCAACACCTGGTCAAAGGCGTGGCACGCACACAAGAAGGATATGACTACCGCAACGATTGGCGGCCAGTGAGCCTTATCCCCCAGTCTCTTCCCATAAAGGAGCGTAAATATGAAGGAAGCCAGGGGTAGAAACGGAATTAGTAGCAAGTAAACGGGAATATTCATCTCTACCTCATCCTTTCAGAGTAGTTATGTCCTCTGTATGGACAGTTCGATGGTTGCGGAAAAGCGTAACCACTATGCCAAGGGCTATTGCAGCCTCTGCTGCAGCAACCGCAATGATGAAGAACACAAGCACCTGACCACGCAGATCCTCCATGTAATGACTCATGGCAGCCAGATTCAGATTCACTGAATTGAGCATCAGCTCAATGGACAGAAGCATCATTATGATGTTCCGCCTGGTCAGGAACCCGAAGACTCCTATGCAGAACAGAATTGCTGATACTGTGAGATACCAGCTCAAATGGACCATTTTACGCCCCCTTGTCTTCCCTTTTAGCTAGTGCCAGCCCACCAATAACGGCGACCAGCAATATCAAACCCGCTATCTCAAACGGCAGAATGTATGTGGTATATACGGCCTGACCCATTGCCTTTGTGTGGGTCATCTGCTGTATCTTTTCGATGGTATATTCCCCATGAGGCCCAAGGGTGAAGCTGACCACCCCCCTCATGAAGGTAATGAAGAGAGCTACGGCCCCGGCAATGCCAAGCCATTTTCCCTTTTCCACAAAGGGGCTCATCTTCAGCTCCTCCTTGAGGTTAACCAGGAAGAGCACAAATAGATAAAGGACCAATATGGCTCCCGCATACACGATCACTTGAACTGCGGCCAGAAATTCGGCGTTCAGCAGGAGATACAAACCTGCCATGTGAAAAAACAGGACCAGCATGAGAAGCACGCTGTGCACAGGATTTTTTGCAGTCACAATCCTGAGTCCCAGGCCAATGACAACCAAGGCGAAGTAAAAAAATAGCAATTGAACCATTTGTCCCTCCCTATTCTGCAGCCGCTTCCCTGGCCGATACTGCCTTACCGTCCTTCCACACTACCTGCCCCTCCAGGGTCCATTCCTCTGGGACATCCATCCTTTTGCCCGCAGGCAGTTCCCCCAAGGCCAACCCCCTGGGGCGCAGAAATGGATTCAGGTAACGTTCAGGATCGATCTTGTTTTTCTCGACGAATTTGTCCCAGTTGTTCAGGAGTGCCTCCATGTCGAAGTGAAACGGTTCCCGCTCATAGTCGGAATATTCGTAATCTTCAGTGAGCACCACAGCGTTTACAGGGCAAACCTCTTCACAATATCCACAGAAGATGCATCTCAGGGCATCGATCTCATAGGACTCGAGCTTCCTTCCCCCTGTCTTTTCGTCTGTGGTGAACCTTATGGAGATGCATCTTGCCGGACACACCGAGGCACACCTCATACATGCCACACACCTTGCCGTTCCCGTCTTGGGATCACGGATAAGGGCATGTTTCCCCCTGAAACCAGGGAAAAGCTCCTTTCTTTCCTTGGGATACTGAATGGTGACCGACTTGCTGAAGAGTCGGCGAAGGGTCAATCCCAGGCCCTTCACTATCTCCAAGAGGAATATCCGCTCTACCAAGCTCTTTTTTGTGTCATATTGAATTTTCATAGCTACCTGCCCGTATTATCCGAAAATGGATTTTATTGTCCCTGTGAGCACGATATTGAACAGCGCCAAGGGGATAAGGACCTTCCAGCCAAGGGCCATTAGCTGGTCGTAACGGTATCGTGGCAATGTGGCCCTTACCCAGTAGTAGAGGAAGATGAAAAAGTAGACCTTTAGCAAGAACCAGAAGAAGGGGATTCCCGGCACTTCGAAAGGCCCGCTCCAGCCCCCTAGGAAACAGGTAACAGCCAGACAGGACATGACTATCATGCCGATATATTCTGCCATGAAGAAGAGTGCGAAACGCATACCGCTATATTCCGTGCAGTAGCCTGCAACCAGCTCTGACTCCGCCTCTGGCAGGTCGAAGGGCGTCCTGTTGGTCTCTGCGAACATTGCGACAACGAATACGAAGAACCCGATTATCTGGGGTATGAGATACACCTTGAAGGGGCTGTTCATCTGGGCATGAACAATGTCCGTGAGGTTCAGGGAACCTGCCATCATCATGACACCAACGAGGCTGAGCCCCATGGCGATTTCATAGCTGATGACCTGGGCAGAAGACCTCAGACCCCCAAGGAATGAATATTTCGAATTTGAAGACCACCCTGCCAGAACGACCCCGTAGGAAGCCAGGGAGCTCATGGCAAAGATGTAAAGGATACCAATATTGATATTGGCAATGGCGAACCCTTCGAAAAAGGGCAATACAGCTATGGCACTGAGGGCCGATATGAGACATATGAGCGGGGCTGCATAGAACACCTTCTTATCGGCCACTGTGGGAATGATGTCTTCCTTGAAGAAGAGCTTGAGCCCGTCTG
Source organism: Thermodesulfobacteriota bacterium (assembly GCA_013154175.1). Lineage (GTDB taxonomy): Bacteria > Desulfobacterota > Dissulfuribacteria > Dissulfuribacterales > QOAL01 > JAADCZ01. The sequence goes on from JAADCZ010000102.1 coordinate 7,073, forward strand.
CAATGGGCTGAAGTATTCCGTGTGGCCCCACCCGCATAGGCCCCATACGCACCTGCATGTGACCTATGACCTTGCGCTCGAAGTAGGTGGCATACATCACATGGAGCATTACCACCGCAAAAACAATGATGATTTTAACGAGGATCCATAAAATTTCCATTTATCCCCCTATCTGTCACACTCTCCCAATACCACATCAACACTTCCAATGATTGCAATCACGTCAGCCACCATCTGCCCCTTGCACAGAAAGGGCAAGGCTCCAATGTGAATATAGGAAGGCGACCTTATGTGCATACGGTAGGGCACTCCCCTTCCGTCGCTGACGAAATAGAAGCCCAGTTCTCCCTTGGGCACCTCTGCTGCCACGTAGACGTCGCCCTTGATGAATCTCTTGCGATCTTCCACCAGCTTGATGATGCCTGATGAAAAGGTGGCATCCGCCTCGACCACCTTTTGCGGGCCATAGGGCATCACAAGATCTGGAGCATCCTCTGCCCGGATGGGCCCTGGAGGCAGGGCCTCGATGCATTGCCTTATGATGGAATTTGACTGATGCATTTCCTCCATCCTGCACCGGTACCTGTCGTAGACATCTCCCTTCGACCCGATAGGCACTTCAAATTCCACGTACGGATAGGCATCGTAGGGCATGTGTTTACGAACATCGTAGTCAACGCCCGAGCCCCTGAGGGTTGGACCTGTAAGACCAAGGCTTACTGCATCCTCTGCGGACACGACGCCAACCCCCTGGGTCCTTTGGAGCCAGATCCTGTTCTTGTCGATGAGGGTCTCATATTCGGCTATCCTGGAGGGAAACTCGTCTGTAAAGGCATGAAGACTTTCCAAGAAATGCCCTGTAACATCCTGGCGAACACCACCTATACATGTGTAACTGGTGGTGAGTCGGGCGCCGCATATCTCCTCGAACATATCGAGGAGGTTTTCACGCTCCCTGAAGCAGTAGAGGAACACGGTCATGGCCCCAATATCCAGGGCATGGGTGGCAAGCCACAACAGGTGGCCAGTGAGCCTTGCCATCTCCATGACCATGGTACGTATGTACTTGGCCCTCAGAGGGACCTCGATACCTAGCAGCGTCTCCACCGCCACGGAGTACGCCACGTTGTTGGCCATGGCCGCTATGTAGTCGAGCCGGTCGGTAAGGGGGAGACACTGGGCATAGGAGATATTTTCTGCAAGCTTCTCTACCCCCCTGTGGAGAAAACCAACTGTGGGCTTGCACTCTAGAATAGTCTCACCGTCCAGCTCCAAATCCAGCTTCAAGACCCCATGAGTGGCCGGATGCTGAGGCCCCATGGCCACTGTGTAGGGTTCATAGGCCATATGTTGTACTGTGGTCTGTTTGGACTCGCTTTTATTCTCTGGCATCTTCTAATCCCGCCTTTTTGGTCGGATCTTGGTACATTCCGTAAAAGTCGTGCTGCCTCAACCTCTTTGACTTTTCCACCACCTCTTCGTAACCACTCCATCTCTTGCCACCGCCATCCAGGGGATAGTCCTTTCTGAGTGGATGGCCTTCCCAGCCCTCTGGCAAAAGGATGCGTCTGAGATCCGGGTGCCCGTCGAAGGTTATTCCGAGAAGGTCGTAACACTCCCTCTCGTGCCAGTTGGCTCCCATCCAGATGGAAGTTACGGAGTCGATGCGGCAATCGTCCTCAGGGACCTCCGCCCTAATCCTTATGCGGTGCCTCAATGGTATGGAGTAGAGGTTGTACACCACCTCAAACCTGACATCCTTCTTGGCCAGGTAGTCAACGCCACACAGGTCTGCCAGGTGATTGAGTTGCAGTGCCGGGTCGTCGTGGAGCCATCTGAGCATTTCCACGATCCTGTCCTTTTTCACGATGACGCCCACCTGACCGCGATGTTCCTCAACCTGGATGACCTGATCCGGGAATCTCTCCCTAATTTTTTGGGCTATCTCCAGCGGCTCCACCTCATTTCCTCCTTCATCATCTTCTGCTGCAGGCGAATGAATCCCTCCAGCAGCGCCTCTGGTCTTGGTGGACAACCGGGAACGTACACGTCCACCGGTAAGAATTCGTCACAACCTTGCACTGTGTGGTAGGTCTTGAAGACCCCACCACTGCATGCACAACTGCCCATTGCTATGACGTATCTGGGCTCTGGCATCTGGTCGTAGACTCTTCTGACAACTGGAGCCATTTTCTGGGTGACCGTTCCCGCCACTATCATGGCATCCGCCTGCCTCGGACTCGCCCTGAATATGATTCCGAAGCGGTCCAAATCGTGGTGGCTGCTTCCAGCAGCCATCATCTCAATGGCACATCAGGCAAGGCCAAAGGTGACCGGCCAGATTGATCCGGCCCTGCTCCAGTTGATGACCTTGTCCAGTTGCATCAAAAAGGTATTCGCTCCAGGTATAACCTTTACGCCATCGGCTACCTGTACGAGATCCGGGGAGGTTATCTTTCCCACTCCAAGGCCTCCTTTCGCCATGCATATGCATATCCAATGAGAAGTAAAAATATGAAAAGGAACATTTCCACTACGGCAAAGACACCGATTTTGTCGTAAACGAGGGCCCAGGGATAGAGGAATATGGCTTCCACGTCGAAGACCACGAACAAGATGGCAATCAGGTAAAACTTGATGGAAAACCTGAACCTGGGCGGTGCCGAAGGCGGGTTACCAGATTCATACGCCTCCAGCTTCTCCTCATAGGGCCGCCTCAACCGGAAGAATCGTCCAACCCACAGGGTTACGACGCCAAAACCGGTTGCAAAAAGCAGCATGATAAGAATTGGCAAATATTCTGTTGGAAGATAGGTTCCTGGTGTCATGGCTTTTCCGTCCTAGGCGTTCTTGACCATCTGTTCAGCAAAATCCCTGCGCTTTTTCTCTGACGCCTCCTGGGGAGTCCCGAATTGCAGGGCGCCCGTGGTACACTTTGTCACGCAGGCAGGCTTGAGACCCTGGTCGATCCTGTCCTTACACAGATCGCACTTGGCCACCTTGCCAGTGTTGGAATCCCACTGTGGAACACCCCACGGGCACGCCTTTATGCAGGCCTTGCAGCCCACACAAAGCTCGGCATCCACGAAGACGATGCCGTCCTTCTCTCTCTTCTGCATTGCCCCTGTTGGGCAGGCATCGACACACCACGGCTTCTCACAGTGGAAACATGCCATGTACACGTAATTGACTACCGGGATGTTCCTCACCATCTTGGGCCCCACTGCAATCATCTTGCAGAAATGGGCACCTTTGGGCACGTTATTTTTGTCTTTGCATGCTGCCTCACAAGCCAAGCAGCCGATGCAAAGGGTTATGTCCTGTTCAACATGATATTTGCTCATTTCATACCCTCCTTATGCAGGCGTGACCTTTACGAAGGACTCGCAGAGGGAGATGCTCCCTCCGGCCTTGTCCCAAACCTTCAGCAGACCCTTCATGAACACCTGATCAGCAAGACCTTTCTTATAGGCCCTTGTCTGGAACGGAATCGAACGCCCGTATCCATGCAGCATGAAGACTGCCTCGGGGTGTATGTAGTCGGTCACCTTGGCCCTTATCTTGCCGGTCACTCCCTTGTTGCTAATCTGGACCTCTTGACCATCCTTGATTCCAAGCTCCTTAGCCACCTGGGTGTTTATCCACAGGCAGTTCGTCCCCATGAATTCAGAGATAATGGGATTGTTAGTGGTCTGTCCGTGGGTTTGGTATCCGGTACGGCCGAAGAGAAGCCTGAATTCGCCCTTTTCCGGTTTCCGCGGACTTTCGTAGGGGATGAAGGAGGGAATGTCGTCTTCTTCTAATCTTTTGGAAATAAGCTCTATCTTTCCCGAAGGTGTTGGGAACTTCAGCTTGTTCCTGTCGTACCAGATTGGCTCGTCTGTAAGCTGCACGAACCCCTTTTCATCAAAATCCTGAAGCTTGATGTCGGTATCCTGAAGCTGATATCTCCAGATATCCTCAATGGTCTTGTATGGAAAATAGTTGCCCTTTCCAAGCCTGTGGGCCAGCTCGGTCCAGATCTCCCAGCCGGCCTTCGTATCGTAGATAGGCTCTATGGCCTTGCGCCTCATGCTGAAGCCAGGCTTTAGCCCCTTGTCCGTCCGCATCATGGTATCCCGCTCGAGGTAGGTACTCTCTGGCAGGATGACATCTGCAAAACCGAAGGTTTCGCTGTAGTTCACGTCAACCACTACTATCAGATCGAGCTTATTGAGAATCCTCTTCTGCTCTTCCGGATCTGGCAGTGCCAGCAGGGGGTCATGCCTTACGACGAAGTAGGCCTTGAGCGGATAAGGCTCCCCTGTATCTATGGCTTCATACATGAGCTGGAGAAGGCCGGGCCCTCCGTCAAACCTCTTGTACTTCCAGCCGCAGCCGTCTGCCCTCTTTTCCTCAACCTTTGGGATATCGGCGCCCAGACTCCTTAGCCCCTTGGAACCGGCATCCTTTGGAGTCTTTGGATAGAACTGGCCTCCTGGCACCTCTATGTTACCCATGAGGGCGTTGATGATGTGAATCATGCGGCTGGCATAAAAGGAGTCGTTGTAGCGTGAAAGGTGCCAGCCAGGATGGAATATGACCTTGGGCCTGTCTGCACCGATCTCCCTGCAGAAGGCAACGATCTCATCGGCAGGAATGCCGGTTTCCTTCTCGGCCCAGGCTGGAGTATAGGACTTTACGAAGTTCTTGAACTTGGTGATTCCGGTAACATACTTCTTAACGAAGTCCTTGTCGTACAGCCCCTCTTTTACGATGACGTTTGCGATTGCAAGAAGGAGGGCATAGTCGGTTCCAGGGCGTATTTGCCAATACCTCGTTGCCTTCGAAGCCGTAAGGGCAGCCCTAGGGTCTATGTATGTGACCTTGGCACCATTCTTAACGCCCTGCATAAAGGACTTGACTTCTTTTACCTTGAAGGACTCGGTGATATTCCTACCGAAGAGAACAATATGTTTTGCATTCTTGAAGTCGTATGCCAGGCCTGTACGTCCAAGCCCATAAACCGACTTGGAAGCGTGATGCGTATTCCTGCCGCAGGTACAGTCGTGATTGCAGTAATTTGGCGAGCCGATGGCCTTCATAAAGGCCTTTCTCATGTCAGCAAAGGGCCCGCCCCTGTCACTGAGCATGACGGCCTTGCCACCGTGTTTCTGCATTATGTCCTTGAGTTTTGAAGCCACATAGTCAAAGGCCTCATCCCAGGACACCCTTTTCCACTTGCCTGAGCCTCGCTCTCCATCCCTGATCATGGGGTATTGGAGCCTTTCATCATCATAAAGCAAGGCCCTTCCTGAAATACCCTTGGCGCAAAGGCTCGTTCCCATACCTGGATCATTGGAATTACCTTCAATCCAGGTCACCTTGCCGTCTTCGACTTCAACTCGAATCGGGCAGCGGACCGCACACATTCCACAGATGCTGTAAACAGAACTTGCCATACTGCAATCTCCTTTTTGATATTTTGATCTGTAAGATCAAAGTCATCTGGTCTTGGCACTGGCAGACTCCCTGACAAAAAATCTTGTCAAGTCATCCGTTATTTATGCTTAGCGAATTCTTGGCATTTGTCAATAAAAAATAAGAAAATGGAAGGAAATTAAAGGTTTCACAATATAATATGTGAGTATTCGTACAAAATGTCAGAAATTTGAATAATTATGATTTTTTTCACAGAATTGCACTTTGCTACACAGACAGCGACAAATGAATTTTCGTACAAATTGAAAATTAAAATTGTTAGCTTTTACCAAAGGTGAAACTTGCAGGTTTGGGAAATATGGTGCATGTTTTTCAACTTGCCTTCTTTTCGTAATCTTTCGGGATTAGGAATTATCGCTCAAAGAAGGAAGTAATTGCGAAAGATAGGATTATAATTTTGACAGGCAAAAAAATGTACGCGTCAAGTTAGCGGTTAGGGAAGGTGCTATTTTCTAAAAAAGCAAAAGCTAGGATGTGCAACTAGGGCATTTTAATAATGAAAACTGTCTCAAACTGGCGGTGGATAAAGTATCACCCACAAAGTTGCCAGTGCCGCCGTGGCAGTGTTAATCGCCCAGGTTAGAGCATAATTCCTCTTATTTATCTTTCTTTGCCAAATAACCCTGATTGTCGCCAGTTCCAAGATGGCATTGACCGCCCCTGCAATAATGGGCACAAAAAACCAGGCAACAGGATTGAAGGTGCCCCAGTTGAACAGCCAATTGATGATAAGCCCAAGGGAAAACTCATAGGCTATGCCCGAAAGGGGCCGCAAGAAGATGCCCAAGACTGCCGAAACCCCATTGGCAGCAAGGGTGTACAAAGTAGCATCTTTTACCTCTAGCTTGAAAAGCCATTTGAAAAACCAGAACTCTATGAACAGGCTTAGAGCAATTATGGGAAATGAGGAGATTTTCGTCTCTGCAATAAGGGCTGGCCAAACGATGTTGGCCAGTGCCTGCCCAGGAAGCCCAGCAACCGCAACCGCCACTACCAGGGATACTATTAACAGCCCTTTTGCCATAATAGAGGCTGCTCCTCGAGTGCCTGGGCACGCAGCATAATCTGGGCGCACGCTTTGGCATCGCACAGGGCGTCGTGGTGATTTTCAAGGGGAATCCCCAGCACCCTGCAAACATTGGAAAGCTTGGCAGGCCGTATGCCAAGGCCATGGCGCGCAAGCCTTACGGTGCATTTAAATTTCAGCTCAGGCAAAGGGATGCCATAATGATGGCAGGTACTCTTGAGCACCGAGTGGTCAAAGGGGGCATTATGGGCTACAAGAAAGTCCCCTGCCAGGATGAAGGGGGCTATCTCTGGCCAAATCTCTTTGAAAGTGGGCTTGTCCCTGACGTCATCCCAGGTAATCGAATGAATATAGGTGAATTTGAACCACCTGCTTGGTGGCCGAATGAGAAGGGAACACTCCTTCACAATCTGGCCACCTTCCACCCGAACTAGACCAATGGCACAGGCGCTGTTGCGCTTGGGGTTTGCCGTCTCAAAATCAATGGCTGTAAAATTCATACGCCTGCTAACTTGTAAATAACATCAATGACATGCTGACTTGGCCCACAGAACCCAAAACTTTTTTAAAATAGCCTTTAAAAATTACCCGAGCATCAAGGAAATGGGATTTACGAAAGGGCACGCAAGAACCTTTGACTTTACTCCTTGGCAGGCGGAAAGGACTTCAACAGCTCCTTTGCAACCTTCCTTGCATATTCAAGGCGCTCCTCTGGGTCACTGAAGGATTGGAGCCTGTCAGTTGCTATACCGCGCCAGAAGATATTCCTTGTCTTTGGGTCCAGGGCGTCCACCACAATCTTTCCTTCCTTGTACTCATACTCCCTCTGGACCGGCACCATCGTATAAGAGCCAAAGCCAAAGGGATAGAGCCCTACCCTTTGATAATCTGTAACCAACTGGCGCTTATTTCTTATATTGGTGTGAAAGACCACTAGAAAATCCGCCTTGTCCCTTGGTGCAGGCTTGTAGCCCTTTGCTTCAAACTCTTTTGTCAGGACTTCCACTATGCGCTGCTGCATTGGGGAGTTGCCCTGTTTCGTATAGACGATGGCAAAGGTCTTTAGCCTAGAAAAATCAAAACTTGGATTGTAATCGTGACTTACCTTGAGACTCGAACAGCCTCCCACCCCCAATAGCAGGATTGCCAGAACCAGACGAGCAACCATGAATACCTCCTTGTGTGTATGGTGCAATATCAGTGACACAAAAATAAAGAATACCAAAAATGTAACGTAGTTGTTTGACCAAGTCCCTTTGATTATTCGTCAGGGTTACATTCAGCAGGCTTACTCCAGCCAAGGACCCTGGCCTTGTATTTGTTGGAAAACTTGAGCTTTACATCAAGAAA
>JAADCZ010000116.1 GCA_013154175.1 Thermodesulfobacteriota bacterium
ATATTCAAGGCAAAGGATGAAATACTTGCAAATCTACGCCATAAGAAGGACCTTCTTGGCGATATGGAATCCAGGCTTGCCGGGGCAGATCCATATTCTTGCATGGAAAAGGGGTTTGCCATGGTAAGGTGTGGTTCCAGTGGCAAACTCGTCACAGATGTAGCAAAGGTGAAGGTGGGAGATAAATTGAACATCGAGTTTAAGGACGGGAGTCTGTCCTGTCTGGTACTAGAAAAGAACAGGAGTGGTAAGTGATGTCTCGAGCCAGAGTATTTACCTTTATATGGTTGGCTTTTCTTATGTTGTTTCACCCTGCAATCTCATTTTCAAAGTCTTCCTCGTGCATTGGAACATTCGAGGCCGAGCCTTCCCCATTCTTTCGCGGGGGCGTGTCCAAGGTGGAGTTTGGCCTCAAGCCTGGTTGCCTTTTGAAAAGGGTGGATTTCGAGGGAAAGACCGTGCCCTACAAGGAAGAGGACAGTGGCCGGTTGATGGTTCTCGTTGGCGAAGGGCTCAAGGCAAAGCCAGGGAAAAGGGCCGTAACATTTTACTTCGTGAAAAATGGCAAGCATTTCAAAGAGGTAAGGTACTTAACCTTAAAAGACAAAAAATATCCCAAGGAATATCTCAAGGTCAAAAGGAAGATGGTGAGCTTTCCGCCTAAAATCCTAGAGAGGGTTTTGGCAGATCAGAGGGCTGTACGCAAGGCATGTAGTGCAGTGAGACCAGTAATATACTGGCAGGGAAGGTTCGTATGGCCTGTTGAGTCAAAGGTGTTGAGCAGGTTTGGACTGAGACGCTATTTTAACGGCCAGCCTAGAAGCCCCCATTCTGGCATTGATCTTCGGGCAAGGGAAGGAACCCCTATAAAAAGTCCAAATGCCGGCAAGGTGACCTTGGTCAGAGATTGTTACCTTAGCGGAAATACTGTCGTTATCGATCATGGCGGTGGACTCTATACCCTTTATGCACACCTTTCCAAGGTCAAGGTGAAGCAAGGGCAATGGGTTGAAAAGGGGCAGGTTATTGGCCTTTCAGGGTCTACAGGAAGGATAACAGGGCCTCACTTGCACTGGGGAGTAAGCCTCTTGGGGCAGCGGGTCGACCCACTGGAGCTCATGAGAATTCTAGGAGAAAAAAGCTGATTTGGCCTGAAATATAGCTGTGTCCGTAATGTGTCGATGAGTTTAAAAAGGGCACAGTTATGGACACCAAGGGATTCGACATAGGGACCTTCAGTTTCCTTCCAGCCTCCCTAGTGCTGATTAATGAAAAGGAAAGGCCGGCAGTACGTCCAATAGAGAAATCCACGAGGGCGAGGCTTCGTTCAAAAAAGAGGCGTGAGGAAAAGGATGACTCTGGCAAAGGTCTTGAGAGTGAAGGTCAAAATGAAGTTACGTATGCCCTCTCTGTGGTAAAGGAGGCCCTTGAAGATACGCCGCAGCTGGAGGCAAGGCTCATTCATGCACAAAATGGCCACCTGATAACCATTATCGATAAGGATTCCGGTCAAATATTGAAACGCTACCGCATCAAGGATGTTTTATCCGGCAGGGTATTTGCCGACAGTCAAGTCTTTGGAACGCTTTTCGATATGACAGTGTGATCCCCCTTATTTTTAAAATTTTCCTTAAGAAATATCCATTTGCAAAGGAAGTTCTTCACAATAATTATCAGTATTTACACTGGTCCTTAACTGTTATAATTTCCTGAACCTAAAAGGAGGTTTTTTATGAAACGATACGTCATGTTTTTGGGGATTTGTTGGTTCGTCCTTTCTCTTTTTGTCTATAACGCCATGGCCGGCGAGGTTACCAAGAGGATTCAGGACACTGGAATCCTGCGGGTAGGCACGACAGGGCATTACCCGCCCTTTACGGTTAAGGACAGCAAGGGCCAATTCATGGGCTTTGATATAGATCTTGCCAATATTTTGGCCCAGCAACTTGGGGCAAAGCTGGAGCTCAAACAGATGACCCTGAACGAACTGTTTTCGGCCTTGCAGAACGGGTCAATAGATTTGGCACTGGCTGGCATCACCATAACGCCGAAGAGAAATCTCAAGGTTGCCTTCCTTGGCCCCTACTATGTCACCGGGCAGTCAATCCTAGGCAAGAAGGAGATAGTTACCCAGATAAAGGCCCCCGAGGATATGAACAGGCCAGATTTTACCCTGGTGGTTGCAAAAAATACCACTGGTGAACAGATAGCAAAGGCCCTGGTTCCAAAGGCACACATTATTCAGGCAAACAACATGGAAGATGCCTTGAAAATGGTTCTGTCTGGAAAGGCACAGGCCCTTTTTGCAGATGAGCCCTTTTGCGTCGTAGCGGCCTTTCGTAATCAGGACAAGGACTTGGCTGTTTCAGAGCCATTCACCTTCGAACCCCTTGGGGTTGCAATACCTGAGACTGATCTATTGTGGATGAACTGGCTCGATAACTGCCTCATGAAACTAAATGCAATTGGCGAGCTAAAGAGGCTCAAACAGTACTGGTTTCACTCCCCAGAGTGGATGAACAAGTTGCCGCAAAAGGGGCAATTTATGTAGGGGGGAGAGAAGGGCACAGGCAGGTGCACCTGTGCCCTATGATTGATTTTTTGGCTAGTTGTTCTTTTTCAGTTTTATAAAGACGGGGATGGTGTTGACCTTTGGATCGAGCACCTGGGTTGAACCTATCTGCCACTCCTCGACAGACCAGTCGGGTTTAAGTTTCTTGTCTATTTCATCGATGATGCCACTAAGGTTTATTATGGGGTGTCTTTGAAAGACCTGGGGAAGTCCATAGGTAAGGTTACATGCCATACAGTGGCCTGGCCTTTCTGTGAGAACGAACTCTATGATTAGGGTGTTGTTCTGTTTGTTGAATCCAGCGGTTCTGAGCCCAATATCAAAGGCCCCGGCTTCGGCTCCGCCATAAAGGGCCTCGAAGAATTCATCTGCCCGTCCTGGTGGAAAAAGACTAGATAGAAACTCATCTGTAATGGCTGACTCAGGCATGGTTTCCTCCATTGTGAAAAAATTTCCGAAAATTTATCACTAGCGAGGTTGGTTTTGCAAGGAGAAAGGATGCTTGAAATATCTGGAGGTCTAAATTATATAGTGTGTTCACCTTAGGCGCCCGTAGCTCAGCTGGATAGAGCGCCGGACTACGAATCCGTAGGTCGCAGGTTCGAATCCTGCCGGGCGCGCCAGTAAA
>JAADCZ010000119.1 GCA_013154175.1 Thermodesulfobacteriota bacterium
GAAAAACTTTATAAAGGTCTCGGTTTTTACGAAATAACTAATGAGATAATTATTGAACACATAAAACAGGCAATGAGGGATTTTTAAAAAAAAATCAAAAAAGGGAGGGATGCAAGGCATGAAGTTAACAAGCATACTTGTCGCCATGCTGTTGTTGTGTGTCGGTGCCCTCCCTGTCTTTGCAGGTGGTGCAACAGACAGGGAGACGCAACTCGAGGAAATGGTTAAAGAGCTTATTAGGGAAAATAGGCAACTTAACCAGAGGCTCAAGGCGGTTGAAAGCGAGCTTTCCCAGATGAAGCAACAACAGGCCAGCCAACAGGCTCAGATGGGGGAACTTGCCGGAATGAAGGCAGCGGCACAGCAAGATGCAGATGCATGGTACAGAAGGTTCAGCCTTGGCGGGGGTGTAACAGGAATTCTCATGGGCACCCTGGGTGATGCCAACAGCCTCAGCAACATTCGCTCAACCCAGGATGTCTCCTACACCATAGACCTCAACATCGATGCGGACTTTGCCAAATGGGGCCAGTTCTTCGTCCATCTAGAAGGTGGTGACGGTGAGGGCATAAACAATGAGGTACCCAGTTTCAGTGTGCCCAACTACGATGCCTACAAGACAACCATTGGCATTGATACGGCAGCCCTTACGATTTCCGAGGCCTATTACGCACTTTCCTTTCGTGACGACCGTTACGGATTCAACTTTGGAAAGATGGACATCAGTGTGCTCTTCGATGAAAACGACGCGGCTGGCGATGAAACCACCCAGTTCATGTCCAACATCTTCGTGAAAAGCATGGGTATCAACATTCCTGAACCAGACAGCTTCTACTGCCCCGCCTTCATGCTGAGGGCACAGCCCGTGGACCTCGTTGAGTTCAAGGTCATTGGCGCTGGAGTAGAGGAACACGGGGAGGATTCTGTTTGGCACAATCCCTTCGACGACGGGATGATAATTGGCCAGATAAACATAATGCCTGGCTTTCTTGGCAAAAATGGCAACTACAGATTTTATGGATGGGTGGACAAGAGACGTCACGTCAAGGTTAGTGAGCTTTCCAAGTTTTCCATCAACAGCCATAACGAGGGTCTTAAGTATGCCGATGACGAACTGGCAGGTTGGGGACTTTCCTTTGACCAGGAAATCGTGGCTGGTGTAACAGCATTTGCGAGATATAGCCAGACCGTCACCGATGATCGGGCTGTTTGGAACAAGGACGACAACGCCTGGGAGATTATACCAGTTGACCAAAGCTGGTCTGTGGGATTTCAGCTGGATGGAGGATTGTGGAATAGAGGCGGCGATGCCTTTGGATTCGGCTTTGCCCAGACCCTGCTCTCTGACGATTACGAAAAGGCCAACACCCACACAGCCAACGAAAAATACGTTGAGGCCTACTATCGTTTCATGGTGGTTAACCGCTTTGCCCTGACAGGAGATTTTCAGTGGATTCAAAATGCAGGTGGCAATTCAAAGATTGACGACATCTACATTTGGGGAATTAGGAGCCAGATAGATTTCTAAACGCCTCCTTAAGACTAAACGCTATTATCATGTTCTAGGGCCTCGCTTCCGAGGCCCTATTTTTTTGGTTTATCTTATCTTGAATCTCTTTTCAAATTCCCTGTCCAGGGTCTTTCTTTTAAGGGCCTCTCGCTTGTCATAGAGTTTTTTACCCTTTGCCAGGGCAATCTCCACCTTCACCTTACCATTTGAAAGATAGACCTTGAGCGGGACAAGTGTGAACCCCCTTTCCTTCACCTTGCCTGCCAATCTTTTGATTTCCTGCTTGTGTAACAGAAGCTTTCTTGGACGAAGGGGATCGGGCCTTGCAGTATTGGTTGCATAGGGATATGGGGAAATGTGTACGTTTTGCAGCCACGCCTCCCCATCCTTTATCTCTACGTAACCGTCCTTGATATTTATCCGCCCTTCCCTAATGGACTTAACCTCTGGCCCCAGAAGCACGATACCTGCCTCCAGGGTATCCACTATGTGATACTCATGACGCGCCTTGCGATTCTGACTGATTATCTTGATACCTTCTTTGCCCATAAATAAGATTTCCTATCGACTCCATTACCAATCAAAAGGCTTTGCAAGAATCTGTCTCACCTTGAGCTCAAAGAGCCTATTCGAAGGGGCTGGCTTGATCACACAGGCGGTGTCTGCCCCCCTTCCAGTTCCGGCCACACTTATTACATCATCTGTTCCAATAAGACCACCATCAAAGGCCATGAGCACGATTTCCACACACACCTTAACACCCTGCCCCAAAAGGCGCAGCGTGTTTGCAATGAGATCCTGCTGAGAATAACCCAAAGTGCCACGGATGGCAGTACCAATGGTCCTGAAGGGCATGGTTCCTGTATGGACGCGGGCGCCCCTGCTTTCCAGCTCCTTGCGGACCTCACTTGTCATCTCAAGGGTCGGCTCCCCTTTAAAACCAAAATTGTGTGTTACCACAACGAGATTCGGGGCACTACTGCCCTGGCCCTCCTTGAGCTCCAAGGCCTTTAGAGCTGTGTCTCCATATGTGGAGGCAATAACGATGGTGTCTATCCCCTTTAGATTTGCAAAATCAAAGGCGGTTTCAAGGGTTGCCACTGTGTTTCTTTTCCCTGCCTTTTCGAAAATAATCATATAATTTACTCCCTAATTAATTTAAAATTAAAATTTAAGTTGTCTGGTCAAATGACGAAATGTCTTATAAGCTTAAGTAATTTCATAAACTTAATCTGTTATTTGCCTATTGTAAAAATTTTTAAAGTCTTTTTAAATTTTAATAAAAAAATTTAATTTAGACCTACTTGGTTTTTTTTCTTTTATTTCTCAAATTTGTGCTTATTATAAGAAACTTGATTGTCAGTCTCAGTACTTTTCAATCTGAACCTTGTTAAAACCTTCTAAAACTGGAAGGAGAAGTCATGGCAAATACCAAAAGAGTGCTGGTATTGGACGACGAGGAAATGATACTCGAGCTGGTAACTGATATTTTCAAACTCATGGATTTTGAAGTGGTATCAGTGACAAATAGCAACGAGGCCATAGAGGAATTCAAGAAGGCCATGGACAGTGGCCGCCCCTTTGACTTGGTTCTTTTCGACATGACCTTGCCTGGCGACATGGACGGTGCAGACGTTTTAAGGGAAGTACGAAAGTTGGATCCGTCTATAAAGGCAATCGTATCCAGCGGCTACACCCAGGACAAGATAAAGACCGTGGCTGGCGAACACGGATTCGATGCAGCAGTCCCAAAGCCCTATTCCATTAGCGTTTTGAAGGAGACGGTTCAAAGGCTGCTAAAGGACAGTTAGAACCCTTCCCTTAATGGCCTGATCGTCAAAGGACAAGGCCTCGACCGCCACGATTCGGCCTGACAGATCCTGATCATCTGATTCAACGACTACCTCTGCATAGTTTCCACTTCTTCCACGAAGAAGGGAGCTTCCACGCACCTTGCCCTCTATAAGAACATCCAACCTTTTACCAATTAGCCCCTGATAGAATGAACGCCGCTTTTCCTGGCCTAGCTCTATTAGTCTTCTGGCACGCTCCTTGGCCTGTTTCCTTGTGGCCTTACACACCATGGCCGAAGCCACGGTTCCAGGCCTTGGAGAATATGGAAAGGCATGAAGGTAGGAGATGGGAGCAACCTTGAGAAGCTCCTCTGTTTGGGAGAACTCCTCTGGCCCTTCTGTTGGGAAACCCGTCATCACATCTGTTCCTATGCCGCAATGGGGTATCCGTTCCTTGATGGTGTGCAGGACTTCCATAAACTTCCTGGCCTCGTATCTGCGATTCATGTCCTTGAGGACCTTGTCCGAGCCACTTTGAAGGGGAACATGAAAGTGGGGGCAAAAATTGTCCGTGGATGCGGCCCAATCGATAAAGGCATCCTCTATTTCCGTAGGCTCGATGGAACTAAGCCGGAAACGAACCTGGGGGAATCTTTCACACAAATCCCGCAGAAGGGCAAAAATAGTTGAGGCAGGCTCGAGGTCCCTGCCATACAGGCCCACGTGTATCCCTGTGATGACCACTTCCCTGACACCCGCTTCAGCCAGGTCTTCCACCTGTTTGGCCACGAGTTCCGGGGCCAGGCTCCTGCTGCGCCCCCTTGCATAGGGGACGATACAGTAGGAACAAAAGGCATTGCATCCGTCCTGCACCTTGAGAAAAACCCTCGTACGGTTCCTCGGAGGCCTTGAAACGAAAAGGGGCGCTATCTTCTCAACCTTGCAGATGTCGCCGATGAAGATGCCGGTACAGCCTGAATGCTTAATAGCCATTGCAGCTATATCCGGCTTCTGCTCATTGCCAGCCAGACAAATTCCACCACCGACGGATTCCAGAATCATGGAAGGATCTGTCTGGACGTGACAGCCTGTTGCAATAATCTTGGCGTCTGGATGTTCCCGTCTAAGTCTGTTGAGGATTTGCCTCGACTGATAGGCAGCCTTTGAGGTTACAGCACAGGTGTTTACCAGGTAGATGTCTGCATCCTGCTTCCAGGATACGAGCTCACACCCCAGGGCCTCGAACTGCTCTGCTATGGCCCATGACTCGAACTGATTTACCTTGCATCCAAGGGTGTAGATGGCTACCCGCAAATTCTTCCTCCTCCCAAGACGGCCTTACCCTTGTAAAAGACGGCAAACTGCCCGGGAGTGACCGCCTTCTGCGGAGTCTCAAAGGAGACCTTCACACGGCTGTAGGCCCTGTCAAGGGGTTCCAAGGTGGCAGGGGCAGCAACGTGTCTCGACCTTATCTTAACCCTGCAGGCCATTGAAGAAAGGATGCGTGGCTCAACTATCCAGTTGATATCCTGCACTTCAAAGGTGCGCCTGAGAAGATCCCTTTCCTTGCCCACTACCACCACATTTTCATCTGCCCTTATTTCCACAACGTAATATGGGGTGGCATCAGGAATCCCCAGGCCCCTTCGCTGGCCAACGGTAAAGGACCCCACACCCCCATGGGTGCCAAGGACCTTTCCCTGCAAACTTACTATCTTACCCTCACGTTGAAGCTCAGGAAGCCTCTGTTTCAAGAAATTCCTGTAGTCACCCTTGAAGAAACATATGTCTTGACTTTCTTCATGGATGAAGGCACTGAGACCGAGCCCCTTTGCAACCCCTTTGACCTGCGATTTTGTCATGCCACCAAGGGGCAATATCAGCCTTTTGAGGGCATCTGCCTCGATACGATGAAGAAAGTAGGACTGATCCTTACCCATGTCTTGGCCCCTTAGCAGAAGTGGCCTCTTGCAATGAAGGACCCTGGCGTAATGGCCTGTTGCCACAAAGGGAATGCCAAGACTATCTGCCACCTCCAGGGCCGTCTTCATTTTTATCTCCCAGTTACAGATGCAGCAGCAGTTTGGCGTCTGGCCCGACATGTAGGACCTCAGGAAATAGTCCACTATCTCCTGGCGGAACCTTTCTGACACATCTTTTACGATAAGTTCCAGTCCGAGCCTATGAAACAGGGCCCTTGCCGCCTCGAGGGCCGCCTCTTCCTGGGGAATCAGGGTCATCTTCAGAAACAGGCCCTGCACCTCGAGGCCCTGACTCTTTAGAAGATGGGCTGTAACGGTGCTGTCCACGCCTCCGCTAGCCAGCACCAGGGCGGATTGTTTCATCTCATGTCAAAAGCTTGTCTGCTGCAAACCTGATCTCCATTGCCCTAACCGGACATACGGCAACGCAGAGGCCACAACCCTTGCAGTTGTCAGGATCAAAGAGCACCTCTCTCGTCTCTTCATCCACATGGAGGGCCTCTGTTGGGCAGATTCCTGTGCATGCTCCACACATGAAACAGACCGAGTCATTCCTGCGTATTTCCTGGGCCACTGACTTGACCTTGACCCCCTGGGCCCTAAGATACTTGAGGCCTTCCTGTACACTCTTTTTGTGGCCACTGAGCTCCAAAATCATGATTCCTTCATGTCCTGGTAGGATTGTAGCCTTGAGTATATTGAAACAGAGGTTATATTCCCGGCTCAGGCTGCATACTATGGGCTTGTCTGTAATCTCTGAGGGAAATCTCAGAACAAGCATGCGCTTATACATGGCCAAGCTCCTTATAGGTTTAGTTTAACTAGATAGATGAAGTTACACCAAAAGAACACCATGATAAAGATAAAACCGCACCAGATCGCCTTTGACATAGACGGAGTGGTGGCCGACACCATGAGTTCCTTCATCGGCATTGCCAAGAAGGAATTCGGCATAAACTCCATCAGGAAGGAACAGATTACTTCCTACTGGCTGGAAGAATGCCTGAACATTCCCGAAGACATCATTGGGGCCATAATCAACAGAATTCTTGCCGACCCCTTTGGAACAGCCCTGGAACCACTGCCAGGTGCAATAGAGACATTGAAGCTCATTGCCCAGCACAGCCCCCTTTATTTCGTCACGGCCCGGCCCATCAGAGAACCAATAGAGGAATGGTTGAGACAGAAACTGGCGGGGGTTTCCCCGGACAAAATCAAAATAGAGGCCACGGGCCAGCACAGTCTCAAGCCTCAGGTGCTCAAGGAGATTGGAAGACCATACTTTCTGGAAGATCACCTCGAGACATGCCATGCCCTCTATGAGCACGGACTAAAACCCATAGTCTTCGATCAGCCCTGGAACCAGGGCAAGACCCCACTATACAGGGTACATGGCTGGGGAGAACTCAAAGCCATGTTGGAGCTCTAATCATGAAGATTCAGGAAATCTTGAGCCTGGTAAACCGGCCAGGCCGATACATCGGTGGCGAGAAAAACGCTTGGAACAAGTCGTGGGAAGAGGCATCCACCAGGGTCTGCTGCATTTTCCCTGACCTCTACGAGATTGGAATGTCCCATCAGGGCCTTCTAATCCTCTACGATTTGATAAACCGCACAAGTGGCCTCCTTGCAGACAGGTGCTACTGCCCTGATACAGACTTGGAGGCCCTACTTGCAAGCCATAACCTGCCCCTTTACGGCCTCGAGACATCAAAGCCCCTCAATGAATTTGATATCCTTGCAATCACCCTCCCCTACGAACTTTGCTACACCAACATCTTTACCATCCTGAGCCTTTCCAACATTCCCTTTTATGCCAAGGACAGGCTTCAACAGAGCTGGCCCCTGATACTTGGAGGCGGAAGCTGCTGCCTCAACCCAGAGCCTGTTGCAGAGCTTTTTGATGCCATAGTCATCGGCGACGGGGAAGAGGCCGTACCAGAGATAGCCCATGCAGTAAACTCCGCCAAGGAGGAGGGTATCTCAAAGAAAGAACTCTTAAAGAGGCTATCACGCATCCACGGGGTCTACGTACCGTTACACTTTGAACCTGTTTACAAGAATGACGGGAAATTTTGTGGGGTGAAGGCCAGAGACGGACAGGTCGAGAAGGTGTCACGTCGAATCCTGGCGGATCTAAGCCCCAACTACCAGATAAGTCGCCCCCTTGTACCAAACATCCGTATAGTCCACGACAGACTTGGCATCGAGATAGCCAGGGGCTGCACCAGGGGCTGCAGATACTGCCAGGCCACCACCATATACAGACCGGTAAGGGAAAGAAGCGTTGAGGAAATACTTGAATCGGCACTAAAGGGCATAGAGGCAACGGGATGGGAAGAGGTATCCCTCCTGTCCCTGAGCACGGGTGACTATTCAGCCATTGGCCAGCTCATCCCAAGGGTGATGGACCAGTTTGTTCCAATGAACTGTTCGGTCTCCCTTCCTTCCCTCAGGGTTGGAACCCTGACACCTGAAATCATGGATGAGATAAAACGGGTACGCAAAACAGGCATCACCCTGGCCCCAGAGGCTGGAAGCGAAAGGCTGCGCCAGGCAATCAACAAGGGGATAACAGAAGAGGCACTCCTTGAAACGGTTAGGCAGGCCTTTGCCAGGGGGTGGAAAAACGTAAAGCTCTACTTCATGATTGGCCTTCCCGGGGAGACAGATGAAGACCTCCATGAACTCGTGGAGCTTGTCAAAAAGGTGCGGGCACAGGCACGCCTCGTCAAGGGCTTCAAGGGTTCCGTCCAGGTTACTGCCAGCATAGGCACCTTTGTTCCAAAGCCCCAGACCCCGTTTCAGTGGGAGGGCCAGATCCCAGTGGAAGAATCCAGGAGACGCCTTGACATCATAAAGGATGGCCTCAGGGCAAAGGCATACAAGGTAAAGTGGCATGACCCGAGGCAGTCCTTTCTGGAAGGGGTCTTCTCAAGGGGGGACAGACGGCTTTGCCGCCTCCTGGAGACGGCCTGGCGACTCGGTGCAAGGCTCGATGCCTGGACAGACAACCTCAAACCAGAGCTCTACCACGAGGCAGCAAGGGAACTCGGGATAAATTTATCTGACTACCTCGCCCCAATCCCCGAGGAGGCCCCCCTCTTTTGGGACCATATCGATTCTGGAATAAAGAAGCCATTTCTGAGACTTGAAAGTAAACGCGCCCGGGAGGGCAAATACACCCCTGACTGCCGCTACGAATCGTGCCAGGGCTGCGGCGTGTGTGACTTTGAAACCATCAAGAATGTGCTCAAGGCAAAGGAGTCTCA
Organism: Thermodesulfobacteriota bacterium; assembly: GCA_013154175.1. GTDB lineage: Bacteria > Desulfobacterota > Dissulfuribacteria > Dissulfuribacterales > QOAL01 > JAADCZ01. The sequence continues at coordinate 8,558 of JAADCZ010000119.1, forward strand.
AGAGAGCAAGAGGGCCTTCAAGCGCCAACAGCCAGGGGAGTCAAAAAGGGAGTCGTTTTTCTATCTTGTCGAATACGAAAAGCTTTTTAGTGCCCGCTTCTTGGGTCACCTGGATTTGACGCGGCTTTTTCACAGGGCCGTAAGGAGGGCTAAAATCCCTGTGGCCTACTCAAAGGGCTTTCATCCAATGCCCAAGATAGCCTTTGAAAACCCGATTTCCCTTGGGATGGAAAGCATGTGTGAAAAATTCACCATGGAGCTTGAAAACCACATGTCCCCTGGGCTTCTAAGACAGCAGCTCGAGGCACAGATGACCCTTGGCATCAAGATAAAGGACGTGAGCATAACATCCAAGAAGGAGCAGCTTCTTCCAAGGCCCAAACAGGACTTTGTAGTATTGGTCCCTGGGCTTGAAAGGACGGAGGCTGAAAAAAGGCTTGCTGACTTTTGGACAAGGGAGCAGTTTCACATCCAGATAAAGAGAAAAAAGGGCCTTGTCGACCTGGATCTTAGGGTAAAGGTGGCCTCATTCGAGTTGCTGGAAGAAGGCCATGATGGTGGTGATGAGATTTCAAAGTGGATGCTCGAGGTCAAAAAAGAAATCTCAAGCAGGGGAAAGGTGGGCCTAAGACTTAGGCTTGATCAGTCTGCTCCTCCCCTGGTTAAACCATCCGAGGTTATTGGCGCGGTCTTGGCACTCGATGAAAAAACCATGAAACTTTGTCGTATCCTAAAGGTCTAAGGCCCCCGCTTTTGCCAGCTACACTCGTGCAACATTCAAGAATATCTTGCACCAACCTTGGCACTGGCCCTGGCCCCTTTTAAAAAATTTTAAATTGCTTTTATCGATTTTTTCTATAGAGTTCAAATAACGTCCCACGCATTATTGGCCTTTTCAATTAGGTCTGGAAGCAGGCCACTGACCCTGACCTGTTCCCTCAAAAAGGTACAGAGGAATAATCCATGAAAAATCAACTATCTTTTGCCCATCTGCTCACTTTGCTCTTTTCCGCTCTAACTTTTCTCATAGTTCCTGGCAGGGTGTCCCTTGCCTGCCCTGGCTCGTGTATCGGCTGGGACTGTATTGACAATCCAAATCTTGCCACAGCGGCCTTTGTCCAGCTCAACCTTGACAGCGCAAACAGAGGACCCCAGTGGTGGTACAACCAGTTGGCTGCCATGAACGACATAGGCATCGACACCATCATAGTTCAATACACGGGCCTTGATGACGGAAATGACAACTTGGCCTTTTATGACTCTTCCATTCCAGGGGTGACCCCGCTTACATCTTCAGACCCTATTGAATACATTCTTCAGGCAGCAGACGACCTGGACCTCGAGGTCTATCTGGGCATTCATCTCATCACCTATTTTGATATTGGTGGCACTTATAGTGCCCAGGACATAATCCAGCGTGGCAAGGACACCATCGACGAGCTGGACAGCATCTACGGTTACTATGGCAGAAATCACGAATCGTTGTCTGGCTGGTATTTTCCCCAGGAAATAAACGACCTCATAGCCCTCACTCCTGCCTACAGCCAGCTTGGTCAGGACCTTATAGCCTATACAGGGCAGCTGTCTGACTACGCCCATGCCACCACTGGCCTCGTAACCATGATCTCTCCATACTTTGGCCAGTCCCCCGACGCCCAGGCCTATGCCCAGTGGTGGGATGATGTCGCCCTGCCCAACATGAGCATTGACATCATTTCCATGCAAGACGGGGTGGGAACCAGACGGACGACGCTTCTTGAGGCGCGCCAGGTATTTGCTGCCCTTCAGCCTGTTCTTGAAAGGCAGGAGGTGGAACTTTGGTCGACAAACGAGGCCTTCGACCAGATCCACGGATTCCCCGTGGATGATGCTCCCTATTTTCAGGCAGTGCCTGCAACCTTTTCAGAGTTTCAAAGCAGGCTCAACTCAACTGCAATGTTTGTCAAAAAGGCGGCAGTCTTTGAGTTCACAAATTACTTGAGCCCATATAACGGCTCTGGCCAAAGCCTGGACCTTTACCAGCAATATATGGATTATGTGGACGAGGAAGTCCAGAGACTGGATGTCGTGGATTATCACTATGAGCTTGCCTCAACGGTGAGCTTTCACCCTGCGGCCAGGGATGACGACCTCGATAAGCTCTCTGACTTTGTCACAGGCGTTATGAGCCAAGGGCCTGGAAGCTCCTTTTCAAATGGAACCTTTGTGGGAATCGTTGGCCAAGGTACAGGGCCCAAACCTGCAATCGTTCTGGACCTTGGGAAAAGGAGACACATCGATTCTGTTTCCATTTACTATCTGGTAGATGCCTCATCTGGCATCTACGCGCCGCAGGAAATCGTTGATGTCGCAAATGCCTTGACCATCAGTACGAGTTTGGATGGCACAAGCTTTCTCGAAAGGGTCAGCACGAACGAATTTGTCCCGTGGCAGAGGGATCAGGCAGATGGAAGCTTCGAACTGCGCAAGGTTCGCCTGGATCTCGAAGGGGTCCGCGGCAGATTTCTAAAGATAGACATTCGCACCTTCAACGACATGATATTTCTGGGTGAGATTGCGGTTTACGGTCGAAATTGACATTGGCCCAGGGCCCTTGGCCTTGCCTCGGCCTCGATTTGCCAAGGCCCTTGGGCGAGAGGATGCTTGGCAAGGGGTCAAGCAGGTGCTAAGGGCCCTTAGCTCATAAAATATATTCTTGTTAGAAGAGGCTCTTTTGGCGGGGCCTTGTCTTTTTGTCCTTCTTGTCTGGCTCTTTTGTCTTGGACTCGGGCTTGGCTGCCTTTTCTTCACTCACTATTGGCGTAATCCTTCCATACACCCCGTCATATCCCGGTGAGACCTCCACCCTCTCCTGCCTCATTGCAATGATTCTTTCAGAAAGCTCCTCTGGAAGACGCCTTCTGAGCTCCTCCTCTTCCTCCCAGATGAGTACATCGAACTCGGTGCCTGCCATGTCCAGGAGCTGCAAATACTCCTTGTGTACCCTTTTGGTTATGCTCTTTACCCCAAAGGCCTGGGCTATCATTTCCTCGAGGGGAATAAGGTGGATATTTGGGAGCGCGCCCTTGGGGACAAATCCCTCTGGCCTATCTGCCAGATCGTCCACCCTGTGGCAGACGCCCACTGTAAGGGGCCTTTTGCACACAGGGCAGATGCCCTTATGCCTCTTTGTCTCTGCAGGGGAAAAACAGATATTGCATGCCCTGTGGCCGTCGAAGTGGTATTTGCCCTCTTCAGGAAAGAATTCAATTGTCCCCTGAAAGCCCTTCTTGGGCACTTTCATTGCCTCGATTATGGAATGATAATTCATGTCGCAGGTGAATACGTTTACCTCACGTCCAAGCTTCCAGGGGGAATGGGCATCTGAATTGGAGATGAGGGTGTAGTCATCGAGGCTCGAAAGGCGCCAGTTCATTTGTGGATCAGATGAAAGACCGGTTTCAAGGGCGTGGATGTGGCAGCTTAGCTCTTCGAAACATTCCTCCACGGAATCAAAACCGGAGCGTGCCCCAAAGAGGGAGAACCAAGGGGTCCAGACGTGGGCAGGGACGACAAAACACTCGGGGCTTGCCTCCATCACAAGCCTCACCAGCTCCTTTGCGGGAAAGCCAAATATGGGCCTCCCATCTGCGCTTATGTTGCCAATTGCCTTGAGCCGGGCCTGGATATCTCTTACCACCTCGAAGTTAGGAGCAAAGAGAACCGTGTGTATGCGCCTTCCCTTACCCCGCCATGTATAGATGTTGGAGACCTCGGCAGTCAGGATGAATCTTGTGCCTTCAGGGTCGTCTTTGCAAACAAACAGCCCCTCTTCTGCGGGCTCAAGTTTTTCTTCCAGTTCTTTGAGATACCCAGGGTGGGTAAAATCCCCGGTGCCCACTACTTGTATGCCCTTTAGTTTTGCAGTTTCATTGAGGGCCAAGGGCTCCATGTCCTTGCTGGTGGCCCTGCTATATTTTGAATGTATGTGAAAGTCTGCCAGAAATGCGTTGCGGGGCCACGGGGGCCATATCTCTTTCATAGTCACCTCTTTTTCAAAACAGAAACTATACACCAAGAGCCATTATGTGCACACTTACTCTGGTTTAGTTAAGAAAATGCGTTATTTTATCGATTAATTTAAAAAGGATTAATATAATCCTTTAGCCTCAAATCCTTTAGCCATATTGACCTTATTTAAAAGGAAATTGGCCTTGAAGGCTAGCGTTACAAAATTCTTAAAAAAAGCAGTTGACAACTTTTTTAAATAGGTGAAAACATACCTCTTTAAAAGAGCGTCATAAAAACCGTGGTTAAAGAAAAATGGTAAAAAAAATCGAGCCTTCTCACAGAACTGAACACATAGAGTATGCAATCAGGGACATTCTTCAAGAGGCCAACAGGCGCAAAGAGGCAGGTGGCGATCTTATCTACCTCAACATTGGAGACCCTGTTCTTTTTGGATTCCACACCCCTAGGCACCTTTTGGACGCCACATACCAGGCAATGCTGGAAGATCACACTTGTTACAGCGCCTCTGAAGGTGTTCCCGAAGCCATTGAGGCAATAAGGCAGGAGGCTCAGAAAAAGGGGATCAAGCCCCATGAAGTTCTGGTAACCACGGGTGCAAGCGAAGCCATTGACTTCGCCCTTTCTGCATTGGTTAACAATGGGGAGAATGTACTTGTCCCTTCACCGGGGTATCCCCTCTACAATGCCCTCTTGAGCAGGCTCATAGGGGAGGCCCGCCCTTATCTCCTCAATGAGGACAAGGACTGGCAGCCTGACATTGAACACATGGAATCCCAGATAGATGACAAGACCAGGGCCATTGTCCTGATAAATCCCAACAACCCCACAGGCGCAGTCTACAGCAAGGATACCCTGCTCCAGGTCATTGAGCTTGCGAAAAAATACAACCTCCTCATTATGAGCGATGAGATCTATGACAAACTCATCCTAAATGGCAAGGAGCATATAAGCATCGCCTCCCTTGATCATGAACTTCCCATGGTGACCTTCAACGGGCTTTCAAAGAGCTACCTGGCCCCTGGCTTCAGGATTGGCTGGGCCATTGTCAGTGGCGCTCCAGAGCTCGTCGAGGACTATACCGAGGCCATGAGGAAGCTTGCAAGGGCACGGCTGTGCGCTTCACATCCCAAACAGTTTGCCATTCCCGTTGCCCTGAATGGAAACCAGGAACACCTCAAGGACACACGCCAGAAGCTCAGAAGCAGAAGGGACCTTACGGTTGAAAGGCTAAATGCCATTCCTGGAATTTCCTGTCAGGAGCCTGAAGGTGCCTTTTATGCATTTCCGCGCATAGACCTCGACGTTGATGACCAGGAATTTGTAAAGAAGCTCATCAGGGAGACCGGGGTGGTCGTGGTTCATGGCAGTGGCTTTGGCAGCCTGCCTAAAACCCCCCACTTCAGGCTGGTCTTCTTGCCGGAAGAGAAGGTTTTAAACGAGGCATATGATCGTCTGGAAAAGTTCATGAAAAAGAACTACTAAAACAGACGTTCGTTTCCTCCCCAAAATCACTTCCTTTTAGCCGGTTATTTCCAGCAGCCATAAAATTTTTTGTTAATTCAAGTAGTTTACTTGAATAATCCCCTTTTTTTGCTCAAATCCTTCCATTTAAATTTTAAACTAAAAGGGAAATTATACTTATAGACAAAGTGCATCTTTTAGTAAACTCGGTGCAACTTTTTTGATGCACCCTCAAAATTCCTCTTTTGATTTCACCGCACATTTTTTCACAAACTCGGTTTTATGCGAAATGACCATAACCCATTAAAAAATTGGAAAAATCATTATTCTCGTTGCCATGCTACAAATTAATATGTCAAAATTTCCTTGTAAAATCATTAGATTACACGCCAAATACATGCAACTTTTTCGTTGCATTTGAATGCTAATAATTTATCTGCAAAACAGCCCCGCCATAAATAACTCATTGAAATTTCTTCAAAAAAATCTTTAGGACCATTTTTATCAAAAAAGGTACAAGGGTTGCTCTTATGAAGGGCAACAAAAGTTACAGGAGGAAAAATTCGTGAGGAAATCAAAGATTCCAGCTGCTACAATCATCAGGCTCTCTGTGTATCAGCGCTATCTGAAACGGCTTCTGGCTCGAGGCGTAAAGGTTGTTTCATCCCATGAATTGGCAAGCCAGGCCAATGTTAATCCAGCGCAGTTGAGAAAAGACCTTTCATACTTTGGACGTTTTGGTGTTAGGGGCGTAGGCTACTGCGTTAGCACCCTACTCCAGAGCATTTCCTCCATCCTTGGTGTTATGGAGGAAAGAAACGTGATTCTTGTTGGCGCAGGCCCCATAACCCATGCCCTTTTGCGTCACCCTGGTTTTGCACAGCAGGGATACCATTTTGAAGCGGTCTTCGATCTGGATGAAAAAAATGTGGGCAAAACCCTGGAAAACGGGATGGAGGTCTACCATCTGGACAAGCTCAAAGAGGTTATCGAAGGCAAGGATGTGGAACTTGCCGTTATAGCCGTGCCTTCAGAGCAGAGTCAGGAAGTGGCTGATGCCCTGGTCGATGCAGGCATCAAGGGTATTCTCAGCTTCTCCACCAACCGCCTGAAGGTTCCCAAGAATGTTAGCATTCAGTATGTGGATTTCACCATACTGTTGGATAGTCTTACCTATAACATTTCTAGAACTAGAAAGGAGGGGGAGAAAGACAGCGAGGGAAAGGACATACAGAAACTCAAATGGGGAAGTGAACATAGTTGGCCAGTTATCCAGTCTAATTCGAACAACTATTCAATAAGCTACAGCAGCTAAAATTTCACACGAACGAGGAGGAGTAAATGAGGAAAAAAAGTTTCTTAGGGAGTTTGTTGGCCTGTCTGGCTGTGATGTTCTTCGCAGCCCAGGCCTGGGCAGTAGAGGCTACTCTTGAATCCACCAACGTTAAGGCAGGAACACCCATTACCGTCAAGGGAAAGATTGATCCCGGCCAGGACATCTTCATCGTTGTCTGTACGGACAAGATGTTCAAGCCGGCAGATGCCCCCGGTTCAAAGGAACGTAAAAAGCTCACAGAAAAGTTTGGCGATACTGCCATCCCAACCACCTATTATGTAGTCACCAACAGGCCTGAGGAGTTGGCCACCCCAACGAGCGTGGCCATGGGGCAGACATCCGGGCCCTTTGCCTTCCCTCCATTCAAGTTCATGGTGAGGGTAAACAAGATAAAGAACTGGGCAGACATCCCAGACAGTGCCAAGAGCCAGCTGGGACCTGTCAATACAGAAGCCCAGTGGAAATTCCTCATTTTCACCCATGAGAAAAAATTTGGTATCAACACCATCTCCAAAGAGAGGCCCATTGGTGGCGGAAATGCAAGAATGGTGCTGACCGATTACGAAACTCAGAAGGAAGACTGGAACAAGGGTGTAACGCTCAAGCTCAACAAGGAAACCGGCGAGTTCCAAATGACCATGACACCCTACAAAAATCTCGCGCCCCATACGAAAATGGCCGTATGGATAAATGGCCAAAAGGTCAGCACCTTCACTATTATTCCTTCAACCTTCTATTTCAAAACCGCCTGCTGTTACATGAATCCGCTGGTTGTGCTGCTTGGTGCATTTGTTATCGGTGTGCTCTTCGTGATAATGGGTGCAGCAGGCGGTCTCTTTACTGCAGCATACCAGATCACTGTTATCGGTACCAAAGGTCCAATCGGTATCAACGCTGCCAACACAATCAAGCCCACAAACCTGTTCCTGACACTGGTATCACCACTGACAGGGCTCATAAACTATTACAAGAGCAAGCGCTTTGCCTGGCCAGTCGCCCTCTTCTTCGCCACAGGTATCCTCATTGGTGCCTTCTTTATCGGGCCAACGTTCTCAGCCAAGTATCTGCCACTCAAGGCATACAAGTTCTATCTGGGCATTATCTGCTTGCTCATAGGCTTCAAGCTCTTCCACGAGTCCCTGCCAAGCACCATTGAAAAGAAGAAGGCCCTCAAGGCCATTGTCGACAAGTTCAACAAGGCCGTTGAAGAGGCAAAGAAGACTGGTAAGGCTGCAGAGCTTGGAAAGGTTGAATTCGACAAGTTCAACCTCATCAAATTCGACATGAGATTCTGGGGTGAAACCTTTGTGGCCAAGCCCTTGACCATGCTCATTGGCGGAATCATAATGGGTATGATCGCTTCATCCTTCGGTGTTGGTGGAGGGTTCATGTTCATGCCCTTCATGACAACCTTCATGGGTTATCCAATGTACTTGGCCGTGCCAATCGCACTTGCCGGTGCGTTTGCCACATCCCTTGGCGGCATTGCAAAGTACATACTCATGGGCTACCAGCCTGACTGGATCATGGCAGCTTGTATTGCAGGCGGAGCCATCGGAGGAGGAATGGTAGGGCCAAGGATTCAGAAGAAACTGCCTGAAATATTCCTCAAGAGGATGTTGGCACTGGCCCTCATCATCGTATTCATGAAGTACACGAAACTCCTGCCATTCATGAGATAACAGCGACATCAGCCAAATCGCCTGCAATCTCATCTAAGGGGGCTGTCCGGAATCGGGCAGCCCCTTTTTCAATTCATGTTTCAACAAGAAAGATTCCCATGCACAATTAACTGCCCTACTCCGTCAATATCTGGTATCCTCTGTCAATATGAGGATTGGTATAGTCATTCCACCCTGGTTGCATCCTTGCTCGCCTCCACTGGGCCCGGCAGCCCTGTCTGCCTTTTTGAAGAGGGAGCATCCAAGGGCCAAGATTCAGATTTTTGATCTCAACCTCTATTACTACCAAGAGGCCCTAAGTCTCATGAACCAGGGCCTCTTGGGCCTAAAGCTCTACGACTGGGACGCCCCCACCACAGCAGGAAAGGTGATGGAAAGTGTGGATTTTTTGAAGACCCACCCCCTTTCCTCGGTCTCCATCAGCCGCTGGCACCAGATGGCAACAATATTTCTAAGCTTTGAAAATGTCTTCAATGGCTTCATGGCAGAGATGGCAGGCCGCAGCCTCCTGGGTATGGAAATCCCTGGGGTCATCGATGGGTTTTTCAACAGGATAGTTTCAAGTGTTGTCGCCTTTGAGCCAGGGCTTTGTGGCATTTCTGTATTCTTTGACGCCCAAATGGTGTTTGCCCTAGAGATTTCTAGACGCATAAAAGAAGAAACCGACGCCTTCATATGCCTAGGGGGTGCCAGATTCGGGACATGCCCCAGGCCGGAAAGACTCTTCAAAAGACCCTTGAGGATAAGGGCCAAGGGTGAGAACCACGCCCTGGAGAGCCTTCCCTTCGTGGATGCCATAATCCCCGGAGAGGGGGAGATACCAATGGTGGAACTTGCCAGAAATCTTCCTTTATCCAAAATAAGAGACGTTCCAGGGCTGGTTTTCAAGACTTCTTCCCAAGTCGTCACAAATGACCCACCTCCCCTCTTGTCCATGAATGAGCTGCCAGCTCCTGACTTTTCAGATTTTCACCTGGAAGGATACCTAACCCCTGAACCGGTGTTGCCCTTCATGACATCGAGGGGCTGTGCTTGGGGCAAATGTACCTTTTGTACCCATCATCGAATCTATAGAAAGTACAGACAGATGAACATCCAGACCGTTCTAAGGCAGATGGATGGGCTGAAGGATAGTTATGAAACGTCCCTTTTCAGCCTGTTTGACGAGATGATTCCACCAGCAAGGGCACGAAATCTGGCAAAGGCCATGTTGAATAAAGGGCTAAACCTCAAATTTTCTGCCTACGCCAAGCCGGTAAAGCCTTTCAATGAAACCCTGCTGAAACTTCTGGCCCAGGCAGGGTGCAGACTAATGATGTGGGGTGTTGAGTCTGGGTCCCAGCGGATACTCGATCTCATGAAAAAGGGCACCAAGGTGAAAGATATGGAAGAGGTGCTAATGAATTCCAGCAAGGCGGGCATCCGAAACCTTATCTTCATCATGTTTGGCTTCCCTGGGGAAACCGAGGCCGACTTCAATCTCACCATCTCGTTTCTAAAAAGAAACAGTAACTACATTGACGCAATTTCCAAAGGCATCTTCGTCTTGATTGAAGGATGTGAGGTTCATAGAAGGCCTGACAAATTCTTCATCACAAGGATGCAACCAAAGTCAGACAACTGGTCTGGCGCAATGGCCTACTCATTTGAGACAGATGCGGGGCTCGACCAGAAACAGGTCCTAAAGCTCTACAAGGAACACCTGCCACTTATAGAAAAAATCGGCCTAAGCCCCCGTCTAGGCGTTTACAGGGAGCATCTACTCTTTTGAAAGGTTGCCTATTCCTGCCCCTTCCTTTCTATGGCCAACTCTATGAGCCTGTCCAGGAGGGCTGGAAAATCCAACCCATGCACCTTGGCGGCCTGGGGGAACAGGCTCGTGGGTGTCATGCCAGGAATCGTATTTGTCTCTATGCAGTAGATTTCTCCATCCTCAGATACGATCATGTCTGTTCGACTGTAGATTGAAAGCCTCAGGGCCTCGTGGGCCTTTATTGCCATATCCTGGGCCAGTGAAGTAAGCTCAGGAGAGAGTCTGGCAGGGCAAATCTCTGTTGTGGCACCAGGTTTATACTTGGCTTCATAGTCAAAAAAGGCAAAATCCTCACCTGGAACTATCTCAACTATTGGCAGGGCCTCAAGATCATCTAGACCAAGCACACCGCCTGTTATCTCTGTACCTTTGACAAACTCTTCTACTATGACATGGCTGTCCCATCTAAAGGCCTCATCTATCATGGATGTCAGATCTTCATGATCTTCAACTATACCAATCCCCACGCTGGAGCCTTGCCCGCTTGGCTTTACAATGAGGGGCAGCCCTAGTCTGTCGACGATGTGGCCTGCATCAACCTCTTCCCCCCTTCTGACACACATCCATGCCGGGGTCTGGAGGCCGGCCCTTTGGTACATCACCTTTGACACATGCTTGTCCATAGCCATGGAGCTTCCAAGCACGCCTGCACTTTGATAGGGCAGTCCCAACAAATCCAGCATGCCCTGAACCGTTCCATCTTCTCCAAATCTGCCATGCAATAAGATAAAGACGCAGTCGAGCCTCTTGGCATCGTGCACCAGGGCTTCGAGGTCTGTGGCAGCGTCATATTTGAAGACCATGTACTTATTTCTATCAAGGGCCCTTTCCACCTCGTTGGCCCCCGCTATCGAGACGTCTCTCTCTGCAGATTTTCCACCGTAAAGCAAGGCTAAGTTTATCATGAGCTCTCTCCAGCAGTAGAATTTCACGCCCCCTTAAAGGGTATTTCCCCAATTGGTACCACTCCTGTTTAAATCCCCTGTAAGGTGGACTATGTTATGAGATATGGAAACACAAGATACCAAAAAGCGTTGCGAGTATCCAACCTTTCCCATACCTGCCGTGGGAGTTGCGGTGGTTTCAGACAAGGGGCGAATCCTTATGATAAAAAGGGGCAAACCCCCGGCCGAGGGCATGTGGTCGGTGCCAGGGGGTACCATCGAACTTGGCGAGACAGTGATGGAAGCTGCCAGACGCGAGGTCCTCGAGGAAACTAGCCTGGACTGCTCGCCATATGCGGTCTATGACGCCATCGATGCCATCTATAGGGATGAAGACCAGAAAATCCGCTTTCACTATGTCATTCTGTACGTTGCAGCGACCTGCGAGGAAAGACCTCCCGTTGCAAGGGACGACGCAACTGAAGCAGAATGGTTCACTCTGGAAGAGATTAGAAAGCTGCCAACTCCAGGAAGGACCTGCTCTCTTCTTGAAAAGATTTTCAAAAAAGGAATTGGGCCTGATATATCAGGGGGATGACTTTCTGTTTCCATTGTTTACATAGCCAAGGCCAGGGGATTTCTTCTTTTTCTTTGGGGCAGCAGCCTTTTCTATGTCGATAATCCTTGTTTCTCCAACGTATTTTTTAACCTCATAGGAACTGATGGAAGAAATCTTGCCTGCAATATTGGCCATGCGTTCAACTTCTGCATAAATCTTCTCGGCATTCTTGTAATTTGGGTCGTCCTTATCGAGGCGTGAAAGCATCATCCAGGCTATCCCGGAGATGACCTGGAGGGGCTGATTGAGTTCGTGGGCCGTTGCCCCCGCCATTTCCAGGACCCCTGCAAGGCGTTCCTTTTCTATACGCTCCTTTTCAGCCTCCATCTTGTCTGTGACATCGAGTACAATGGAGATGGCCTCTGGCTCTGCGTCTGGATTTTTAAGGCTCGTTATGTGCCAGGATATGTACCTCTTCTGATTGAGCTCGTCATACATGGCAACCGTGAGTTCAAGGCTGGCCTTGCCTGCCCTAAGCTCCTGGATGGCCTGTTTCATCTTGGGAACTTCCTTTTCTGGCAAGAGGGAGAAGAGGGATTTGCCAACTATTTCGCTTCTTGGCCGCCCAAATAGTGAAATGGCCGCCCTGTTGGCATCGAGGACCTTGACCTCCACCAGATCAAACCTCACCATACCGATGGATGGCGGGGCCTCTGAGAAAAATCTGTACCTGTTCTGGCTCTTTTTGATGATTGCAGCAGCCCTTGCAAGCTTTCTCTGGCGCTGGACAAAATAGTAAATGGTAAAACACAGGGTTGATGCCAGAAGCAGAATAACCACCGAAGACAGGTTTACCACGCCTTCAAGGGACTTGAGAACAGCCAGCAGGTCCCCACTCTTTGGCCCTGCCTTCATGAAGGCATCTATCTGCCAGCTTGCGGACATGCTCCTTACGAGAACCCAGACCACCCCTGCAGCGCTAAGCAGCAGCATCACACCCAAGATGAGCTCTTGAACATATGGTCTGAGTCTTTCTAGCACATTCATTTCATTCAAGAAGTTTGAAGGCCATGTCCACAGCCTCTTCAGGGCTGGACACGTAGTGCACGTCCTTCAAGTTCTCCCACGTACGAAGACCAATCACTGGCTTCCACATCTTTAGCCCAAGGGCGATTTCCGACAACGTCCCGTGGGAACCACCTATGGAGATCAAGGCCTGACTCGATCGGACGAGCACGACATTTCTGGCATGGCTCAGGCCGGTCACAATGGGAATCTTCACATAGCGGTTTGCCTCAGAGGCCTTGAACCCTGGCAAAATCCCGATGGTCAGGGCACCTGCCTCCACTGCGCCCTGGCAGGCCGCCTCCATGACCCCTCCAAGGCCGCCACACAGAACTATGCCGCCACGTTCACCAACGAGCCTGCCAGTCTGACGTGCCAGCTCATAAATCTCTTCATCGCAAAGACCAGCTCCGATTATCCCTATCCTTGTCCCTAAAAAACCCATTTCAGTACTATGTAGCCTCCTATAAGAAGCAGTATAAATAAAATGGTAAAGAGATTGAAGTAATTTTCAAGAAAATAGCGCACTTTTGGTCCAAAAAAGTAAATAAGGGCTGCCACGAGGTAAAAACGCATGGCCCTAGAGATGACAGAGGCAAGGACGAAGACAGGAAAATTTATGCGAAATGCACCTGCCGTTATGGTGAAAAGTTTATAGGGAAGGGGCGTGAACCCGCCTGCTGCCACTGCCCAGGCCTCATAGCGCTGATAAAGCTCCCGGACCTGATCGTACTTGTCCATCAGGTGGTAGAATTCAAGTATCTTGTCGCCAACAATGGCCATGAAGTAATAACCGAGCCCGTAGCCTATAATCCCTCCCACTACAGAGCCTGCCAGGCATACACCGGCCCATCTGAAGGATTTTTTGGGCATTGCCAAGCCCATGGCTATGAGCATGACATCTGGAGGTATTGGGAAGAATGATGCCTCAGCCAATGCCAACGCAAATAGAAAGAAAACCGCGTTCTTATGGGCCGCCCAGCCAAGAACTAAATCGTAGGTCTTTTTTATGATGTTTGGGAAAAAGGCAGCGGCACTACTTACGCGCGCCATCCATGATCTCCAATCAGCTTTACGAAACGTACGCCCTCCAGGTATTCTGTGTCTATCTTGCCATCACGCTTTGTCACCTTGGTAAGGGTCTGGGAATATTCATCACCAACTGGCACAACCATCACGCCTGGGTCCTTCAACTGATCCAGCAAAGGCGTTGGGATGACAGGGCTTCCGGCAGTAACGAGTATGGCATCATAGGGGGCATGCTCCTTCCAGCCCCATGTACCGTCATCCAGTTTTATCATAACGTTGTGGTAGCCGAGCCTATCGAGGGTCTGCCTGGCACGTTGCAACAAATCCGCAATGCGTTCCACACTGAAGACCTGCCTGGCAAGCTCGGCAAGTATCGCTGTCTGATAGCCTGAGCCTGTTCCTATCTCCAGGACCTTCTCATCTCCCTTTAACCCCAGTTCTTCGGTCATCCTGGCGACAATGTAGGGCTGCGATATGGTCTGACCACGCCCTATGGGCAAGGGGAAGTCCCCATAGGCCTGATCCCAGAGGGCTTCATCAACAAAGAGATGCCGTGGCACCTTTTTCATGGCCTCCAGCACCCGTTTGTCTCGAATCCCGCGAGCCGCAATCTGATTCTCTACCATGCGCTCGCGTGCTATGCGGAAATGGTCACTTTTCGGCAACATAATATATAACCTTGGAAACCCTATCCCTGTAAAAGGTTACCTGTATCACCTCCATCTTGCCCTTGCCGAATAATCGGCCAAACAGAGGAATCTTTTTGTAGAATGGCGTGATATCATTGTAGTAATACCACTGTTCCTCGCCATTTTCCGTCTCAGTAATGTAATCTGGCTTGCCTACCAGGTCCGTAACCTGGGCCTTCGTCTGACCTTTACTGATGATAGAGGCATCTACTGCAAGATGATGCTGTTTGGATGCGCAAGAAGTAAGGAAAAACGGTGAAAGACCGATAATAAATAAAAGGATATATTTTTCCAATATTTTCATAAGGTTCATCCGAGATTTTTTCATGACCATAATCTATTGTTAGTTTCTTTTCAAACAGATGTTGCCTTTCTTGGCCAAGATACTTAAAACTTAAAAACATGAAGAGAGGGTGTAAACAATGAGATGCAAAAAATGTGGCTGGATAAGCTTTGACTGGCTGGAAAACTGTGGAAAATGCGGAAAATCCCTGAAAGAAGAGAGGCTGCTCATTGGCACCTTCATCCCAGACAGGGAGCCAATCAATTGGTTCGAGCTCAAGACTCAACTTTCTCCAGCCAGCATTCAGGATGTTCCCCCTATCGTGGACACAGAAGTGCCTGAGCTGACCCAGGACGACATACTACCAGCCGCAGATCTAGAGCTCGAGGGGGTTCAGCTAGAGGAAATAGCAGAAAATGAGGACTTCCAGAAGGCACTGGAAGAGCTGGCAGGATAGATTAAAACCGTTCAACTCTACATAGAAAAACTGGTTCACGGAGGCAAGGGCCTTGGCAAGCTCGATGGCAAGGCCATCTTTGTTCCCTATTGCCTTCCAGGAGAAAGGCTCCTCGTAAGGCTCACAAAAGAAAAAAGGAGCTGGGCTGAAGCGTGGCCTGAAAGGCTGCTGGCATCACGGCCCGAAAGAATTGAACCTGCCTGCCCCCATTTCACAAAGTGCGGTGGATGCCATTTTCAACATATTCCCATAGAGAACCAGCTTGCAATAAAGCAAGAAATCCTCATCTCCATATTGGAAAGAATCTTTCCAGGGGCCCAAGACAGATTTCATGGCATCATCCCCTCCCCTTCTCCCTTTGGCTACAGGGCAAGGGCGCGATTGTTCCCCCAAAGGGATAACGGTGGCAAGGGGCTTGGATTCTTCCGTCAAGGTTCAAAAAAGGTCCAACCAATAGACAGATGCCTTGTGATAGACCAGGTACTCGATCGCCTTCTGGGGCGTCTGAACAACTGGATGAAAGATAGGGGCAATCACCTACCTGGACTTACGAGATACGTCCTGCTGGAAAAAGACATCCTGGATGAGTGGGCCCTGTCCATATTCTTTAAAAGAAGGCCCAAGGGGGCCCAGCTCGAGGAACTAGAGAGTTTGGCTGAATTCTTCTCGGCCTCGGCCAAAATCTCGTCAAAATCTGCGCTCTTGACCAGTGCACCAGATGGCCTCTGCTTCTATCAGGATGAAAAACTCGCCCCAGCCGGGCTCATGTGTGCATCTGGAGGATTTTTCCAGGCGAACCTGGAACAAAATCGCAACCTTGTAAGAGGGGTTGTGGAGTTGGCGAAAGAGACTGGGGCAAGCAGTGTCACAGAGCTCTTCTGTGGTGCAGGCAACTTTTCCATTCCCTTGGCAAGGGCCGGGATGAAGGTGGCAGGTTTTGAACTCGATGAAAAGGCCCTTGAGTTTGCCAGAAAAAATGCCCAGCTAAACGAGTGCGCACAAATGGCAGACTTCGGGCAAATGGATCTTTTTTCCCCAAGGATTGACCTACTAACTCAGTTACGATCGGATTGTTTGATCCTTGACCCCCCAAGGGTTGGGGCAAAGGAGCTGTGCAAGCAAATGGGCAGCTTGAATCCCCGATTTATCATTTATGTCTCCTGCGATCCAATGACCCTTGCCAGGGACCTCGATGCCATGAGGCAATGGGGCTACGGCCTTGAAAAGGTGCTTGCACTAGACCTATTTCCCCAGACATATCATATAGAAAGCGTGGTCTTGCTAGAGAAAAAGGGATAGAGCCCGTAAAAGTTGTTATATCTCCACGCGGCTATGGTCACCAATCATGAGCCTCAGGGCGCCGCGAAGTCGCTTAGACTTTGTAACCGAGGCATTCCTTCCAACGAGGCTGTCCTCGAGGCGCACTATCCCCTCGACAGTGGCATCATCCAAAATTACCACATGTTCGATTACCGAATCCTTTATCTTGCTGCCAGGGCCTATGCTGGAAAAAGGCCCGATAAATGAGTTTTCTATCACGACCCCTTCGCCAACAACCACTGGCCCCCTAATTGTGCTGTTGATTATGCGGGCCCCCTTCTCTACCTGAACCCGACCCTCGATTGTACTGTCCTCATCCACCACACCATTGATGCGTCTCACTGTGTATTCATCGAGAACAGTGGTATTGGCAGCAAGGAAGTCGTCCTTCTTGCCTGTATCGAGCCACCAGGAGTCGAGAATCTCACCAGTTACGTTCTTGCCAGAGTCAATGAGGGCCTGAATAGCGTCTGTTATCTCGAGTTCACCCCTCCATGAAGGTTTTATGGTATCGATGGCCTCATGAATTGCCGGTGAAAATATGTAAACTCCCACGAGGGCGAGGTTGGAAGGCGGATTCTTTGGCTTTTCCACAAGGCGCACGATGTTGCCGTTTTCATCCAGCTCAGCCACTCCAAAGGCCCTTGGATCTGAGACCTCCTTTAAAAATATCATGCAATCTGTCTTTTTTCTGTCAAATTTGGCCACGGCATCCTTGATGCCACTTCCAAGGAGATTGTCTCCCAGGTACATCACGAAATCATCATCTGCCAGGAACTCCCTGGCTGTCTTGACTGCATGGGCAAGCCCAAGCGGCTTTTCCTGAACGATGTATTCCAGACTGAGCCCCCACTTTTCTCCATTTCCGAGGTATTCCCGCACCTCTTCCTGGGTTTCAGGGGCTACGATTACTCCAGTCTCTTTGATGCCAGCATCCTTCAAGTGGTTCATCACATAGCCCAGAATGGGCTGATTGGCCACAGGAACCAGTTGTTTGGCCATTGTATATGTCAGCGGCCGAAGCCGTGTGCCCTTGCCTCCACTAAGAACCAAGGCCTTCATCAGTCACCTCCTGCAGATATTGTTTCAGCTAGATTTCCGTCTGTCGACTCCATTTCTACCTGGCGAGTTCCATCTGATAGTAAGGTTATATTTAGCCTCAAGGAAACACAATCTAGGATATCTTCCAAAAAATCTGCCCACTCGATCACCACAAAAAAGCCTCGCTCCATATATTCGTCAAGCCCGAGCTCAAATACGTCCGCGCCCTGGCCAAGTCTGTACAGATCGACATGTGCAATATCGATGCCCTCGCCCCTATACTCGTGTATGAGGGAGAAAGTGGGGCTTGTGACATGGCGCTGGTCGACTCCCAGGGATGAACACAGATATCTGGTAAGAGTGGTCTTACCTGCCCCAAGATCCCCGGAAAGCAGGAGACACTTTCCAGGGCCAGCCCATTTGGCAAGCGACCTAGCCAGGGCCTCGGTATCTTTTAAACCTCTAAGAATTATTTTGCTTTTCATGTGTCAGACTGTTCCTTAAGGTACAACTTCGAGTGGAAAAGCTTTTGTCACTATAGTAATATCCTAAACCCGTTAGAAATACAAAAAACTAAGGAGAACAAGTGTAGAAATGGCTTTAAACGTCACAGAAAAGATCATCGCAGCGCACATTGTTGAAGGGCAGATGACCCCAGGCCAACCAATTGCTATCAAGATAGACCAGACCCTCACCCAGGATGCCACGGGTACCATGGCATATCTGGAATTCGAGGCCATAGGCATAGACAGGGTTAAGACCGAGCTGTCCGTGAGCTACGTTGACCACAACCTAATCCAGTCCGATTTCAGAAACGCAGATGACCATAGATTCCTGCAGTCCATAGCTGCACGTTACGGACTCTATTTCTCCAAGCCGGGCAACGGCATTTGCCATCAGGTCCACCTGGAGCGCTTTGCCGTACCAGGCAAGACCCTTCTGGGTTCTGACAGCCACACCCCCACAGCCGGAGGGTGCGGAATGTTGGCAATCGGAGCTGGAGGGCTGGATGTGGCCATGGCAATGGCAGGCCAACCATTTCACCTGAATATGCCCGAGGTCATTGGCGTTCATCTCACCGGTTCCTTGAGCCCTTGGGTATCGGCAAAGGACGTCATTCTCGAGCTCTTGCGCCAACTGACAGTCAAGGGTGGTGTCGGAAAGGTCATGGAATACTTTGGCCCAGGCGTCGAAACCCTGTCTGTTACAGACAGAGGGGCAATAGCCAACCTTGGCACGGAGCTTGGTGCCACCAGCACTGTCTTTCCTTCAGACCATGTAACTCGCGCGTTTCTAAAGAGTCAGGCAAGAGAGGATCAGTGGGTGGAGCTCAAGGCAGACGAAGATGCCAGTTATTCCAGGGTGATAGAGATAGATCTTTCTGCACTCGAGCCCATGATCGCCTGCCCCTCTTCCCCCGACAACGTCAAGAAGGTAAGGGAGGTGGCTGGCAGGCCAGTATCCCAGGTTATCATCGGTTCGTGTGCCAACTCGTCATTAAGGGACATTACTGTTGCAGCAAAGGCACTGGAATCGAGACAGATTCACAAGGATGTCAGCTTTGAAATCAACCCTGGAAGCCGCCAGGTGCTCGAAAATGCCGACACCCAGGGAGCACTGAAATCCCTTATCCATGCCGGGGCCAGGATTCACCAGTGTGGTTGCCTGGGCTGTATCGGCATGGGGCAGGCACCTGCCACGGACACAATATCCTTGAGGACTTTTACCAGGAACTTCCCAGGAAGAAGCGGCACCAAAAATGACCAGGTCTACCTTTGCAGCCCGGAAACAGCCGTTGCTTCAGCCATCAAAGGGGAAATTACCGACCCCAGAGACCTGGGCGAGGCCCCTGAGTTCAACATGCCCCAGGAGTTCATCATAAACGACAACGGCATCATCCCTCCCTTGGAGGACGGAAAGGATGTTGAGATAATCAGGGGGCCAAACATCAAGCCGCTGCCCGAGTTCGACCCATTGCCAGAGGATCTCACTGGAGAGGTGGTTCTAAAGGTAGGGGACAACATCACCACCGACCACATCATGCCAGCAGGGAGCAAGATTCTTCCCCTGAGGAGCAACGTCCCAGCCATTAGCGAATATGTATTCTCTGCAATAGATCCAACATTTCCCAAAAGGGCCAAGGAGGCCGGAACGGTCATAATCGTGGGTGGAGAGAACTACGGCCAGGGCTCATCCAGGGAACATGCCGCCCTCGCCCCCCGTTATCTGGGAGTAAGGGCAAAACTCACAAAAAGCTTTGCAAGGATACACAAGGCCAATCTCATAAACTTCGGAATAGTCCCCCTTACCTTCGAAAACCCTGAAGACTACGACAAGGTCTCCCAGGGGCAGACAATTTCCATCCCAGGCATCCGTAAGGCAATATTGTCCGGTGCCAAGACGGTCACTGTAAAGAACAGCGATGGGGACACCTTCCAGGCAAGGCTGGATCTGTCCCAGAGGGACAGGTTCATTCTGGCAGCCGGTGGTCTCCTGAACTGGGTAAGGGCTGAACTGTCCAAGGACTAATGACGAAAAGCAGAACTATAAACGCCCAAACAGAGCTGTATGGCATAATCGGCAAGCCGGTTGGTCACAGCCTGAGCCCTGTTATGCACAATGCAGCCTTTGAGCACCTTGGCATGAATGCCGTCTATTTGGCCTTTGAAACAGATGATACGGATGCTGCTTCAAGGGCCATGAGGTGCCTTGGTATCAGGGGGTATTCAGTCACCATCCCCAATAAGGAAAGTATCATAAGGTACCTTGATGAACCTGATGATACGGTGATAAAAATTGGCGCATGCAACACTGTGCGCAATCGGGACGGCAGGCTCCAGGGCACAAACACCGACTGGATAGGGGCCATAAAGGCCCTCGAGCGTATAACGTCCCTGGCAGGCAAGAGGGCCGTGGTCCTTGGGGCTGGAGGCTCTGCCAGGGCAATCATCTACGGACTGATACGCAGCGGGGTTCACGTAACAGTTTGCAACCGCACCATTGAGAAGGCCCAGAGGCTTTCAGAGGAGTTTGGTTGCACACCCCTTGCCTTGGAGGAGGCAGAAAGACTCAGTGGTCATATCCTCATAAACACCACCTCAGTCGGTATGGGCAAGCTGCAAGATGACAGCCCCCTTTCAAAAAAGGGGGTTGAAAACTATGATATAGTGATGGACATTGTTTATGCGCCCCTTGAGACCAAGCTCCTCGGGTATGCCTCGTCTCTTGGGAAGAAGGTCGTCAATGGCCTGGAGATGTTACTACTTCAGGCAACTGCCCAATTTGAATTCTGGACTGGTCAACCTGCACCAGAACAAGTGATGAAAAAGGCCCTTGAAGATGCAGTCAGACAAAGCAATTGAGATAGCATTACCAGGTTCCAAGAGTATTACCCAACGGGCCCTGATAACTTCGGCCCTTGCCCAGGGAACTTCCAGACTGGTATCGCCACTGGACAGTGAAGATACCCAGCTTCTCAGAGACGGACTCCGGGCCTTTGGGGTCGAAATCGACGACTCGTCCGACAACTGGCTCGTTACTGGCAAACCAGGCAACCTTGCTGCACCTTCCCAGGAAATATTCATGGGGAATAATGGAACAGGCATCAGATTCATGATGTCTTTTGCAGCCCTGGCAAAGGGTACGACTGTACTTACCGGGAAAAAACGCATGGAGGAACGTCCTGCCGGGCCCCTTCTTGACGCCCTCGAACAACTGGGGGTCAAGGCTGAGAGCATCAAAGGGACGGGTTGCCCGCCGGTGCGCATAGAATCCCAGGGCCTAGGCGGCGGAAACGTGCGCCTTTCCGCCTCTATCAGCAGCCAGTTTCTCTCCTCCCTGCTCCTTGTCGCGCCCTATGCAAATGCTCCTGTAACCATAAGTCTCGACGGCAAACTGGTATCCAGGCCGTATGTGGACATAACCCTTCGGGTAATGTCAGACTTTGGTATAGACGTTACTGAACAGGAAAACACCTTTTTTGTCCCTCAGGGACAGTACGAAGCCAAGGAATATGTTGTGGAGGCAGATGCTTCCAGTGCCTCATATTTCTTTGCAGCCGCTGCCATAACAGGTGCGAGTGTGCTCGTAACCAATATGCCTCCTCACCCCATCCAGGGTGATGCCTCCTTCGTGGACCTCCTTGAAAGGATGGGGTGCAAGGTTGAACGCTCAGAGAGGGGCACCATGGTTCAAGGGCCGCCCCCTGGCAGCCTGAAGGCCATAGAGATAGACATGTCCAAATGGCCGGATGTGGTTCCCACCTTGGCGGTTGTCGCAGCCTTTGCCAATGGCAAAACAGTAATCACCAATGTGGAACACCTGCGGGTCAAGGAGACCGACCGGATAACGGCAGTGGTCAACGAACTCAAAAAACTTGGATGCAAGGCAGAGGAACTGCCAGACGGACTCATAATAAATGGCAACAGGGACGCACTCAAGGGTGCTCTAGTCAACACATATGACGATCACAGGATTGCCATGTGTTTCGCAGTGGCATCACTCCTCGTGCCTGGTATCGAATTTGACGACAGGGCAGTAGTTCAAAAATCCTTTCCCAGGTTCTGGTCGTACTGGGAAAGGCTGAAACAGGAGCTTGCTCGACAGGATAAGATATGAAAAACAAACCCGGTAAGATACTCTTAATTGGTTACAGGGCCACGGGTAAGACTGCCGTGGGCAGGGAACTTTCCAGGATGCTTGGCTGCCCCTTTCGTGATCTCGATCAACTCATAGAAAAAGAGGCTGGCAAGGGTATTTCCGACATCGTGGAAGAAGAAGGATGGGATGGCTTTAGGAAGCGGGAACGGCAGCTCTTCAAGGAGATGGCAGACAACCCGAAAAAATTTGTCTTGGCGTGTGGTGGTGGGGCTGTACTCCATGAAGACGTGATGGAACAGTTCAGGAAAAAGGCTGCAATAGTTTGGCTCAAGGCCCCCATCGAGACCATGCTCAAGAGGATGCGCTCTGACAAAAACACCCCTCGTACACGACCGTCCCTTACGAAAATGGATGCCAAAGAGGAAATGATTCAGGTTTACAAGGAAAGAAAACCCCTTTATGAAAAATATGCCCATATAGTTGTCGATACCACGGACAAAAGTCCATTCCAAATCGCCCAGGAAATTAGTGAGGCTCTGAAATATGGCTGGTAACACCTTTGGCAAGGCCTTTTGCATCACCACATGGGGGGAGTCCCACGGCCCTGCCCTTGGCGTGGTAATAGACGGGTGCCCCCCAAGGCTCGAGCTCCATGAACAACACATACAAAGCGCCCTGGACAAGCGGCGGCCAGGCAAGGGCGGCCCTGTAGAGACGTCTCGCAAGGAACCAGACAAGGTACAGATTCTTTCAGGGACATTTGAAGGGCTCACAACGGGTACGCCTATCAGCCTGCTTATCTGGAACAAGGACGCAAGAAGCAAATCCTATGACCATTTGAGGGATCTATTCAGGCCAGGACATGGCGATTACACATATTTGAAAAGATATGGCATAAGGGATCATCGTGGCGGTGGCAGATCCTCAGGCAGGGAGACAGCGGCAAGGGTGGCTGCCGGGGCTGTGGCACAACTCGTGCTGAACCTCCTGGATATAAGGGTTGAGGCCTATACTGTCTCCATGGCTGGAGTGGATGCCAAAGGGCGTGACCTGACCGAGATATACAACAACAGACTCTTCTGTCCCGATAGTGAGGCAGCAGAAAAAATGGAAAAGGCGGCCCTGGAGGCCAGATCCCAGGGGGATTCCGTTGGCGGAATAGTGGAAGTCCAGGCAATGAATGTACCTGCAGGCCTGGGAGACCCTGTATTCGACAAGCTGGATGCAGAAATCGCTAAGGCACTCATGTCGGTAGGGGCTGTCAAGGCTGTTGAAATAGGCTCTGGCATTGGTGCAGCCTACTCGAGGGGGTCTCGAAACAACGATCCCATATCCCCTGAGGGCTTTGTTTCAAATAACGCTGGCGGCATATTGGCAGGCATTTCAAATGGAGAGCCCATTGTCGCCAGGGCCGCAGTAAAGCCAATTCCTTCCATAAGCATGGAACAAGATACTATCACCACCAAGGGCGAACCATGCAAGCTCAAGGTTGGAGGCCGTCACGATGCCTCGGCCATCCCGAGGATAGTTCCAGTTCTAAAGGCCATGATGCAGCTCGTATTGGCTGACCATCTGCTGAGAAGATTCCAAATCGAGATAACTGACCACCACTCCATAATTCGAGATAGACTAAATGGGAAACTCATCTAAGCCACAAATAGGCATTATAGGCGGCAAAGGCCGCATGGGCCAATGGTTTCAGCGTCTCTTCAACCAGACAGGCCATGAAGTACTCATATCCGACGTTGACACAAAACTCACCCCAGTGGATTTGGCTAAAAATTGCCAGGTGGTAATACTGGCCCTGCCCATGGAGATATTTCCGAGGGTCGTGGAGGATGTTGCCCCACTCGTGCCCGAAGACCATTTCCTTACTGACATTTGTTCCCTCAAGGAAAAACAGGTTGAACTCATGCTACGCCACAGCAAATGTGAGGTGTGCGGAACACACCCTCTATTTGGCCCTGGGGAAGACAGCCTAGAGGGCAGGAGGGTTGCCCTTTGCCCTGGGCGGGGAGAAAAATGGTACTCATGGTGGAAGAACTATCTCATTGAGAACGGGGCCCTGGTGGCGGAATTCACCCCGTCGGAACATGACCGCTCCATGGCATGGGTACAGGCCCTCAACCACTTCATTCTGCTGTGTCTGGGCAAATCCCTGGAGGAAGACGGCATAGACTTCAAGCATGTCTTACAGCTGGCTACACCAAGTTTTGAAAGACAGCTAAACATTGTGGCCCGCTTGTGTCTGCAGGACCCGGAACTTTACGCCACCATCCAGCTGGGTAACCCCTACACCCAGACTGCAATAGAAACCTTTACCAAGTACGCTAGGAAACTGAAAAAAATATTGCAGGAAAAGGACAGGGAGGGCTTCATCAAGATGTTCAAGGAAGTACAGGAACTGGGCCCTTCCCTTTTGGAATATTGTAAAAAGGCAAAGTAGCGACTCCCCCATGAAAGGGCAGGCACCATTTCTTACCAAGTCAAAGGAAGGGCTCCTCATCAGACTTCACGTTCAGCCAAAGGCATCACGCAACGCCATTGTAGGGCTTCATGGCGACAGGCTGAAGGTTGCAGTTCAGGCCCCTCCAACAGATGGAAAGGCCAATAAAATGGTTCAGCAACTCCTGGCCAAGACCCTAAACATTCCAAAATCCCGGGTGCAGTTGAAATCAGGGGCCTCCTCGAGGGAGAAGACCTTTCTCATTGACGGAATGCCCCAAGGGGAAATCCTGTCCAAACTTGGCTTTTGAGAGATTTATTCCAGGGCCTCGTCCCTTCAGATTAGGTTAAATCCTTCCCAAACCTCAATAACATAAAGACCCAGGCTGTTTCTGCCGATAAGTGCACAAAGTTGGGAAGCCAATGGGTTTGGCCTCCTGTGTGTGAAATCTTGTCAACAAAAACCAAGTCTTCAGGAGCGCGGAAATGCCGGTTTATATATGGGTAGGAATTGATCCGTCAGGCCAGGAAACAAAGGGGGAGCTAGAGGCAAAGGATGAACAAACCGCTCGGCTTCTCCTTTCTAGGAAAAAGATACGCATAAAAAAACTAAAGAAAAAGCCTAAAGACCTCTTAGAGAACATCAGTTTCCTTCAGCCAAAGGTCAAAACCAAAGACATAGTCATATTCACGAGGCAGCTTTCAACCATGATTGATGCGGGTCTGCCCCTTGTAAGGGGTCTGGACATCCTGGCAAATCAGCAGGAAAACCCCACATTCAAAAAGATGCTTACGCAGATAAAATCAGACGTTGAGAGCGGCTCCACCTTTGCAGACGCCCTAAAAAGGTATCCAAAGCACTTTGACAGGCTTTACCGAAACATGGTGGCTGCGGGTGAAATTGGCGGTATCCTCGATGACGTTCTGCGAAGGCTTTCCGACTACATGGAAAAGGCCCAGGCACTTAAGGCCAAGGTCAAGAGCGCAATGACCTACCCGATAATCGTGCTCGCCATTGCAGCCGTGGTACTGAGCATCATACTCATCTTTGTTATTCCAACCTTTGCAAAGATGTTTGCTGAGTCTGGAGCCGAGCTGCCACTTCCAACACAGTTGGTCATTCAGTTGAGTAATTTCCTGAAATCCTACTTTTTCATCCTCATAGGTGGGCTTTTTCTAATATTTATCGCCTTTAAAAAATATTACTCAACCGAGAAGGGCAAATACCTCATAGACAAACTCCTTTTGAAGGCCCCGGTCTTTGGCCCCCTTATCAAGAAGGTTGCCGTGGCCAAGTTCACCAGGACCTTGGGGACCCTGATAAACAGTGGTGTTCCAATTATCGAGGCATTGAACGTGGCTGCAGGGACGGCTGGTAACAAGGTGGTGGAAAACACCATTCGCAAGGTAAAGGCAAGCATTAGTGAGGGTCGCTCCATCGCCCAGCCCCTCATGGAGAGCAAAGTCTTCCCGCCAATGGTTGTCCAGATGATATCCGTTGGAGAAACCACAGGAGCCCTTGACGCCATGCTCAACAAGATAGCAGACTTTTATGACCAGGAAGTGGATGCCACTGTGGATGCCCTCACGAGCATGATAGAACCCTTTATGATCGTCTTCCTAGGTGGTACAATCGGCTCCATCATCATCGCCATGTATCTTCCTATTTTCAAGATGGCAGGCGTTGTGGGAGGAGGTTAAAAAGTTACTACTTGGGCGGAAAAGCGTGGAAAAGCAGTGAAAAACACAGTGGAAAGTATCCGATACAATTCGTAGGTGCCGGGCCAGGGGATCCAGACCTCATAACTGTAAAGGGCCGCAGCCTCCTTAAAGAGGCAGATGTAATCGTCTATACAGGCTCGCTTGTTCCAAAGGCTGTTCTGGGGCAAACCCAGGCTGAAATACACAACTCGGCAGGCATGCACCTCGAGGAAATAATCAGCCTCATGGTGGATGCCTTTGAAGCAGGCAAAAGGGTGGTCCGCCTCCATACCGGGGATCCAAGCCTTTACAGTGCCATTGCAGAACAGATAGCCCTCTTGAGGCAACACTCCATCCCTTACAATGTCGTGCCTGGAGTAACCGCAGGTTTTGCTGCAAGCGCGGCCCTTGGGTGCGAACTTACCCTTCCAGAAAGGGTGCAGACTGTAATCATAAGCCGTGTCACTGGCAGGACACCAGTTCCAGAGAAAGAGTCTCTGGAAACCCTTTCAAGGATAAGGGCCTCCCTCATACTCTATCTGAGTGTTGCGCGAATACGCCAGGTGACAAAAGAGCTTTTAGCTGGATATCCGTCCAATACCCCTGTGGCAGTCGTTGAAAAGGCCACGTGGCCAGATGAGAGAATCATCACTGGAACCCTCGAAGATATTGCAACCAAGGTAGAGGAGGCTGGAATCAGAAAGACCGCTGTCATCCTGGTTGGAGAGGCGCTCGAAGGAATCCGCGACATAAAAGATGCAGCATCGAAGCTTTACGATAAAGGCTTCAGCCACGGCTTTAGACAAGGTGTCAGCCCTGAGGAAACACTCGTTGCCACCTTTTCCCCCTCATCCCAAGGGGAAAAGGGTAAAGGTTATATTGTCTATCTTGGGGAAAAAGGCAAAAGGCTGGCAAACTCCATAAAGGCAGGCCTGGAAGAAGACGTTGAACTCATCCCGTATGGCAAACTCAAGGGGGAAAATGTCCTCGGGGCCAAATGGAACCAAATGGCATGGATAATTTTCATTGGGGCATGCCAAATAGCAGTACGCACCATTGCGCCCCATATCTCCAGCAAATATACGGACCCGGCTGTCGTCGCCGTGGATGAATCTGGAAAAAACGTTGTGTGTCTACTGTCTGGGCATATTGGAGGAGGCAACGAGCTTGCCACCAAGGTGGCCAACATTCTTGGGGCCCGCCCTGTCATAACCACCCAGTCCGATATTATGGGGCTTCCTGCACTGGATCTGTGGGCACGGGCCAACCACCTGGTTCCCATCAGCAAAGACTCACTCAAGGAGCTCCAGGCACGTTTCAGGGATGAAGGCCGCCTCCGGATATTTTTGCAACCCTTTGTCACAGCACCCAAACTTCCAAAGGGTTTCACCTTGGTTGATAATGAGCTCGATGCAGACGTGATTATTGGCCCCTTCCTTTCGCAAACCAACGCGTCGCATCACCAGTTGATAACACGAAATATCCATCTTGGAACCGGCTGTCACAAGGGTTATTCACCTGAGCTCCTAAGAAGACATGCTTGTCAGTTTCTTCGTCACCATGGCATACAGCCCTTGGCTGTAAAGAGCGTATGCACACTGGACAAAAAATCCACTGAACCTGCCATTGTGGAACTTGCCCGTTACCTCGAGGCAGAGCTTAAATCCTTTCCTCCAGAAGAGTTAAACAAGGTTCCTGTGAAGGAGGCATCAGAAGCCGTCATGAAGGCAGTTGGGACCGGGGCCGTTTCAGAACCTGCCGCTCTTCTATGTTCTGGCAAGGGGGATGTGATTGTTGAAAAACAAAAATATGATGGATGCACCTTCTCCCTTGCCGCAAACGAGGTAGAGCTCACTAACAACCAGCAGGAATAGTGATAAGCCAGCAATAAAAAAGATTGAAAGATTCTTTTTGTCTCGATGTTTGAGGTGGAGATTCAGGCGCCCTCAAACCTGGGATGTTTGCTCTAACTGTCGCTCTTGGCCTCTTTCCAAAACCTCAAAACACGCTTTATGTACTGAATGGTCTCTGGGTAGGGTGGAATGCCGCCATAGCGTTCGACTGTCCCAGGGCCTGAATTGTAGGCTGCAAGTGCAGAAATTATGTCCCCATTGAAGCTCTCAACGAGCCAGCTCAAATATTTGCTGCCTCCCCAGATGTTTTCAGCCGGGTCAAGAGGGTCATAGACCATGAGTTCTCTTGCTGTACTTGGCATGAGCTGCATCAGTCCAAGGGCACCCTTGGATGAAACAGCACTTGGATTACCACCAGATTCTGCACGAATGATTGCCTTGATAAGGGCTGGATCGAGCCCAAAGAAACCGGCAGCCCTTTGAATTTCCCTTTCAAAGGCGTCTACCCTGGCCTGAACATCCTGACTGGAAAAAGATTTTGATTTAAAATTAAATCCCTTAATCTTTTTATAGCCTCTACCCCTTATTATGGCTGCATCTGGTCTTATCTCTAGCTTAGTAAAACGGGAATCAGTTGGAACATTGGTGAAGTGATAAACGCCATTTTTGTCGACGTAGGAATAGATGGCCCCTGCTTGGGCAACATCAGCCAGCAGGAAGACAAACAACGAAATGGTGATCAAAACAGGCCCCAGCCCCATGAACCAGGGCCTGTCTGTCTGGTAACTTGTTCTCCGCTTTTGTGGTTCGCAAGTCCTTGTCCGTTTCATCAATCCTTATTTCGGAACTTTCTCCCAGTCACTTAAAAATTTCTCCAGACCTATGTCTGTCAGCGGATGTTTGGCCAGTTGGGCTATGACCTTGTAGGGAATCGTTGCAATATCTGCGCCCAACCTGGCGGACTCAAGCACATGCATTGGATGGCGAATGCTTGCAACAATTATCTCTGTATCAAAACCGTAGTTGTCATAAATCTGGACTATATCTGCAATAAGCTCCATACCATCTGTGGAGATATCATCCAGTCTTCCCACGAAAGGGCTCACAAACGTGGCCCCTGCCTTTGCGGCAAGGAGAGCCTGAAGTGGTGAAAAGACAAGGGTTACATTGGTGCTAATTCCCTTCTCCCCCAGGGCCTTGGTGGCCTTGAGGCCCTCTGTGGTCATGGGAATCTTAATCACAATATTTTCAGCAAGAGAGGCCAGGTGTTCTGCCTCCTTTATCATCCCCTGGGCATCGGTGCTGACCACCTCGGCGCTTACAGGCCCGGGAACGAGTTGGCAAATCTCCTTTATCCTTTCTTCGAAATCACAACCTTCCTTTGCGATGAGGGATGGATTGGTGGTGACACCATCAACCATTCCCATTTCAGTTGCCTTTTTAATCTCTTCCAGGTTTGCGGTATCAATAAAAAATTTCATATCCAGTCTCCTTTTTCTGAAAATTACTTAACTATTAACGGATTTGAGGTCGATAATAAAAGCAGAGTATTAGATTAACAACCGGTTTTCGAAGCCGGTTTTTTCAACAACTTATCACAATAGTTTTAAACAATATTCGGTTTGGGAACTAATTGAAACTTGATGAATAAAAAATTTTATCTAGGCATACCCGTCGACAATACCGGGGCAACCTTTCGGATATCCAAGGATAATCTCCTTGCCTATGTAGAAGGCGTCAACCACGATAACCTTCTCCCTGTTTGTGATAAAATTAACCCACTGATACAGGAATGCGGCATCACCTATGGCCTCCTCGATCCTCCAGAAATGGATGGCAACAGACTGATTGTAGCCCGAGGCAAAAAACCAAAGGATGGCATCGATGGAAAAATAGAGATTGTGGCCAACTCGTATCTGGAACACAAAGAGGAAAAGGGCCCTGAAGAACGGGACCCGAGGAATCTGGCATTGATAAACAATGTGAACAAGGGTGAAATACTTGCCAAACGAATTCATCCCACCCCGGGTGAGCCTGGCATAGACATATTTGGTCAGCCCGTCCCACCTCGACCAGGAAGATGGATATCGTTCAAACTGGGCAATCTGGTGGAACTCATCAACGAGGACACAATGGCTGCTGCCGAATCCGGCGCTCTAGTCATAGATGATGACGGAACCATTTCGGTTACCACAGAATGGACCATCGATGGAGACGTGGATTTCTCCACAGGGCATGTCGAATTCTATGGAGACAAACTGACCATAAAAGGTTCTGTTCGAGGCGGCTTTACAGTCGAGGCAAATGGAGATCTGACCATAGGATGCAACATAGAGGATGAGACCATTGTCCTTGCCGGAGGCGATGTGACAGTCAAGGGGATAATAAGATCCCAGAATACCATGGTCAAAACCGGAGGAGATTTGAGATGTAGTGCCATAGAGTATGCAAGGGTCTTTGTTGGACAAAACCTATTGGTCAAGGACTACATTTTGAACGGTGGATGCCAAGTCCACGGAAAGGTCTCCCTCACTGGCACCAAAGGCCTGGTGGCTGGTGGGCAAATCTTGGCAGGTGGCTCCATAAAGGTAAAGACCGCTGGCACCAGTGCCCATGTTGCAACGCACCTGTCTGCCGGCCGGGATCCACTCCTGGATATCCACTACGAAGGCCTCATCAAGGAACAGGAAGCCCTTTCAAAAAAACTTGAAAAAATCGAGGCCGGCCTTCAGAAGCTGGGAAAGGTGTGTCAGAATCGATCAAAGGCGGATGCCAAAATTGAAACCATCAAAAAGAGCCTCGAAGAGGCAGCCCGGATAATTTTGAAACAAATGGAATCCAACAGGGAAAAGATTGGCCAGCTCGAAAACAACCTTGGGGCAATGGACCAGGCAACCATCACGGTCTTAGAAAAGGCCTACCCAAATGTAACCATAAAGATATGTGACACCTCCATTACCCTCAAGGAAATAGCCAAGGGCCTAGTCTTCTTCTTCAAAAACGGAGAAATCGCCGCCAGGACCTTGGAATAGGCCAGGCATTTCTTTCCCCTTAGATGAGCAAAAATTTCACTCCTACCACTACCACCATAAATCCTTTCCAGATAACCATTTAATATCTCAGAAAAAATTAGCGCCATTTTTTGCGCATCTTTGGCAACTGGATTGCTTTTTCATCAAGTATGAAAGGAGAGTCGACTATGAGTAGAACATGGAAAGCAATTCTGGTTGGTACTCAAATGGCCTTTTTGCTTGCTAACACATCACCGGCCCTTGCGGAATGCCAGGAGGGAGTGCTTCACAACCTCGTGAGGGCGGTATTTCAGGTGCCTGCTGCCTTGCTCGATTCTTTTCGGGGGCCAACATGTACGGACACCGCTTCCGGCTATGGCCCAAACGCAAACTCCGCGGTGAGATACCCAGCAGGCAAGGGAACACTTGGCCCCACATACGCAGCGGGAAGCCAAAGAAGTTATGAGCCGCTTCCCACTGCTCCAACATACGTGACATACAAGGTGTTCTTGCCTGCTAAAAAACCCACAGTTCAAAAAGAAAAAGAGACGGACTTTCATGTTTATGGCTCCATACCTTTTGAAAACCAGTAAACTTATGAACTCGCTTCCAGGCTTTGTCAGAGCCATTTTTCTGACAGCCTTTTTGGGCATCCTTGTCTTTGCAGTCGTCTCAAGCTCTTTTAGTCAGAGGCTTCCCCTGGACTCCCTCGCCCTAGAGCTGGCAAATCAACTATCTGACCATTTACAGGTTGGCAAATCTCCCCCTCCAAGGACCTTGATAGTTAGCCTCGTGGACATAAACCAGCTGCATTGCACCTCAAAGTTTGGACAGGCAGTGCCAGAACGTCTCAGGGTCTATCTTCAGCACCGTGGCTGGAACATCGTTGAAGCCCTCAGAGGCTTGACAGTGAAGCTTCAAAAAGGTGTGGGGCAGTTCAACCTTTCAGACGATATTAGAGATTTGGCATCAAGGGTAAATTGCGATGCCATTCTGACAGGAACATACATGTTTCACCTTGGAAACATATTGGTAAATGTGCGTCTTATTTCCATTCCTGAAAACAAAATCATCTCTTCGGCAGCGGTCTCTATTCCTGCTGACCAGTCACTATCCACGCTATTAAAACCCGTGGGGTTTGGATGCAAGGCTCCAAAGGCCTTTTTGAAAGTGGTGCCATGGGGAGAGAAGCCCGGGGCTGAAAATCCCACTGACGAAGATCCCACTGATTTTTCCATGCAAGAAGGAGGATAACCTAAATGAAATTTACAAAAGGCATAACAACCATTTTGACATGTGCTTGCACAACGCTTCTTATGATGGGCCTCACTGGCTGTTCGAAGACTTCACCCAGTGCCCAGGGGCCAGTCGTTATAAACGTAAACAGCACCCCTGCTGCAGTAGCTGCCAAACCAGTAGAGGAAGCTCCTGTAAAACAGAGACAGCCTGCTCCTGCAGCCAGCCCTAATCCGCATCCGCAAGTGGCTATGAACAACGCAGCCCCAGCCCCCCAGGCAGAACCTGCTGCTGCCCCAAAGGACTTTCAGATCCAACATGCGGCCCAAACCTTTAAGCCTGCCACTCTGGACGAGGCCTCTTTTCTCAATATGCAGATACATGAAATAGCCATTCAACTCCTAGAGAACTTTCGTGACGAAGCAGGCCCCGATGGCCCAGTTGCCGTGGCCACCTTTGTGGATCTAGATAATCTTTACAAAACCTCACCTTTTGGCAGGTATATTGCAGAACAACTCATGGGTGAACTTCAAAGGGCAGGTTTTAACGTGGTTGAGATAAGAAAGGCAGATTCAATTATGGTCAAACCAAGATATGGCGAATATGGCCTATCAAGAGACATTCAAGAGCTGGCCAGACAGTCTTCTGCCAGGTACGTCCTTGCAGGCACATACGTTACAAAGGGCCGATATATCTTGGTAAATGCCAGACTTATCTCAAATGAGGACAACATGGTCGCCTCTTCTGGCCTCAAGATTCTGAGAAAGGATCCATTCCTTAAAAAGCTCTTGTGGCCTTCTGCATCACCCGAAATGGTACCTGCGGTCCGCGTTCCCGTAAAGGAACTGGGATCTTTGTCTGAGATGAAA
The DNA here is from genome assembly GCA_013154175.1 of Thermodesulfobacteriota bacterium. GTDB lineage: Bacteria > Desulfobacterota > Dissulfuribacteria > Dissulfuribacterales > QOAL01 > JAADCZ01. The sequence goes on from JAADCZ010000119.1 coordinate 41,902, forward strand.
ATAATGTCGGGATCATGACATTTTTGAAGATTTTAAAAAAGATATGTCCGGTTTTTTGACTAAGGTTGCCATTTTCTTCTTCCTCCTCCTTTCTCTGTCAGGAGCCGGCTGTACTTTCTGCCCCGCCCAAGGAAAAGAATGCAGCCGGCCTCCTACCCTTGAAACCAGGGCACGACAAACCCAGCCGCGCAACGTGGGTTTTGTATCCCATTCGATTTTTGCTGTGGCCGGTGACATAGCCATTCAACTCAAAAACAACATGAAATCGGGGCAAATCGGGGATTGGCCATGTATCGTCACGACATTCGTGGACATAGACAACCTCGAGGAATCCAGCAGGTTCGGCAGGGTCTTGGCTGAATCTGTGGGCAGCGAACTCTTTCGCCTTGGTGCAGACGTCAAGGATGTCCGGCCATCGAAGGCCCTTTATTTTCAGCCTGGCACCGGGGAACTCATACTGAGCCGCAAGGCAAAAAGGCTGGCCGCAAGTGTCAGTGCGCGTGCGGTACTCGTTGGCACATATACCAAGGCTGCTGATTCGGTGATAGTGACGGCAAGGCTTATAGACTTATACAATGGAAAGGTGCTGTCTGTGGCTGGAGAAGAAATTGCCAAGACCAAATCGGTAAAGGCCCTGCTAGGAATGGAAACGTCTCAGGAAGAGGCGGAACCAGTACCCACCTCCTATGATATCGAACCTTTATAGAACTACTTTTCTTCTGGTTTTGATTGCCCTAACGGGCCTGGCAGGGGGCTGCGCCTCCAATGACTATTTCTCATTGCCAACAAGTGCTAGGCAACCCCTGAAACCCGCGCCAAGAATCAATGTTTATGTCATGCCCCAGAGCGCCCTGGATCTTTCCAGGAAGAAGGTCCTCATGGTTCCTGCTTACATGGCCGGGAACCAAGAAGAGATATGGGGCAAATCCGTCACCAGCCTGATTCACTCTTTGCTTCTTCAGGAAAATGTATTTGGCACCCTGGCCCTTAACCCGGACAACCATCTGGACAAGGCAGAAATGCTGCAACTAGCCCGGGAAAAGGGATTTGACTATCTGCTGGAAATCATCATGCCTGGCATCATCGAGCCTGCAGGGGACTCGCCAGGCTGGGTGGGCATAAACTTTCAACTGATAAGCACGAGAAAGGGTTACTCCATCTGGCATATCTATGGAGAAACCCAGCTCCTTCCCCAACCAACGTTTCACGGTTTCTTCAACAAACAAGACTATGTGCCTGCACCCACTGTGGGCCAGGGCATAGAATCCATTACGAGGCTTACGGCCACCATTTTGAAAAAGGGTGGCAGTGCCTAAAACTGGAAGAATAAAGATACCTTGGAGATTAATCCTTAAGGCCCTTACGCCTCCAGTGCTCTGACGATCTCTTCATTTGTGACATCATCCGTAATGATGGTGTCACCTATTCCCTTGGCGAGCACGAAATTCACTTTGCCAGCCTTTACCTTTTTGTCTCTTTTTATGTTTTCAAGTATTGCCTCTACTGAAATGGACTCTGGTATGCGAACAGGAAGCTCGAAACGCTCCAGAAGGGCAATCAGCCTTTCAAGGTCTTCCTTGGCAAGGAGACCCCGTTCCACCGATATACGGGAGACAGCAACCATTCCCATGGCGACTGCCGCACCGTGGGAAACTGTATAATCGGATGCAGCCTCCACGGCATGACCAATGGTATGGCCAAAGTTCAATATGCGCCTGTATCCCCCTTCCCTTTCATCTTTTGAGACAACCTCTGCCTTGATTTCACACGACCTCTTTACCAGATAGGCAGTGAGCTGGGGTTCGAGATTTATCACATCCCACCAGTCAGTTTCCAGACGCTCAAATAGTTCCTTGTCCTTGATCATGCCATATTTGACTATTTCGGCTATTCCGTTTCTTATCTCCTCTGCCGGCAGGGTGCATAGCACACCAATGTCTGCAAGAACCATTTTGGGCTGGGCAAAGGTGCCTAGAAGATTTTTGCCCTCTGGCAGATCAACCCCAGTCTTTCCCCCAACAGAACTGTCCACCTGGGCGAGCAAGGTGGTTGGGAGCTGAACGAAATCGATGCCCCTCATATAGATTGAGGCAAGGAATCCGCAAATATCACCCGTCACCCCGCCTCCAAGGGCAAGGAGGAGGCCCCCTCTGTCACATCCGTGCTTCAGGAGCCGCCTGGCCAGGTCCACCACGGTATCCATGTTCTTCGACTGCTCTCCTGCAGGAAACGATAACATGGTGGCCTGCTCGAAACCTTCCTGCTTGAGCACATTCAAAAGGTCATGGCCAACGTATTCCTCAACCGTCGTATCTGTGATGATAAAGGGGCCCTGGAAGGAACCAAGGCCCTTGAGATACTTTGGGGTTTCGAGCAGGACCCCTGGGCCAATATAAATATGGTAACTTCTCTGCCCGAGAGGAACCAACACGTCCTCCCAGGCATGATCTATGTCTTTTTCAGAAATCTTCTTGCATTGTCCAAATCCGAGTCCTTGCCCCATTTATTGTCTCACCTTTCTTGCGCTTCTTATAGTAGGGATAGCAGTTTTGCCCTAATCTGATCAGGCGGCACTGCACCCACTATGGTATCAGAGAGCTGTCCATTTTTAAAGAAGAGCAAGGTTGGGATGCTCCTTATCTGATACCTTTGGGCAACCATCGGATTTTCATCCACATTGAGTTTTCCTATGAGTGCCCTACCGGCAAACTCCTTGGCCAACTCTTCAATGACTGGCCCTATCATCCTGCATGGCCCGCACCAAGGTGCCCAGCAATCCACGAGCGCCGTAGGAGCCGAAGATATCGTTGCATCAAAATTGGCATCAGTTAATATGACTGGTCCTTGTGAAGAAGGAACCGGCAAAGGGGCCTTGCAGCGGCCACATTTTGGGCCAAGAGACATTTTCTCGACAGGCACCCTATTCTTCGTACCGCAATTTGGACATTGAACTATGATACTATCAGACATTTTTTCCTCCTTTATCGCTAATAGCCAAATTTGAAGAAAAAGATAGGTCCCATCTCATAAAAGGCAATGTGATTGTGATAATTTTCTAAGGTATTTTGAAAAAGTGCACAAACAGGTCTGGCAATTGATCACAAAGGTCTTGACTCATATCAATCAAAGAAAGTATCTTGAAATCTAAGGGGAGTACAGCCTGCACTAGAGTTGCAGGCCAATATCAGAAAAGTCCTTTTTACTATGAGTAAAAACAACTCCGAAGAAACGCCTTCAAACAGTGCCATAGCCAGGCACATTAGAAGGTTATCCAACAAGGAAAGGCTCAAACAATTTCTTAGTCTCTTTAAGAGAGACGATGCCGTGCTAATCGTCATTGTGGCCGATCCAGACTCGATGGCATCTGCCTTTGCAGTCAAGAGGCTTCTCAGCCGCAGGGTCAGTGAAATAACCATTGTCCATCCAAATCAGATCAAGCGCCTCAACAATATCGCCATGCGCGACATTCTGAAGATTCCCTTGCAGCCACTGAGGGGCACTAAAAGGGACCAGTACACGAAGTTCGTACTTTTGGATTCTCAGCCTACTCACAGAAAGGAATTTGCCAATATCAACTTTGACGCTGTGATCGATCATCACCCCCT